>DASWMN010000066.1:0-9335 GCA_036399735.1 Telluria sp. | reverse complement strand
GGAAGATCATGTCGGCGCCGGCTTCGACGCAGGCCACGGCGCGTTCCACCGCCTTATCGAGGCCCTCGACGGCCAGCGCGTCGGTGCGCGCCATGATCACGAAATTGTCGTCGGTGCGGGCATCGACGGCGGCCTTCACACGGTCGACCATCTCGCCCTGGCTGACGATCTCCTTGTTCGGACGGTGGCCGCAGCGCTTGGCGCCGACCTGGTCTTCGATATGGCAGGCGCCGGCGCCGGCCTTGATCAGCGAACGCACAGTCCGCGCGACGTTGAAGGCGGAGGAGCCGAAGCCGGTGTCGATGTCGACCAGCAGCGGCAGGTCGCAGACGTCGGTGATGCGGCGCACGTCGATCAGGACGTCTTCCAGTCCCGAGATGCCGAGGTCCGGCAGGCCCAGCGAACCCGCGGCCACGCCGCCGCCCGACAGGTAGATCGCACGGTAGCCGGCGCGCTTGGCCAGCAGGGCGTGGTTGGCGTTGATCGCGCCAACCACCTGTAACGGGGATTCTTCTTGGACGGCTTTGCGGAACGCGGCGCCTGCGGAGTACTTGCTCATGAATTCACCTTGATGCGTGGAGGGATGGCTCTGCAATTGCAAGCAACGTGCCAGAGGGAACGCTGCTGTAAAACGCAATGAAATCAAGCACTTGAACCTTCCGCTCTGCGCCCGGAATGAAACATGAAACATACATGAAACGTTTCATTGAAACGCCTGAATGAAAACTGCATTAAAATTGCAACATGAACCTGCCCCGCAACGCCGCCGACAACCTCGATAAACCCGTCATCTGGACAGTGTCGGTATCGCGCCTGTCCGATCTTTTCCGCGATATCACGCTTGAATACGACCACCTCGCTTCGATCGAACCGGTGAATCTGGGCTTCGACGAGGCCGCACGACACATCCGCGAACGCATGGCGACCGAGCGCTGCGACGTGGTGATCGCGGCCGGTTCGAACGCGGCCTATCTCAAGGGCCGTGTCTCGGTCCCGGTGGTGATCGCCAAGGCCAGCGGTTTTGACGTGATGCAGGCGCTGGCGCGCGCGCGCCGCGTGTCGAACCGGATCGGTGTCATCACCTACCAGGAACAGCTGCCGCAACTGGCCGAATTCGCATCCACCTTCGGAATCGACATCGCCCAGCGCACTTACGTCACCGAGGAAGATGCGCGCGCCCAGATCAACGACCTGAAGGCCGCGGGAATCGAAGCGATCGTCGGCGCCGGCCTGATCACCGACCTGGCCGAGGAAGCAGGACTGACAGGCGTGTTCGTGTATTCCGCTACATCGATCCGCCAGGCCTTTGATGACGCACTCGAGATGGCGCGCCTGACCCAGCTCGAATCGAACCGTGGCCGGCGCACGGTGGTGGCCGACACCCTGCGCGCCAAGCATGGCCTGAACGACCTGCGCGGGGATTCGGCCGCCATGGAGACGCTGCGCCAGGCCGTGGTGCTGTATGCGCGCTCGCCGGCCACGGTACTGATTGACGGCGAGACCGGCACCGGCAAGGAACTGGTGGCCCAGGCGATCCACCGGGAAGGTCCGCGTAGCCTGGGACCGAACCGGCCTTTTGTGGCGGTCAACTGCGGCGCCATCGCCGAGTCGCTGCTGGAATCGGAATTGTTCGGGCACGAGGAAGGCGCCTTTACGGGTGCGCGCCGCGGCGGCCACGCCGGCCTGTTCGAAGCGGCCAACCGTGGCACCCTGTTCCTCGACGAGATCGGCGAAATGCCACTGACGCTGCAAACGCGCTTGCTGCGCGTACTGGAAGAACGTGAAGTGGTGCGGGTGGGCGGCACGCGGCCGATCGCGGTGGACGTGCGCGTCATCAGCGCCACCCATTGCGACCTGGAAGCGCGCGTGCGCGAGGGGCGCTTTCGCGCCGACCTGTACTACCGGCTGGCGGTGCTGCGCATGTCGCTGCCGCCGCTGCGTGAGCGCGCCGATGACATCGCGCCGCTGGCCGAATGGTCGCTCAAGAATGCACTGGCGGCGCTGGGGGCGCGGCCCCATCCCAATCTGCATGCGGAAGTGACGGCCTGCGCGCCCCTGCTGGCGCGCTACGACTGGCCCGGCAACGTGCGCGAACTGCGCAACCTGACCGAGCGCCTGGCGCTGTTTTTGGCAGCCGAGCCGCTGCAGGCGCTCACGCCGGCGTTTGTATCGTCGCTGGCGCCGGAACTGCAGCGCGGCAGACCCGCCCTGCCCGCACCGCTGGCCTCCCCTGCCGCCGACGAAAGCGTGGACCAGGTGCTGGCCCGCTTCGGCGGCCGGCGCGACGAAGCCGCGCGCCACCTCGGCATCAGCCGTACTACCCTGTGGCGCAAACTCAAAAAGTAGCGATTTGCGTTATCTCGTTGCAAAAAATGTATATACAAGCATAAAATCATTCGTTCCATTTTTATAACGGCGCGACTATGATCCGCCCTTTTTCAAAACCGGCTGTAGCGCCCACAAGGCTGCGCGCCGGGCCTCGGAGGCTTCCATGTCTGCAGTATCGCAACCCGCACTGTTTTCCCTGATCGGCAATACGCCGCTGGTCGAAGTAACCCGCATCGACACCGGCCCGTGCCGCCTGTTCCTCAAGCTCGAAAGCCAGAATCCAGGCGGATCCATCAAGGACCGCATCGGCCGCGCCATGATCGAAGCGGCCGAAAAAGACGGCCGCCTGAAGCCGGGCGGCACCGTCGTCGAAGCCACTGCCGGCAATACCGGCCTCGGTCTGGCGCTGGTAGCGCGCATCAAGGGCTACCGTGTCGTGCTGGTGGTGCCTGACAAAATGGCGATCGAAAAAGTGCTGCATCTGAAAGCGCTGGGCGCCGAAATCCACCTGACCCGCTCCGATGTGGGCAAGGGCCATCCCGAGTACTACCAGGATCTGGCCGCGCGCATCGCCAGCGAGATCCCCGGCTCGTGGTTTGCCGACCAGTTCAACAATCCCGCCAATCCGCTCGCGCACGAGACCACCACCGGCCCCGAGCTGTGGGAGCAGTCCGGGCACGAGCTCGATGCGATCGTGGTCGGTGTGGGTTCGTCGGGCACGCTGACCGGGCTGTCGAACTACTTCAAGCAAGTGCAGCCAAATCTGGAATTTGTGCTGGCCGACCCGAAGGGATCGATCCTGGCTGACTACATCAATACCGGCGTGCTGCGCAGCGACGCCGGCTCGTGGGCGGTGGAAGGCATCGGCGAAGACTTCATTCCGGCCATCGCCGACCTGTCGCGCGTGAAAAAAGCCTACACCATCGACGATGAAGAAAGCTTCAACACCGCGCGCCTGTTGCTGAGCCAGGAAGGCATTCTGGCCGGTTCCTCGTCCGGCACCCTCCTGGCGACCGCGCTGCGCTACTGCCGCGAACAGACCACGCCGAAAAACGTGGTCACCTTTGTGTGCGATACCGGCACCCGCTACCTGACCAAGGTGTACAGCAATGGCTGGATGGCCGACCAGGGCCTGCTGGTGCGCCCCACGCTCGGAGACCTGCGCGACCTGATCGGCCGCCGCTTCGACGAAGGCGACGTGGTCTCGGTGTCGCCTTCCGACACCCTGATGACGGCCTTCAACCGCATGCGCAGCGCCGACCTGGCGCAGCTGCCGGTCATCGACAACGGCCAGCTGGCTGGTATCATCGACGAATCGGACTTGCTGCTGCACGTTGCCAACGACCCGGCCCGGTTCCAGAGCCTGGTCGGCAACACCATGACCGCGCAGCTGCAAACCCTGCTGCCGACGGCGAGCATGGAACAGCTGCGCAAGATCCTCGACCACGGCCTGACCGCGGTGATCAGCGACGAGCAGCGCTTCTACGGGCTGATCACGCGTTTCGACCTTCTCAACCATTTGCGCAGGACTGTATCGTGACCGATTCCACCACCAAAAAACACATCGCCACCCGCGTCATCCACGGTGGCCAGTCGCCCGACCCGACCACCGGCGCGGTGATGCCGCCGATTTATGCGACGTCGACCTTCGTGCAGGAGAGCCCGGGCGTGCACAAGGGCCTGGACTACGGCCGCTCGCACAACCCGACCCGCTGGGCGCTCGAGCGCTGCGTGGCCGACCTGGAAAGCGGTTCGCAGGCATTCGCTTTTGCCTCCGGCCTGGCCGCCATCTCCAGCGTGCTGGAACTGGCCGACAGCGGCTCGCACATCATCGCCGGCGACGACATGTACGGTGGCACCTACCGCCTGTTCGAGCGCGTGCGCAAGCGCAGCGCCGGCCATGAATTCACCTACGTCGACCTGACCAATCTGGAAGCGCTGCTGGCGGCGATTCGGCCCGAGACCAAAATGGTCTGGATCGAAACGCCGACCAACCCGATGCTCAAACTGGCCGACCTCGCCGCGATTGCCAGGATCTGCCGCGAGCGCGGCATCATCAGCGTATGCGACAACACCTTCGCCAGCCCGATCGTGCAGCGTCCGCTGGAGTTCGGGATTGACATCGTGGTCCACTCGACCACGAAGTACATGAACGGTCACTCCGACATCATCGGCGGCGTGGCAGTGGCAGGCACCGCCCCGCATCAGCTGGAGCTGGCCGAGAAAATCGGCTTCCTGCAAAATTCGGTGGGCGCGATCCAGGGGCCGTTCGACAGCTTCCTGGTCCTGCGTGGCATCAAGACGCTGGCGCTGCGCCTGGAACGTCACTGCACCAGTGCGCTGGCACTGGCGCAGTGGCTCGAACAGGAAGCGAAAGTCGGCAAAGTGTTTTATCCCGGCCTGGCTTCGCACCCGCAGCACGAACTGGCCAAGCGTCAGATGAACGGCTTCGGCGGCATCATCTCGATCCAGCTTGATACCGACCTGGCCGGCGCGCGCCGCTTCCTGGAACGCTGCGAAGTGTTCACGCTGGCCGAAAGCCTGGGCGGCGTGGAAAGCCTGATCGAGCATCCGGCGCTGATGACGCATGCCACCATTCCACCGGCGCAGCGCGCGCTGCTGGGCATCACCGATGGTCTGATCCGGCTGTCGGTCGGGGTCGAGCACATTGACGATTTACGCCAGGACCTGGTCAACGCGCTCGCTGCGATCTAGTCCTCCCCGGGCCGACATCGCGCCGGCATTGTCCGGCAGCGTTGCCGTCGTCTCGCCGTCCAGCACGAGCGGCGAGCGATACAGGTCGTGGTAGGCGCCCATCTGCGCATCGTCGTCGGCACCGCCGATGATCTCCCACGCGCTGTCCGGCGTCAGTTTGCCGTATCCCTCACCGCCGTAGCGCAAGCTGCGATAGCGCGGCTGCAGGCGCTGGCGTTCGCGCCAGACCGGCCCGGCATGATGTGTCAGGTCGGGCTGGCAATGCTCGCGTTGCGGGGTCATCGACCCGGGCGCGAGGTAACAATGGCGTACCGCCCCCATATCGCGCCTGCAAGCCAGCAGCGCACCCAGGAAGACCGCATTTTCCGCCAGTGTCAGCGCTTCAACCTGGGTCACGCCGATGACGGTACTGCGGATGATACTGGCGCAGACATTGGCGGCACCATGCGCCTGATCGGCGATCGCCAGTCCCGCCGCATGCCCGCCATCGACAATGCTGTCGCTGACATGGAGGGCCCCGCCCTTGCCATGCAACTGCAGCGCGCCAACGACGCAATGATCGATACACAGCGCCACGCAGGAGGCGTCCACTTCGATGCTGGGATGGGCGCGCCACGGCGTTTCGCGCATGCCTTCGGTGTCCCATCCGGGCACCAGGGTGCAGTGACGCATCAGCACCCGGAACCGGGCGCCCCACGCGCCGCCCAGCAGCGCCAGCGGACCGCCCGCCACCATGATCCCGTCCAGCGTCAGGTGACTGCCGGCGGCACCGCGAACGACTATGCGCTCATGCTCGCCGCTTTGATAGTCGAACATGCGCAGCACCGGACGGCACATGTCGGCCGCGCGCAAGTGCAGCGCCTCGAACGCGTCGAGGACAATCACCGGCGCTTCGTGATAGGTGGCGCTGTCGGCAATCTCGATCACCGATAGCGAACCGGCCGTACCGGCGCGCTTGTCCGCCTGCCACTGCGCCAGCGCCTGCGTGACGGTGGCAAACTCGCCTTCGGCGCAAAGCTTACGCACCCGATACAGGCGCGCACCGGGCGTCATCGGCACGGCCCGTGAATAGTAGCCGCCGCCAATCGCGGCGGCAGTACGGTCGCAGTCGTCAAATTGCTGCACGTAATTGTGCACATCGCTGGCGTAGCGCCCCATGTTTGACCCCGGTCAGTTATGCCGGTCTCGTTCGTTGACGAAACCGATATATCCATTACAACTTAACTGACTTTCAGTCATCTTGATTAATATCAATCCAGACTGGATACATGACGAGATCATTTGCGCGCGCAGCTTGACATGGCCATAATCGGCGCCCGCTGCGGACGAAAAAAAGCCCGCTGCAAGAGCGGGCTTTCTGGGTGGCGGGACCGCTTACTCGATCTCGACGGTTTCCTGCGGTGCAGCCGGCGGGCTGGTGCCGTCCGATTCCGGGAAGTCGAGCGTGACCGTCTCCTTCTCGTCCAGATCGACCGTGACCTTGCCGCCGTTGACCAGGCGGCCGAACAGCAGCTCGTCGGCCAGCGCCTTGCGGATCATGTCCTGGATCAGACGCGACATCGGGCGAGCGCCCATGAGCGGATCGAAGCCTTTCTTGGCCAGGAACTTGCGCAGCGACTCGGTGAAGATCGCCTCGACCTTCTTCTCGTGCAGCTGTTCTTCCAGCTGCATGAGGAACTTGTCGACCACGCGCAGGATGATTTCTTCGTCCAGTGCGCGGAAGCTGATGGTCGCGTCGATCCGGTTGCGGAACTCCGGCGTGAACATGCGCTTGATGTCGGCCATCTCGTCGCCCGCTGCCTTGGAGTCGGTAAAGCCCATCGAGCGCTTGGTCAGGCTCTCGGCGCCGGCATTGGTCGTCATGATGATGATCACGTTGCGGAAATCCGCCTTGCGCCCGTTGTTGTCGGTCAGTGTGCCGTGGTCCATCACCTGCAGCAGGATATTGAAGATATCCGGATGCGCCTTCTCGATCTCGTCGAGCAGCAGCACCGCGTGCGGCTTCTTGGTAATGGCTTCGGTCAGCAGACCACCCTGGTCGAAACCAACGTAGCCTGGCGGCGCACCAATCAGACGGCTCACCGCATGGCGTTCCATGTACTCCGACATGTCGAAGCGAATCAGCTCGATGCCGAGGATGAAGGCCAGCTGCTTGGCCACCTCGGTCTTGCCGACGCCGGTCGGACCGGAGAACAGGAAGGAGCCGATTGGCTTGTCGGTCTTGCCCAGACCGGCGCGCGCCATCTTGATGGCCGACGACAGCGCATCGATGGCCGGTTCCTGGCCGAACACCACGTTGCGCAGATCGCGGTCGATGGTCTGCAGCTTGCTGCGGTCGTCCTGGTTGACGGTTTGCGGCGGGATGCGCGCGATCTTGGCGATGATGTCCTCGATCTCGGCCTTGCCAATGGTTTTCTTCTGCTTTGACTTCGGCAGAATGCGCTGGGCGGCACCGGCTTCGTCGATGACGTCAATCGCCTTGTCGGGCAGATGGCGGTCGTTGATGAAGCGCGCAGCCAGTTCGGCGGCGGTCGACAGCGCCGACGACGAATACTTCACGCCATGGTGCTCTTCGAAGCGCGACTTGAGGCCACGCAGAATCTGCACGGTCTGTTCGACGGTCGGCTCGTTGACGTCCACTTTCTGGAAGCGGCGGCTCAGGGCGTGGTCTTTTTCGAACACCCCGCGGAACTCGGTGTAGGTGGTCGCACCGATGCACTTGAGCTGGCCGTTGGCGAGCGCAGGTTTCAGCAGATTCGACGCGTCCAGCGTGCCACCGGAGGCCGAACCGGCGCCAATGATGGTGTGGATCTCGTCGATGAACAGGATGCCGTGCGGGGTTTCCTTCAATTGCTTGAGGACCGCCTTGAGGCGCTGTTCAAAGTCGCCGCGGTATTTGGTACCGGCCAGCAGCGCGCCCATGTCGAGCGAATATACGACCGCGTTCTGCAGGATTTCCGGTACGTCTTCCTGGGTGATGCGCCATGCCAGGCCCTCGGCGATGGCGGTCTTGCCGACACCGGCCTCGCCCACCAGCAGCGGATTGTTTTTACGGCGCCGGCACAGGATCTGGATCACGCGGTCGACTTCATCCTCGCGCCCGATCAGCGGATCGATCTTGCCTTCGGCCGCGGCCTTGTTCAGGTTTTGCGTGAACTGGTCGAGCGGCGATTCCTTGGCCTGGCCTTCAGTCTGCGCTTCTTCCACGCCTTCCGAGGCTTTTTGCGAATCGACCTGCTGGTCTTTGCGCACGCCATGCGAAATGAAGTTGACCACGTCCAGACGGGTCACGCCCTGCTGGTGCAGGTAGTAGACCGCGTGCGAATCCTTCTCGCCAAAGATGGCCACCAGCACGTTTGCGCCGGTGACTTCCTTCTTGCCGTTCGAGGCCGATTGCACGTGCATGATCGCACGTTGAATCACGCGCTGGAAACCAAGCGTCGGCTGGGTATCGACCTCGCCCGTGCCAGGCACGGTCGGGGTGTTATCGCCAATAAAATTCGTCAGCGTTTTACGCAGATCTTCTATGTTGACAGCACAGGCGCGCAAGACTTCGGCGGCCGATGGATTGTCCAGAAGCGCTAGCAGCAAATGCTCAACGGTAATGAATTCATGCCGTGCTTGCCGTGCTTCGACAAAGGCCATGTGTAAGGAGACTTCAAGTTCCTGCGCAATCATACTTCCTCCATCACGCACTGCAGGGGATGCCCCGCCTTGCGCGCATGCGTTAATACAAACTCCACTTTGGTACACGCTATATCTTTTGAAAACACGCCACACACTCCTTTACCGTGGCGATGAACGGAAAGCATAATCTGCGTCGCCGTCTCGCGATCCTTGTTGAAGTACTCCTGGATGACTGCCACCACAAACTCCATCGGCGTGTAGTCATCATTGAGTAGTGCCACCTGGTACAGCGGCGGGGGCTTGACCACCTGCCGCTCCAGCAATTGCTCTGTATCTTGCTTGGTTGCCATACGCTTATTCTAATGCTTTCAATGTTGATGCATTACGTAAATATCAGGGCATTTACATTTGTTTTCCATCTTACGCGTTTTCGTTCAGATGCGCAGATGGCGTCCCGAAGCGGGAAATCAAGAGTTGCTTTTTCGCAGAGTCCACACATTTTCCCAATTCCCGTATAAAACCGCTTGACTTGGATATTTTTTCAACCAACAATGCGGATATTGACTTGTACTTATGTACATTGTTAATAAGAAGTGAGCAGGCTGAGGAGGGGGCAGACGCTTCTTGCTTTTATAGCTCGTGTGATTGGTTCTATTTTGAAAGTT
>DASWMN010000065.1:0-8364 GCA_036399735.1 Telluria sp. | reverse complement strand
GAGGGCGCCTCAGGCGCCCCGCCGCAAAGCGGCGGAGGATGGGCGATTCGGAGAGCCCTGCCCCGGTAGGGGCAGGTCTTCGAATCCCACCCTCTCCGTCCGAAGCAAAAAAAATGGCCACCCGCAGGGGTGGCCATTTTTCTTGCTTCTGGCGGAGAGGGTGGGATTCGAACCCACGGTAGGGGGAAACCCTACGCCTGATTTCGAGTCAGGTACATTCGACCACTCTGCCACCTCTCCGGTGATTCATTTGAACTCTTGGCCAGCTAGTAGCACAAGGGTGGTCTTCAAATTCTTTTCGCTAACTGCTGCGAGGACAAGATTATAGCAAAGCCTCAGAAAAACGGAAGAGGAAAATCGCAATTATTTTCCAGACCCCTGTTCCGCCCTATCAAGCTGCCGGGCTAAGCCGCTCCAGCCCACCCATATACGGGCGCAGCACCTCAGGAATCACCACGCTGCCGTCAGCCTGCTGATAATTCTCCAGCACAGCCACCAGGGTACGCCCCACGGCCAGCCCCGAACCGTTCAGGGTGTGCAGCAGCTCCGGCTTGCCCTGGGCATTGCGGAAGCGCGCCTGCATGCGGCGTGCCTGGAAAGCTTCACAATTCGACAACGACGAAATTTCGCGGTAGGTATTCTGCGCGGGAAGCCATACTTCCAGGTCATACGTCTTGGTGGCGCCAAAACCCATGTCGCCCGTGCACAGCGCCATCACGCGGTACGGCAAGCCCAGCCCCTTGAGGATGGCTTCGGCATGTCCCACCATCTCCTCCAGCACGTCGTAGGACGTGTCCGGATGCACCACCTGCACCAGCTCCACCTTGTCGAACTGGTGTTGGCGAATCATGCCGCGGGTGTCGCGCCCATAGCTGCCCGCTTCCGAGCGGAAGCAAGGCGTATGCGCCGTCATCTTCACCGGCAACTGATCGGCAGCGAGAATCTCGTCGCGCACGATATTCGTCAGCGACACTTCAGACGTCGGGATCAGGTAGAAGGTCTCGCCCTCGCCTTCCGCGCCGCCTTTTTTCACCGAGAACAGGTCGGCCTCAAATTTCGGCAGCTGGCCGGTGCCGCGCAGCGAATCGGCATTGACCATATATGGGGTGTAGCACTCGGTATACCCATGCTCGCCCGTGTGGGTGTTGAGCATGTACTGGGCCAGCGCGCGGTGCAGGCGGGCGATGCCGCCCTTCATGACCGAGAAGCGTGAACCGGTCAGCTTGGTGGCCACGTCAAAGTCCAGCCCCAGTGCGGCGCCGACATCGACATGGTCCTTGACCTCAAAATCGAAGGCCGGCGGCGTGCCCACCTTGCGTACTTCGACATTGCCGGTCTCGTCGGTACCAGCTGGTACTGAGGCGTGTGGCAAGTTGGGAATCGACTCCATGAAGCTGGCCAGCTTGGCTTGCACCGCGGCGAGCGCGGTTTCGTTGGCTTTGAGTTCTTCCGGCAGGGCGGCCGCCTCGGCCATCACCGCAGTGGTATCTTCGCCTTTGCTCTTGAGCATACCGATCTGCTTGGCCAGCGAGTTCCGCTTGCTCTGCAGTTCTTCGGTGCGGGTCTGGATCGCTTTGCGCTCCGCTTCGAGGGCGTTGAAACCTGCCACGTCGAGCTGGAACTTGCGCGTCGCCAGGCGTGCTGCGACGGTATCGATTTCTTTGCGGAGAAGTTGGATGTCTATCATTGTCGAATTGCCGGTATGTCGAAACCGCAATTGTACCAAGAGGACAGGGCTTGCCAGCGATTTGCGTCAGTTGCGAAGGCCGCGAGGTTCATACCAGCGTATGAACCTGAGATGGGTGCCCGGTTGTTGCATGCGAGCTGACTGCAGGTGCAGCAAAGTTACAGCGACAGCAAACAGCAACAACAGATCAGATTGCAGCTTTCTCGGCAGCGGTCAGGCGCTTGCCCTTGACGACGACAACGCTCATCTTGCTGTCGGCGACAACCGCTGCTGGCGTTGCTTGTGCGACCTGGATGCTTGGCACTTTGGCCGTGGCGTAAGCGGCAAACGAAGTAACAACAACGGCGGCGACGAAGACGGCTTCGAATTCTTTACGGATGTTCATGGTGCTCTCCTGTGGGTGGTGAAGTGGTTTGGTATGGTTGTACTTTACCGAGCCACGTCAGCGCTCGCCACCGGCTTGCGATGAAATGATGGAAATGCAGGACAGGATGCATATTTGCGCGAATGAACC
The DNA here is from genome assembly GCA_036399735.1 of Telluria sp. Lineage (GTDB taxonomy): Bacteria > Pseudomonadota > Gammaproteobacteria > Burkholderiales > Burkholderiaceae_D > Telluria_A. The sequence goes on along the minus strand of DASWMN010000065.1, from coordinate 6,163 downwards.
GCGCCGCACCCTATTCCGTGCCGGCACTTTCGTCCAGGCTGCGCAGCCAGGCCAGCTTTTCGGCAATCTTGGACTCGATCCCGCGCGGCACGGGCTCGTACCAGCGCGGCTCGGCCATGCCTTCCGGCAGATAGGTCTCCCCTGCGGCGTAGGCATTCGGCTCGTCGTGCGCGTAGCGATACTCGTGACCGTAGCCCAGCTCCTTCATCAGCTTGGTCGGCGCGTTGCGCAGGTGCACCGGCACTTCGCGCGACTTGTCTTTCTTGATGAAGGCCACGGCGCGGTTGTAGGCGTTGTAGCCGGCATTGCTCTTGGCCGCGATCGCCAGGTAGATCACGGCTTGCCCCAGCGCCAGTTCGCCTTCGGGTGAGCCAAGCCGCTCGTACGTAGCGGCGGCATCGTTGGCGATCTGGATCGCGCGCGGATCGGCAATGCCAATGTCTTCCCAGGCCATGCGCACAATGCGGCGCAGCAGGTATTGCGGGTCGGCGCCGCCGTCGAGCATGCGGCACAGCCAGTACAAGGCGGCATCGGGATGCGAACCGCGTACCGATTTGTGGAGCGCGGAAATCTGGTCGTAGAAATTGTCGCCGCCCTTGTCGAAGCGGCGCGAGTTCAGCGTCAGCGCGTTGTCGACAAATTCGCCGCTGATGCGGGTGATGCCCGAAGTTTGGGCCGAGGTCTTGGTTTGTTCCAGCAAGTTCAGGAAGCGGCGCGCGTCGCCATCGGCGTAGCCGATCAGCGTTGCAACGGCCACGTCGTCAAACTCCAGATGGCCCAGCGCGCGCTCCTGGGCGCGCTTGAGCAGCTGCAGCATCTCGGCGTCGGTCAGCGCTTTGAGCACGTACACCTGGGCCCGCGACAACAGCGCGGAATTGACTTCGAACGAAGGATTTTCGGTGGTGGCGCCAATCAGGGTCACCAGACCGGACTCGACGAACGGCAGCAAGGCATCCTGCTGGGATTTATTGAACCGGTGAATCTCGTCAATGAACAAAATGGTGTGCTTGCCGGTGGCCAGATGGTGTTCGGCCTGCTCGATGGCCGCGCGAATATCCTTTACACCAGACAAAACGGCCGACAGCGCGATGAACTCGCAGCCGAAGGCGTTGGCCGTCAGGCGCGCCAGCGTGGTCTTGCCCACGCCTGGCGGGCCCCACAGGATCATGGAATGCGGCTTGCCGGACTTGAACACGAGGCGCAAGGGCTTGCCTTCGCCCAGCAGATGGCTCTGGCCGATCACGTCCTCGATGGTTGCCGGCCGCAATGCTTCCGCCAGGGGCGGTGCGGGTTCGGTCTTGAATAAGTCGTCCATGCAGGCTATTTCAACAATGATGAGCGCGTAGTCTAGCGCATGGCGCGCCAGCCTGCGCTGCAGTTTCGCAAGCGGCGCTAGGGGCGTTTGCGGATCACCCGGCCAAACACGGTATCGGTCTTTTCGCCGGGCACGGTCGGGTCGGTCGCGAATTTGCAGCTGGCAATGTAAGTGGCGGCAGCCTCCGCCAGCGCGCCTTCCACGCCCTCGGCCTTGATGCCCACCGCGCCGCCGTCAGGATTGACCAGAAAGCGCACCAGCACGCCATCAGCCCCGCTTGGGGCACGGTTGAATTCTTCGAAGCGGGCAAAGCGGCGCGAGGCGGCGCAGCTGTCGGCTACCAGCTGGGACCGGTTGCTGGGCGGACCAGCCAGGGTCCAGACAAACTGGATCGGATAGGTGGCATCGCGCTCGGCTTCGTCCAGGTCCGCCTTGAACTTGCATTTGACCAGGGAGGCGAGCGCGGCATCGTCCAGCATTTTCCAGCTGCTGCTGCCAACAACTTCGGCGTCTTCGATGGCGCCCTCGGCATTGATGTGGAAATGCAGCAAGGTGATGCCTTCGACCTCGTAGCGCCGCGCCTCTTTCGGCCAGTCCGGCGTGGTGCAGGACGAAGGGGCCGCCAGCAGCTTGGCGGGAAAGGCGTTGGCCAGCACGCGGTTGGTGCGTGGCGCCTTGTTCGGCGCGATCGTCCACAGGACGAGGCCGGCAAGCGCGGTCGCGACGGCGATCTTCTTCTTGTTCATGCCGGCGACGCGCTCTTAGTTCTTGAAGACGTCTGCGCCCTTGGGGACTTCAAACTTGAACTGGGTCGGGCCCAGCGCCGGATTTTTCTCGAACTTAGGGAAGGCCAGCTGCGAGGTTTGTCCGAACGAATCTTTCAATTCCATCGCGGCGGGCGTGCCGTTCTTCAGGCCAATGCTGATCTGCTGGAACTGGCTGTCCTTGGCCTTTGGCGTGGCGTTCAGCCATTCCAGACCGTCGCGCGTGCCTGCTTCGGCCAGCGTGAAGTTCTTTTCCAGGTCATTGCTGCCGAACAGGATGGCCGCTGGCGAGGAGCCGAGCGCGTCGCCCAGCTTGCGCACGGTAACCTGGTTCAAGTCTTTGTCGTAGATGAACAATTGCTCGCCATCAGCCTGCAGCAGCTGGTCGTACGGTTTGGTGTAGGTCCAGATGAACTTGCCCGGGCGGGCAAACAGGAAGGTGCCGCTCGAGGTGTCACCCGGCTTGGTGGCGCCGGTCTTTTTCACCTGGCGCTGGGTAAATTCACCGCGTGCTGACTGGGTGCTGCTCACAAAGCTCTTGAATTGTTCCAGCGCCGTGGCGTGGGCAGTGCCTGCAAACGCCAGGCTCAGGGCCAGAGCCCCGATAGTTGATTTGAATACGATTTGCATTGTTGCCTTTCTTATTGTGCTGCACAGGCACCATCGCCCTGCCCTGTTAACGACCGGGCGGGCGATGCGTGCACAAGCAGGCGATTATTCTGCGCTGGCGGCGGGCACCAGGATGTCGCGGTTGCCGTTTGATTGCATGGCAGAAACTACGCCGCTATTTTCCATCTGTTCCAGCAGACGGGCCGCGCGATTGTAACCAATGCGCAGGTGACGTTGCACCAAGGAAATTGAAGCACGGCGATTCTTGAGCACCACCTGGACCGCCTGGTCGTACATCGGATCGGCTTCGCCGCCCGCTTCGCCGGCTGGCGCGCCATCGGCGCCGCCCTCGCCTTCGAGGGTACCGCCTTCGAGGATGCCTTCGATGTAGTTCGGTTCGCCGGTCGATTTCAGATGCTTGACCACGCGGTGCACCTCTTCATCGGACACAAAGGCGCCGTGCACCCGGATCGGCAGCCCCGTCCCTGGCGGCATGTACAGCATGTCACCCATGCCCAGCAGCGCTTCCGCGCCCATCTGGTCCAGAATGGTGCGCGAGTCGATCTTGGACGATACCTGGAAGGCGATTCGGGTCGGAATATTTGCCTTGATCAGACCGGTAATCACGTCCACCGACGGACGCTGGGTTGCCAGAATCAGGTGCAGGCCGGCAGCACGCGCCTTTTGCGCGATGCGGGCAATCAGTTCTTCCACCTTTTTACCGACAACCATCATCAGGTCGGCCAGCTCGTCGATGATGATGACGATGGTCGGCAGTTTTTCCAGCGGTTCCGGCGAATCGGGCGTCAGGCTGAACGGATTCGGGATGTGTTCTTCGCGCTTGGCCGCTTCGGCGATCTTGGCGTTGTAGCCGGCCAGGTTACGCACGCCCAGCTTGCTCATCAGCTTGTAGCGGCGCTCCATCTCGTTCACAGCCCAGTTCAGGGCGTGGCCGGCCTGGCGCATGTCGGTCACCACCGGCGCCAGCAAGTGCGGAATGCCTTCGTAGACCGACATTTCCAGCATTTTCGGGTCGATCAGGATCATCCGCACATCGGCCGGGTCGGACTTGTACAGCAGCGACAGGATGGTCGCGTTGATCCCCACCGATTTGCCGGAACCGGTGGTACCGGCCACCAGCAAGTGCGGCATCTTGGCCAGGTCGGCAATCACGGCCTTGCCGGCGATATCTTTGCCCAAAGCCACGGTCAGCTGGGACGCACTGTCGTTGTAGACCTTGGAGCCAACAATCTCGGTCAGGCGCACGATCTGGCGCTTCGGATTTGGCAACTCGAGTGCCATGTAATTTTTGCCGGGAATGGTTTCCACCACCCGGATCGAAGTCAGCGACAGCGAACGCGCCAGGTCGCGCGCCAGGCCGACAATCTGACTGCCCTTCACGCCCGTGGCCGGTTCGATTTCGTAGCGCGTGACGACCGGGCCCGGATAGGCGGCCACGACTTTCGCTTCCACGCCGAAGTCCGACAATTTCTTCTCGATCAGGCGGCTGGTGAATTCCAGCGTTTCCACAGACACGGTTTCCTGCACCGCCGGTGGCTCGTCCAGCAATGACAATGGTGGCAGGCTGGAGTCGCCCGGCAAGTCCTGGAACAGGGCTGCCTGTTTTTCCTTCTGCACGCGTTCCGATTTGACAACTTCCACCACCTGCGGCTCGATCTTGACAGGCGGCGCGGCTACATGCTTTTCCACGTGCTTGGCGCGCTCGATCACGACCACCTCGTCACGTTTCACAGCAGCAACTTCACCTTGTTTGCGGTCTTCGCGGTCCTGGTAGCGCAGGCGGAACCATTCCACCCCGGACTCGATGGTGGCGCCAATGCGCTCGGCCACCGACATCCAGGACACGTGGAAGAACAGGCTGAAACCGAGGCCAAACAGCAACAGCAGCAGCAAAGTCGCGCCGGTAAAGCCGAAAGCATTATTCGAGGCATTACCGATGATCTTGCCCAGTACCCCGCCCGGGGCCCGTGGCAGTTGCACGTGCAGCGACCACATGCGCAGATATTCCAGCCCGACGCTGCCGATGAACATCAGCGTGAAGCCCACCCAGCGGATGGTCGCCTCGTGCTGGTGCTCGGGGTCTGATTCTTTCTCCATGACATACTTTTGGGTCAGGGTGCGATACCCTTTCCACACCAGCCGCAGGAAGCAGAAACACCACCACCAGGCCGAGAAGCCGAAAATAAACAGCATCAAATCAGCGAGATAGGCGCCGGCGCGGCCGCCCAGGTTGTTCACCGCCGTGACTTCCACTTCGTGCGACCAGCCCGGATCGCCCTTGTTGTAGCTGAGCAATATCATGACGAAATACAGGAACATGACGGCCAGCGCAATCCAGCGCGCCTCGGAAAGCAGCCGCACCAGCCGGTTGGGGAGCGGCTGGCGGATGGTCTCCTTGCGGGTGTACGTCGAGGCTTGAGGTTGGCTGTTCTTTGTCATTCTGCTGCGGCTGAAACTGCGATCCAGACATTCTAAGCCATATATCAGCGAACGGGCCCATCATTCATGCTTGCGCGCATCATCGACTATAATCCCATATGGCAAATTCGTGGGCGCCACGCCCTTGATCTGACCGCAATCAGCCCCAGTTTCCTACCATACACACTCGAGCAGACACCTCCATGACCACTACCAAACACGCCAAAGTCCTGATCCTCGGCTCCGGCCCCGCAGGCTACAGCGCCGCTGTCTACGCCGCCCGCGCCAACCTGAATCCGATGCTGGTGACCGGTGTCGAGCAAGGCGGCCAGCTGATGACCACCACCGACGTCGAAAACTGGCCGGGCGATCCGCTGGGCGTGCAAGGTCCCGAGCTGATGCAGCGCATGCTGCAGCACGCCGAGCGTTTCAAGACCGACATCGTGTTCGACCATATTCACACCGCAAAGTTGGATGAAAAACCGTTCCGCCTGATCGGCGACACCCAGGAATTTACCTGCGACGCGCTGAACATTTCGACGGGCGCGACGGCCCAATACCTCGGCCTGCCCTCGGAAGCGGCGTTCATGGGCAAGGGCGTGTCGGCCTGCGCCACCTGCGACGGCTTTTTCTACCGCGGCCAGGAAGTTGCTGTCGTGGGTGGCGGCAACACCGCCGTCGAGGAAGCGCTGTACCTGTCAAACATCGCTACCAAGGTTACGATCATCCACCGCCGCGACAAGTTCCGCGCCGAAGCCATCTTGATCGATCGCCTCAATGCCAAGGCAGCCGAAGGCAAGATCGTCATCAAGTACAACCACACGCTCGAAGAAGTGGTCGGCGACGACAGCGGCGTAACCGGCCTGCGCATCAAGTCCACCGTGGACGGCACCGTTTCGCCGCTGAACGTGCATGGCGTCTTCATTGCCATCGGCCACAAGCCGAACACCAGCATTTTTGAAGGCCAGATCGCCATGAAAGATGGCTATATCGTCACCAAGACTGGCCTGGAAGGCATGGCGACCCAAACCACCAT
>DASWMN010000064.1:0-7660 GCA_036399735.1 Telluria sp. | reverse complement strand
GCAGGCCGGCGCGCAGTGCTTCTTCCGCTTCATCCCACACTTCGTCGGTGCCGATGCGGTTATCCGGACGCAGCGCCAGCTTGACGTCGATATTCTGGAAATGGAAGTCCGCATACACCTCCATCGCCTGCTTGTGGAAGGACACCACTTCCGGCTCGATCTGCTCGTCGGTGCAGAAGATGTGGCCATCGTCTTGGGTAAAGCCGCGCACGCGCATGATGCCGTGCAGCGCGCCCGAAGGCTCGTTGCGGTGGCACTGGCCGAACTCGCCGTAACGCAGCGGCAGATCGCGGTAGCTGCGCATATTGCTGTTGAAGATCTGCACGTGACCCGGGCAGTTCATCGGCTTGAGCGCGTAGGAACGGTTTTCCGATTCCGTCACGAACATGTTTTCGCGATAGTTTTCCCAGTGGCCGGTCTTGCCCCACAAGCTGGAATCGAGAATCTGCGGCGCCTTGACTTCCTGGTAGCCATTGACCTGGTACTTGTTGCGCATGTACTGCTCGACCTGTTGCCAGATGGTCCAGCCTTTCGGGTGCCAGAACACCAGGCCCGGCGCCTCGTCCTGGAAGTGGAAGAAGTCGAGCGCCTTGCCCAGCTTGCGGTGGTCGCGCTTTTCCGCCTCTTCCAGATTGTGCAGGTAGAGTTCCTGATCTTCCTTCTTGGCCCAGGCGGTGCCGTACACGCGCTGCAGCATTTCATTCTTGGAGTCGCCGCGCCAGTAGGCGCCGGCCAGCTTCATCAGCTTGAACACTTTCAGCTTGCCCGTCGACGGCACGTGGGGGCCACGGCACAGGTCGGTGAAGCCGCCTTCGGCGTACAGCGAGACATCTTCGCCGGCAGGAATCGAGGCAATGATTTCAGCCTTGTAGTGCTCGCCAATCGACTTGAAGTAGGCCACGGCCTCGTCGCGCGGCAAGACCGTGCGGGTGACCTTCTCGTCCTTTTTGACCAGCTCGGCCATTTTCTTTTCGATCGCCGCCAGGTCTTCCGGGGTGAACGGCCGCTTGTAGGCGAAGTCATAGTAGAAACCGTTTTCGATTACCGGACCAATGGTGACCTGCGCGTCCGGGAACAGCTCCTTGACCGCGTAAGCGAGCAAGTGCGCCGTCGAGTGACGGATCACGTCCAGACCTTCCGGGTCCTTGTCGGTAATGATGGCCAGATCGGCATCGGCCTCGATCAGGAAGGAAGTGTCGACGACTTTGCCGTTGACCTTGCCTGCCAGCGCAGCTTTTGCCAGGCCAGTGCCGATGCTGGCCGCGACTTGGGCTACGGTGACTGGGCCATCGAACTGGCGCTCGGAAGCATCGGGAAGTCGGACTGAAACCATGCTGTTCTCCTGAACAAAGACTGCGGTGTAAAGATTAACAAAAATGCGGACGAAAAAAAACGCGGACTAGCCGCGTTTTCTTTTTTGAAGAGCAAAAGAAGTCACCTCGACTAGCGTCGCTGGAACAACCCCGTCGTAGTTCGCGGTGCCATAACCATGGTGCCTTTCTCGCTCTTACATAATGTACTGCATGTTCTGGTGGGCGGTGAGGAATTCGAATCCCCGACCCCTTGGATGTCGACCAAGTATTCTAACCAGCTGAACTAACCGCCCGAAGACCAGCATTATAGAGAGCCGCTTTCAGAAAAACAAGGGCTATTTCGCGGAAAGTGTGAATCGCTTTTTTCGCGCAGCTAACAATGCAAGCGCGCCCACGCCGAGCAAGGCGATCGGCGCCGGTGCCGGCACTCGCCCCGGCAGGACCGGGTCGTCAATCACCAGGTTGTCCATGACCCAGTGGCGCCCATCGCCGCCGTCGACGGTGCGAACGAAATCGTCACCGGTGGCAATCCGGATGAAGTCGATCCCGCCCCAGTTCAGTTGCAGCGAGAACGGCGTGGGACTGATGGGAACATAGCGCTCATACATCACACGGCCATCCAGGATCCCTTCAATGAAAACCGTCTGCGTGCCCCAGCCGCCCGCAATGAGCAGAGAGTTCAGCGTAAACGTATCCAGGCCAGGCAGAAACAGGGACGCATGGGGGGCCGCAAAAGGGTTGATCAGTATCCGGCCGCCACCGGTCAGCCTGCCCATCTGGGCGAAGCCACTGTCATTGCCGCGCGGCGCCAGAACGCTGGCCATATTGGTGTAGTAAAAGTGTTCGTCGAGCCCGTGATTGAAGTCGATGACGGTTGCGCCGGCGATCAAGGGCATAGACAGCATGGCGGCAAACAGGGGTGCTAAAAGTTTTCGCATCGGGTTCTCCTGGTGTGGGCTAAGCGACATATAAAGCAAAGCCCGCGCCACGAGAAAAACATGAGCAAGATCAAGGACTTGCAAAATTGGCGTGATGAAACTGTAAATATTTCCGTCAACACAAGGGCGGTTGCCCGCGCGGCAGGTCCGGTTCGCTGTGGTCCCTGTCTTACCCGGGCGCGGGACGCGCACCGATTGCCCGGCCCGGCGCCGGCTTCGACAATCGCTGTATGGATAATAAGATCTACGATACCCTGATCATTGGCGGCGGTCCCGGTGGACTGACCGCGGCAGTCTATCTGCGCCGCTTTCGGCGCGACATCATTCTGGTCGACAAGGGACACAGCCGTCTCGATCTGATTCCCGTTACCCACAACTTCCCCGGCTTCCCGGATGGCATCCAGGGCAGCCAGCTGCTCGATAATCTTCGCTGCCAGCTCGGCAAATATGGGGGTCGTGTCACCGAAGGAGAAATCAGCAGCTTGCGCCGCGAGGGCGAGCTGTTCGTGGCAGGCTTCGGGGACGAGGAACTGCAGGCACGCACCGTGCTGCTGGCCAGCGGCATTGCCGACGCCGGATTGCCGATCGAGAACTGGCGCGAGGCCGTGGCCACCGGCGCCGTGCGCCTGTGCCCCGTGTGCGATGGCTACGATGTGCTCGACAAGCGCATTGCCGTGGTCAGTTCGCCCGTCAACCCGGTCGGCCACGCTCTCTTCATGCGCACCTTTTCAACCAGCGTGACCCTGTTCCAGCGCGGCGACGATGTGCACCTGGACCCAGCCCAGCGCGCAAAACTGGAACAAGCGCGCGTGCGCTACGTGCTCTCACCGCTCAAGGGCATCGGCATGACCGACCAGATGAAACCGGTGCTGCACACCGAGGATGGCGAAGACCATCACGTCGACGTCGTGTATCCGATGCTGGGCGAGACGGCGCGCTCCGAACTGGCGGCCTCGCTCGGCGCGGAACTGGCCGACTGCAAGGAGCTCATTGTCGACAAACACCAGCAAACCTCGGTGCCGGGTCTGTACGCGGTGGGGGACGTCCCGCGCGGCCTGAACCAGATCAGCGTGGCAGCGGGCCAGGCTGCGGTGGCAGCGACCCGGATCCACAACCGCTTGCCGGCGCGCTATCGCAGCTAAACGCCGCTGGCGGGCAAGCGCGCGCGCAGCGCGGCAAGCAAGGTCTGGCGATCGATGACCAGTGACCGCATCGACAGATTGACCAGAGCACCGCCGACCAGCTTTGCGTTAATCCGCATCAGCGCGCGCTTGAAGGGATTGATTCTGGACAGGAACCCTTCCGCATCCACCAGGTGAATGCTCAGCATTTCTTCGCCGATAAACGAGACAATTTCGACCCTGCTGATTTCACGCCAGAGCAGAAAGCCGGCGCTCACGGCGCTGGAATTGTCGGTCAGGCCGGTGTCGTCGATCACGAGCATGGGCGCTGACGACATCAGCTTGATGGAAAAGAAAATCGCGCACACGCTGAGGAACCCGAACCCGAGAATGGCAACCGCAGTCGCACCGGGCAGCGGGCTGCGCAATACGAGCAACGGGGCCAGAAAGGCGAGCAGACTGCATGCCAGAAAGACGCCAAAGCGTTGCTTCGGTACCTGCAGAATAATGGGTGCCATTTGACAGTCCTTGCAAAGATTTCGATTGGGAAACTTGTCGATATTGTACTGGACTTGGGAACCAGTCAGGCGCAATCTTGTCTACTTCCCAGCCACCAGGAGAACCCGACATGTCCGCCATGACAGCTGAAATGGAAACCCTGAAAACGCGCCTGAAGGCAACCTGGATGTCAGGCGACTACGCGCACTTTGCCGGCTATCTCGAGCCGGAGGCACTGGCCTGGCTGCAGCGCCTCGAAGCCGGCCCGGGCGTGCGCATGCTCGACGTGGGCTGCGGCGCGGGCCAGATCGCGATCCCGGCCGCGCGCGCCGGCGCTGCCGTCACCGGAATCGACATTGCCTCCAACCTGATCGCGCATGCACGCGAACGGGCCGCGCGTGAGGGCGTCAAGGTCCAGTTCGATGAGGGCGATGCCGAGCAATTGCCCTACCCCGACGGCAGCTTCAATCTGGTGGTCAGCCTCATCGGCGCCATGTTTGCGCCCCGCCCCGATCTGGTGGCCGCTGAACTGCTGCGCGTGTGCGAACGTGGCGGCCGTCTGGCCATGGCCAACTGGACGCCGCAAGGCCACGTCGGGCAAATGTTCAAGATTATCGCGGGCTACGTGCCACCTTCGCCGCTGATGGTCTCGCCGCTCAAGTGGGGCGATGAAGACAGCGTGCGCGAACGGCTCGGCGCAGGCACCAGCACCTTGGCGCTGGTGCGCAAAACCTACCCGATGCAGTATCCGTTCCCGCCGGCCGAGGTGGCCGAGTTCTTCTTCAGCTATTACGGCCCTACCCTGCGCGCGCTGGCCGCGCTGGAAGGCGAAGCGAAAGACAAGCTGCGCAAGGATCTGGCCGAGCTCTGGGCCCGCAACAACGAAGCCACCGACGGCAGCACCGTCGTCAACGCCGAATATCTGGACGTGAGCGCCGTGCGCAACTAACGATCAAGGCAGGTGGTGCCGGCCCAGAGATGGGTGACCTTGGCGTCCGGGCGGCGCGAATCGAGCAGGCCGCCCAGGCCACCGGCGGTAAATTCCACGCCAAGCGTGGAATCGACCACGCTCGCCTGGTAGGCGCTCTCGAGTTCGGCGCGGGTGGAACCTGGGCGCAGGCCGCTGGCGGTCGATACAGCGCTGGCCTCCGGCGTGAGCGACCAGCCGGCAAATTTTCCGTCGACAAACCACAGGCTCAGGCCGCCAGGCCAGCGCGCATAGCTGGCGCCGCAGTCGGCGCTGTCGCCCTGCTCTTGCGGCGGGACCTTGCGCGAACGCGTGACGAGCGCCAGCGCATCGTCCTTTCCGGTACCGAAGGGTATCGGACGCGCCGCGCCGGAGACCGAATTGAACAAGCGCAGCCCTTCGCCATCGACCGCCAGAACCAGCGCCGCCACTTCCGCCGGCGTGGCCACCTGTACCGCGCTGACCGTATTGTGCGCAGGCGCCGGCGGTGGCGCCGGCGGGGGCGAGACCGCGCGTTCCCGGCACCCGGCCAGAAGCAAGGCAAGGGGCAGCAGCCGAGTGAGCCTCGCCATCAGGGTGAGCGACACCATCAGAGCGGCCTGGTGGCCAGGTCGATGCGGCGCTGCAGACGCGCCGCGCTGTCGGCATCCCCGGCGGCCTGCGCGCGCTTGAGCGACACGCCCAGCCACACCAACAGCGGCCGGCGCCAGCCCTGGCTTGATGCGGTATCGGTGGCCACCAGGATATCCGGCGGCGTGATGCGCTGCGTGCGCATCAGCACGCCGGCGGCGACCAGCCGCGCCAACGGATCGGCAATCGCCGCCAGCGTCCCCTTGCCCTGGGCGATGGCGCGATGCTGCTCGGGCAGCAGAGCGACATCGAGCCCCTGCCATTGGCCGCCGATATAGCTGGCGTAGGCGCGCTGCGCCGGCGTGGCATCCTGCGCCAGTGCGGCAAAGCGTGGACAGTCGTCAAACTCCAGGCTCGCCACCCGGGTAGCGCAGCCGACCAGTTCAGCGTGCGCGACCAGATCGGCGCGGCCGGTGCTGGCCACCTCGTTGCGGGCGCGCGCGAACTCGGTGTCCGCGATGGCAGTATCGCCTTTCAGATATGCGTCGCTGTACGCATTCAAAGCGCTACCGGCGTTGGCTTTCCAGTCCGGTTGCGGCGGCTGGCTGCCACAAGCGGCCAGCGTCAGCGTCAGCAGGCAGGTCATCGAAATGGTCTTCATGGCAGTTTGAGCTCCGTTTCACTGGCAAAGGGCCACTTGCGGTTGATTTCATCGATCAGGCGCGTCACCTTGCGCAGGCTGGCGTCGACCTCGGCGCGCAGCACGCTCAGGTCCTTGGTCGCCTTGTTGGCGTTGCCAGCCACGGCCTGTGCTTCAACCAGCACGGCATCGACCTTTTTCAGACTGGCGCTGGCATCCTTGAGCACCACGTTGAGCTGGCGAATTGCCGCTTGCGCGTCGTCCATCACGCCTTCCTTGCCAAATACCCGGCGGTCGGCCTTGAGGATCAGCGCATCGACGTGTTCCAACGTTTGCAGCAGTTTGCGCGCCTCGGTTTCGCTGCCAAGTGCACCGCCAAGCAAGCCATACTTGCCGCCGAAGCGGCCGGTCGCCGCCTCGATATTGGCCAGACTGTTATTGATCGACGAATCGCTGCGCGTCATGTTGTCCAGGTTTTCCAGCAGCGCCCTGGCACTGGCCACCAGCTTCGGAATCTCGGCGGCGGTGTCGCCCGCCAGCACCGTGCGCGATGCATTGTCTTCCAGCGCAGGGTCGGTCAGGATGCCCGAATAGGCGCGGATGCGGGTCTCGCCGACCATGCTCTTTTCCATCGTAAAAACGCTCGACACGCGCAGCCATTTGGCGTCCTTGCGCGGCACGTCAACCAGAATGCGGGCCTTGCCGTCCGGTGCCAGCTCGACCCGCTGCACGCGTCCGATCGGAAAGCCGGAGAAGGTCATGTCCATGCCCGGGATCACACCCTCGGAATTGTCGGCGATGAGCACCAGGCGCTGGGTGCTCTCGAACACGCCGCGCGCGTACATCACGTACAGCAGAAACGCGGCGATCAGCGCCGCCATCAGGACCAGCAGAATGACTGCCTTGGTCTCGACGTGGGCTACCGGCTCGGACGGCAAATCGGCTTCGGCATCGGTCATGTTCAGTTCCTGTTCAAATGTATTTGACGGCCAGCGAGGCCGCCTCGATCACCAGCAGCACAAACAGCAGGCGTACCGCGCCTGGCTGCACGGTCGATGTGGGGCGCACGCCGTAGCGGTGCGTTTCGAGGATGGCCGCAGTCGGTATCACCGCCACCGCCAGCCCGAACATGATGGTCTTGAGTGCGAAACCGGTACTGACTACCGGGTCGAAGATGCGGCCCACGGTGCGGGTATAGTCGACCAGCCCCCAGGGCGAGCCGCCATACACGCTCACATACGCGAGCACCAGCACGATCACGCTGCTGACCATGGCCAGGCTCAGGACCGCGAAGGCGTTGGAAATGACTTGCGGGACCAGATCGGCGCGCAGCCGGTTTTGCGCCTGGCGCGACTTGTCGGGCGACGCCGCGGCCGCCACGGCGAGCGCGTCGCCGGAATTGAAGGCCAGGCCGGCGCGCAATGCCACGAACATGGCGGCAGTGAGCGGAATCAGTTCGAGCACCAGCACCCGCACCACCATTTCAAGCGCGTAGGCGGACAGGCCGTAACTGCGCGCGGTGACCACCACGATGCGGATGATGACAAGGCTGACCAGCGCTGACAGCAATGTGAACCAGGGCAGCACTTGCCAGGTGCTGGTGTAGATGTAGT
>DASWMN010000063.1:0-9692 GCA_036399735.1 Telluria sp. | reverse complement strand
GGTCGCGCTTGAAGTTCGGCGCGCACAGCTGCACCGTACGTTGAGAAATAACCGATCATGCGCGCGGCGTCGCAGATCGCATTTACCCGGACATGTACTTGCCGCCGTGCTAAAAGCTAAGCCGGGTACCGCACAGACGCCTAGCTGAACTTGAACTAGGCTCAAGTTACCTGTTCGCCAGTGCTGGTTGGACCAGATTTACATCCTCGAATCGCTGGGCACGGCCACTTTTTGGAGAATTGATGATGTTTGCCCCAGTCGCCCTTTCAGATGTCCTCGTCAATACCGTGCTAAAGGAACGCAAACCCTGCCCGTTCCAGCAGGGTCAATCCAATCCCCCACCCAGTCACTTGTTCCGGGCAAAACGTGGTGGACGCGACGCGATTCTATCCGCCCTGACAATGGAAGCCAAAGAATTAACCGGTGCACATGCCGCCGGTGTTTCGCTGTTCACCTCCCGCGACTGCGAGGAATTGCGCTGGGAGGCCACGCAAGGTAGCCTGATCGAGTATAGCGGCAGGCGATTTCCAGTCCGGCATAGCATGTGTGGCGTGTGTCTGGAGCACAGAGAAGCACAGTTATTTTTCCAACCGCAGCGCTATTTTAAATGGATGCTTCAAAACGGTGTGCAGCTGGCTGAGGTACTCATTGTGCCGCTCGCCAGCTCACGCAACGCGGTTTACGGCACCCTGTGGGTCGCTGGTAAAGACCTCACGGTCAACTTCGACCAAGCCGACGCCGACAAACTGCTGGCACTAGCGATGCATGCGATTGCGAGCCTGCGATCACTGCTTGAGCCGAACATTGAGGAATCGTGGAGCGCCACGCGCCTGCGCCACGAAGCTCGTGGCTTGTTCTGTGAGCTACGCCATGTTCCGCGTAACATTCCCGTGACTATAACAACGCCTGACAGCGGAACTTCTTTCGTTTGAGAACAGTGACCGACTGCTGGGTCCTGGCGTACCGGAGAGGACCCACAAATTAACTTGGCTTGGTATCCATCTCTGATTTCATGCATCTGGTACGCAATGACCATTTGCATGTCCCCACCAAAGGCAGATGCTGCTCGCGTAGCGGCGGACCAGGCTTTTCTTGACCAGCACGAAGCCGAGGCGGCAGTAGAAACAGCGTCCGCCACAATCCTTGACGAACTGCGCGCCTAGTGTATTGCCCTGCGTACAGACAAAAAAATAGCCCACACGAGTGGGCTATCGGAACGCTTGCGCGTCAGATTACAGGGTACGGCACATGGTCCATGGGGTCAGGACGGTCGCTTCGTTGTAAGCGGTCGCGCCTGGCGCGGCAGCCGTTGGGGCCAGCGGCGCAACACCGGTTGCACCGCGTGCGGTGCCGACGTTGTTGCCAATGTTGGTTGCTGGCAGTGTGCCATCTATCGTGGTATCCA
Source organism: Telluria sp. (assembly GCA_036399735.1). Lineage (GTDB taxonomy): Bacteria > Pseudomonadota > Gammaproteobacteria > Burkholderiales > Burkholderiaceae_D > Telluria_A. The sequence continues at coordinate 8,287 of DASWMN010000063.1, read as the reverse complement.
CACCCGTTGCCTGCTTGGTGGTCAGACCCGACACGCACACGGCGTTGCCGGTCATGCCGTACACGCCCACGGTGACACCCAGCAAACCGCCGGTGCCAGCGCGTGGCAGGCCCACTGCCGTGGCAGCTGCGGTTGGGTCACCCGAGGTCATGCCCGAAGCACGCAGCGAGCGCCACAGGGCAGCTTGCTCGCCACCGTTGGTGAACGTTTGCGCTGGAGTGATCAGCAAGACGCCGTTACCGTTGCCGCCGGCCGTACCGGTCCAGCCGCGTGCCGTCAGGGTGGCTGCCGTTTCGTCGCCAGGAATGGCATGGTAGCGATCAAAATACGAGTTGTAAGCGGCCGACACGCCGTTCATGTCACCCACTACCGACTTGATGCGGGCGTTTTCGATCATTTCCTGGCCTTTCAGCACGCCGCCTAGCAGCAAACCGATGATGACCAGAACGATGGCGATTTCAACCAGGGTGAAACCGGACTGCTTGCGCGACTGGAAGGAATTATGTTTCATATAGGCTCCACGTAGACTGAAATCGACATCGACTTCGATGGATTGCAAGTTACCATGGCGCAATAAATAATCCACCTGTCTAAATTTTTTACACGGGCAATATTTTCACAGTCAAGACGATAAGACTGACGATTCGGCAACGGGGCAGCGCAGATGAAAGCACAGCGGTTGCCCCGGCTCCTGGCTCACTGACAGGCTGCCGCCTTGCATTTCGATCAAATGGCGCGCCTGGTACAGGCCGATGCCAAGGCCATCCGGCGTGCTGCTCCAGAATGGTTCGAACAGGCGCTCCGGCGCTGCCGCGCGCGGGGCGGCCGGCGCCTGCGCGGTCAGCTCGACCATTCCCTCGTGCACGGCAATGGCAAATTCGATCAGCAGCGGACCCAGGTGCTCGCGGGCGCTCACGTCCTGATAATTTTTCAGAATGTTATCCAGCACCGTTTCCAGCACATTCGCGTCCATCGCCGCGTCGGCATCGCCATCGGTCCGGTGCGCCAGTGCATACAGCGCGCATAATTTGTCCAGCAAGGGCCGCAGCGCTACCGGCTGCCCGGCGCTTGCCGGCGCTGCGCCAACGGTGAGCGTGCGCACAATCCGATCGGCACGGTGGCGAATCAGGGGCGTGGCAACGCGCAGGTACTCGAGCACCTTGTGCTCCTTCCCGGCCGGCACCGCAGCCAGCTGGTCGCTCATCAGTTGAATGAACTGCGCGATGTTCTTCATGTCATGTTGCAGAAACAGATTCAGCTTGGACATGTGCGACAGGGCAGCGTCGGTCGTGCCCGCCTTGATCAGCATGTCAGTGCGCAACAGCAGCAGCAGCGTCTCGATCAAGCCTTCTTCAAAATAGCGCTGCTCGCCGCGCCCGTCGTGCCGGTACACGGTCAGCACCAGCGCCATTTCGCCCACCTCCACGCGATGCCGGACCGGACGTCCCATGGCGGCGCCCACTGCATGCTCCGTGCGCACACCGAACCAGTCGAGCTCCCACTGCATGCCGCGCAGGCTAGATTGCGCCAGCAAATCCCAGGCATGGCGCAGGAAGGATGGCGCGTCGAAACCAAGCTGCTCATTCAAACGGATCAGTTCCAGATTAAGCATGCTAGCCTGGCGCGCCTTGTACCAGAGCGCGGCCATCACCGCGCCAATCGTCAATCCGATCAGGATCAGATATAGATGGGCTTGCTCAATCATCGCGCACGATGCCGAATTTCTTCATGAAGTAGTAGACGTTCTCGCGCTTGACGCCAAGCCGCTTGGCGCTCTGAAACACATTGAAACCGGTCTCCTTGAGCACTTGCCGCACCAGGCGTTCCTCGGCGTCCGAACGGATTGCCTTCAAGCCCTCCCCGGCCTGGGCGTTGACGGCGATGCGGGTGATGCCTTCCAGGCTGAGCTGCTGCTCTTTTTCCAGGAACAAGGCAGCGCGCGTAATCGCGCGCAGGATGGCGTCGTAGGCAACCGGCTTGGCCAGAAAATCGAAGGCGCCTTCGCGGATGGCTTCCAGTGCGGCCAGATCCTGGTCCTGGCCAGTGAGCACAATCACCTTGGCGGTCATGATTTCAGCCTGGATCGCCTTGAGCGTGGCGATGCCTTCGCTCATGTCATGCGCGTGCGGCGGCAGGCCAAAGTCCAGCAGCACGATGCGAATGGCCGGGTCTTCGCGCAGCAGCGCCATGGCCCCGGCCTGGTGATCGGCTTCGCACACCTGAAAGTCGTTCATTTCCAGCAGTCCGCGCAACATGGTGCGTAGCGCAGGATCATCTTCCACCAGCAAGATGCGCAGGCCGCTCATTTGCCCGCCGTGCGCGCATTAAGCGCTTTCAGATGGCGGTTCAGGAAGGCGCGCTCGTTGGGATCGGTCAGCTGGCCACTGGCGAGCATGCCGCCCACCAGAATTTTTGCGCTTTCCAGCTCGTTCATGTCTTCCAGCACAAACACCTCCATCTGGCTGGCCCACGGCGGGACCTGCGGATCGGTCGCTCTCTGGCGCAGGGCGCGCGCATAGCGCAAGGCCAGCGGCAAGTCGTGCAACTGGTGCTTTGCGACCAGCGTCACGTAGGCCAGCGCGCCCCAGTGGCGGTTGGGATCCCGTAAAAAACGGTGGTACACGAATTCAAGCATCTGGCGCTTCTTGCCCATGTCGCCGCCTTCGGCATAAATGTGGCCGGCGACAAACAAGGGATAGCCCGCCCTGGGGTCAAGATCGGCAACCCGCTCCAGCCATGCTTCCAGGGCGCGGTAATCGAGCTGGCCCAGCGCCACATTGCCGCCTTCGCTGTCGGCCGCCTGCACCTGCAGCATCAGCAGTTTTGACAGCGCAATCTGGTCGCCCAGTGCGGCCAGGCGCAATGTCGCCAGCGACGGCGGCATGCGCAGCGCACCGTCGCTGGTCTGCCTGACCGGCACCAAGGCGTGCCAGCCCAGTTGCGCAGCCAACGCCAGGCCCAACAGCGCCAGGGCTGGCAAGGGGACCGAGGAGATGGCTCGCTCGCGCATGGTCAAATGTTTTTGCGGTACAGGTCGAACAGGGCAACGCCTGCAACCAGCGCCATGCACAGCACTGTCTGCAGCACGATAGTTGGCAGGCTGGCTAGGGTACCGCTGTTGTGTACCAGCCACTCGGTACGGGTGAATTCATCCAGACGCGGCAATACCGCGGCCAGCGTCTCGAACACTGCCCCGATGACGCGGCGCGATGCACCCGGCTCACTGGCCTGCCCTTGCGCCAGCAACAGGAAGGCGCCCACCGAACGGGCCCCGAGATAAAACGCAATGGCCGCACTGAGCGCGGCCATCACGTTCTTGAACGTCAAAATGCACAGCAAGCCAAAGCCGGCCACGATCCACAGTTCACACACCAGGGAAACTGTCCATATGGCGGCCTGGAGCGGCGCGGCATACAGCGCCATGAGCAAACCGAACAGCAAGGCCGGCAGCAAGGCAATGGCGCCGTAACCAAGCAATTTGCCGAACAGGTAGGCGGCGCGCGGCAGCGACAGCGCCAGCAGGAGCTCAAGCGCCTTGTCGTTCGATTCCCGCGCCATGCTGGTCACCACGAAAGTGACCATGATGAAGACGGCGGCTAGGCGGGCCACCGCGGCCACCAGCGCCGCCTGCATCTGGCGGCTTTCGGTCACGGCCAGGCTGTCGACAAAGCCGGACAGGCCGACCGCAATCAGCGCCACCGCCACGATCAGCCACACCATGCGGTTGCGCACCGCCTCCAGCAGTGTATAAAAAGCGATCGAGCGGATTTGTCGGGCCGGCTGTAAATTCATGAAATCCCGGTGCGCGCCGTAAAATAGTTGATAATCAGAATAATCGCACATTTGGCGGCACTCAGGCGGGCACAAGCGCCTACACACCCTGGCTAGCAAAATTGCAACTCTGGAGCGACGCCTTTGCATTCCTTCGACCTACCCCCCGCAGTACGCCACCGCAGCGGCGGCTTTACGCTGATTGAAGTGGCGATCGTGGTCGTCATCATCGGCCTGGCTGCAGCCATGCTGATCGGCCTGACTGGCGGCATGCTCGATGCCAACCGGCGCAAGGCCGTACGCGTCCAGCTCGACATGGTCGATACGGCACTGGCCAATTTTGTCGCGACGCACAAGCGCCTGCCCTGCCCGGCCAACGGCCGCATTGCCAGCGGCGCCGTGAACGCCGGCGTCGAGGCGGTCACCGCTGGGGCATGCAATCCGATCAGCGAAATCGATGGCGTGCTGCCGTGGGCCACCCTCGGCTTGTCGGAAACCGAGGCCACCGACCCCTGGAACGGCCGCCTGACCTATCGGGTCGATCCTGCGCTGGCGGGCGCAACAGGTTTGATGAACATGAGCCAGTGTGATCCGGCGGCTACCGGCGGCACCGGTCCTGGCGGCAGTTGCAGCATTCCCGCGGCAAGCTGCACTGGTTCGGCCAGCTGCACTTCGCCCAGCAGTTTTTTGGCTGGCAAAGGACTCGATGTGTGGGATGGGCGCAACGCCGCGGCCGGCTTTGCCCAGCGCCAGAACAACCGCCCAAATGGCAGCGGCGCAGCGTACGTTGTGATTTCGCATGGCCCGAGCCGGGCCGGTTCGTATGGCAGCAATGGGGTGCTGGTGGCCACTGCCGTGGCGTCCATCAACCCCGACGACGAATTGCCGAACATGAGCAATCAGGCCGTGGTGCTGAATGCCACCCAGGCTAATGTGTACCGGGACGCGCCGCTGAATGAACTGCAGCAAATGCGCCCTGCCACGCCACCTGGCCAGGCGCAGTATTACCTTTCCTATTTTGATGACTATCTCAGCCACCCGACCATCATGGCGGTGCTGAACCGGGCCAATCTTGGACCGCGCCCGCACTAGGCATCAACGCGGCGCAGTGCTGCTGGCCGTGGTTGGCGTGATCATGGTGCTGGTCATGTCGGCCCTGGCCGTGTTCGCCCTGCAATCCAACCAGCGCAAGCTCGACATGCAAACCAGCGGCCCGGCGCAACTGGCAGTCATCGACAACGCCCTGGCCCAGTTTGTCGCCCGCAACCGGCGCCTGCCCTGCCCCGCCAACGGCACTGTTCGCAGCGGCTTGGTGAACGCCGGCATGGAAGCGATCAACTTTTCCAACGGCCAATGCACGCCTGCCAACCAGAGCGACGGCGTGGTCCCCTGGATTACCCTAGGCCTGAGCGAAGAACAAACGCGCGACCGCTGGCACCAGCGCATCAGCTACCGGGTGCAGCCGGCACTGGCCAACAATCTGCTCACCCTAATGAACATGAGCTGGTGCGACCCGGCTGGCAACACCGGCGGCGCGACCGGCGCGGCCAACGCCTGCGCACCGGCCCCCTGCAGCGGCAACGCCTGCATGCATCCGAATAATTATTTGTATGGAAAAGGCTTGCCGGTGCAGGACGGCACTGGGGCCTGGCTGAACCAGCCCGCGCCCTTCTGGACCGGCCTGCCGGCAGCGCCTCCCGTCTCCACCGGCGCGGCGTACGTGCTGGTCGCGCACGGCGCCAACAGCGCAGGCGCGTACGACGCCAATGCCAATTTGCATGGCGGCAGCCCGGGCAACAGCGAAGTGCCCAACCTGAACGGCCAGGCACTGACCGGCGCGATCATCTTCATTGACCGCGCACCAGTGACTGCCAGCGGCGCCACGTATTTTGACGACACGCTCAGCCACCCTGCCATTGCCACGGTACTGGAGCGGGCCAGGCTGGCGGCGCGCACGCCGCACTTGCCCTAACGCCCTTCGGCCGCTGCCTGCGTGCTTTCGCGCACGCTGCCCGATACCGCATCGACGTTCTGCCCTGGCTTGACCGTCACGCGTTTGCCTGAACGTAGGGTCAACGCCAGGGCGCCATTCCGGCCCTGTTCCACAGTGGCGCCGTTCGGCAAGCGTTCACCGCTGGCGAGCGGCGTGTCGTTGACCCAGATCGTCTCGCGTCCCGAGCCACTGCGCCGCACCACACCGTTAACCATCAACACTTGTTCGCCTTCGCGCAGCGGTGTTTCCGGCACTACTGCCGGCGTGGCATTGTTGGGGCCGGGCTCGATCCGATCGGACGGCTTGGCCGCGCGCGCCCGGTCAAGTACAGCGCGCTGCGCCGGGGTGGTGAACAAGCGTCCGATTTCCTGGGCGCAGGCGTTGTGGGCGACGCCCAGCGTCGCGCACAGCATGGGCAAAAGCAGCAGGCGTCGCATCATTTGATTCCCTCGGCCGGTGCCGGCGGGGCAGCCGGGTCCGGCGCTGCGGCCGGATCCACGGCGGCCGCGTCCACAGTCAGCCAGAACAAGGTGCAGTCGGCGTTCAGCCGCGGCGCCAGACTGTCGGCTACCACGATCTGGGCGCTGTTGATCAAGCATTCGCTGACGGTGAAGAAGCCCTTGCCTTTCAAGTCCTGGAAAAAGTTCACCAGGTCCATTTCGTGCAGCAAGTCCATGCGTAGCCGCACAGCGGTCGAATGCAATTCCAGCGGTTGCTCCAGCAAGGCGGGATCGAGCGCAACGGTTTTTTGCGGCGACAGGTCGAAGCTGACGGGCAGCAGGCGGCGGTTCTTCTGGATGGCTTGTATCGCTTCAATCACCGCCAGCCGGCTTTCGGGGCCAACGAAGCCACGCGCGCGCAGTTGCACGAACTTGGGCTGGTAATCGCGCAGGTCGTCGCGTTCCATTTCAACCTGGGCCAGCCTGTCGGTCGCCGCAATCTGGCGTCCTTGCGCAGCGACCGTGTCGGGCCGCACCTGCAGTAGGATCAGGCGCACGCTCGTCACCACAATGGCGCCGAGCAGCAATACCACGCCAAAGGTGATGCCAGCCTGGCGAATGTAGGGCCAGCCCTGCTTGCGGAAGGTGTAAGCCTCGATGACCACCTTGGGCTTGGCAGGCCCCGGCCTGGCTGGCGCGGCGGGATTTTTCGCTTCCATGCTCACGGTTTCCAGTTAATTTTCATGGCGAACACGGCTTGACCTTCGCCATCTTCAGCGCCCACGCTCTTTTCCAGCTTGACGCCAGGGCGGGTGTCGAGCGGCTGCAAGGTCACTTCGGCGTGCACGCCAGGGTTGCGGTTCAGTTGCGCGGCAAGCCGTGCCACCGCATCGATGGCGGCGCGGTAGTCTCCTTTGAAGGGCACGATTTCGGCTTCCAGCACAACGCTCTGGGCTGTCTTGTCGGGCATCCCAAGCAAACCCGGCGGCGGCGAAAAGTCTTCCAGCGGACCAGGCGGTGGTGCATTCGGGTCCGCTTCCACTTCCAGTGTGGTCAACTCGGCTGCCTTCCAGGCCAGCCTGGTGACCTTAATATCCGGCAGTCCGTTCAACACGCCGCTGATCACTGCCATCTGTGCACTAGGCAGCGGGACATTCTTGTCGAGCATTGCTGCAAGACCGACAACCGACTTCATGTTGTGCGGCGAAACCTGGGTAACTGGCATGTTCTTGACGATCTGCTGGTAGCGCTGCTCGGTGGCTGCCGCCTCCTGGTCCAGGCGCGCCGCTTCGCGCCGCAGCGCGAAGATACTCGTCACGTCAAGCGCGGCCCACACCACGGCCGCCAGCGCGACAGCACCGCTCAAGCCATACAGCATCAGGCGCGCCTGCAGCAGCTGGTAGAAGTGCTTCAGGTCGCGCAGCGGGAAGTGGCTTGCTACGCGCGTGCTGGCCAGCAGCGACAGGTACAGGGGATCGCATTCGGCAGCGGTGTCGAACTGCCCGCTGCGCAGCAGCGTGCGCGCCTGCTCCAGGTCGATTGGTAGATAGCTGACTTCGGGGTTGCCCTGCATGCCGCTGGCCAGGGCCGCCAAATTGTCCTGGCGCGCCAAAACCACTACCTGCACCTGCGCGCCACGGGCGAGGAGGCGCGAATTGGCCATGAACTGACGGGTCTTGGCGGTTTCTACCCGAAACGCTTCGGCCAGGCGCTCGGGGGCGTGGTCGAACAAGGGCGTCAGGCGCGAAAAGCGCAGCGCACCATCCTGGAAAAAGCTCTGGCGCAAGCCGCTGGACTGGTGCGAGACCAACAGCACCGGGCCGCTGCCCAGCTTGAGCTTGTCGAATAATAGTTGGCTCAACGAAGCCAGCGAGTAAATGCCCACCAGCGGCACCCGCTGCTTCTGCATCACCAGCAGCCACGATCGTGGCAGTTCGGCGTTGGTCAGGGCATTGAACAGGTAGCGGTCGTCCTTGCGCCCTTCCTTATCGCGCCCCTGTAAGGTGGCCTGGCGGTACGGCGTGTCGCGGTACAACTGCAGCAGTTTGCGTTCGAGCAATGCCTCACGAGCGCGCCCGGACAC
>DASWMN010000062.1:0-18866 GCA_036399735.1 Telluria sp. | reverse complement strand
AGACAGACGGATCGGGAGCGGAGATGGTCCTAGCGTTTAAGGATCTCGCTCGCCCCCTGGTTACCCACAACCCGCAAATGAACGGTGTGCACTGGAGATACGCCGGCGCGCGCTCGCTCGAGGACTACCTCGCCAACGGGGCCAATTGAACTGGATCGCGCCCCGCGCGGTTCCTGTGTCGAAACCCCGCGCCGCAGCTTACAGGCGGCCATATAAATCAGACTCTGCGGTGCAGTTCAAACCAGCCCATACTCTCCAGTAAATCAAAGTCCAGCCATCCCAAAGAGGCTCACCCGAGCCTGACTTCGAGGCACGGGTCCGCCTGGCGTTTGCGGATTTAAAGGCGGTGCCGGATGCAGGCGGGTGCAGTCTTGATGGCATTGTAGACGTGACGACCTTTCATACCGATTCACAAGACCAGTTTGACACCGTGATGAAAGTGAAAAGCGAAGTCTTCCCGCATGCGCCGAATTGGACAGCGGTCGGGGTAAACTGGCTCGCGGGATTCGCTTTTGAGGTCCAGGTCATCACCCGGATTCCGTGACCGTATTTCCAAGAGAGGCGTTGACACCGAGGTCGCGGCAAGTGCGGCACCGGCGTGGTTTCGCTTCTAGCCGGAAAACAGCAACGCCAGCCGCCCGCTGTAGCGGGACGCTGGCATTGCTTACCTGCAGAATTACCAGCTCAGTTTGAGCGCGTACTTTCCGTTGGCTGATCCCACGCCGCCACCGTAGTACTTGACCCGCACGAAGCGCTGATCAGTCAGCGCACCGCTATTGGCCGACGCGACCGTATCGCTCAGGCCCGCGCCGCGTATACTTTTGCCGAGTTCGCGTCCCGTGCTGTCGTAGACATACAGGTCATAGTCTGCTGTGCTGCTGCCGGGTGTCATCAGCGCAGTCAGCGTCTTGCCAGCTGGGAGCTGCACTCGGAAGTAGTCGGTGTCCACGTCCGAACCCATCGTTCCCAGCAAGGTGGTGCCGCTGGAAGCGATTGGATTGGCGCTGGCGATTGCATCGTTCGCTTCCGTCTCGGTAAAAGCGGGCACGATCGCACCGGCCGCGATGACAGCAGCGTTCGCATCGACAATCCCGCTGCCGCAGCTCACGCACGTTGCCGGGAAGGGCCGCGCACTTTGCTTGAGGCGGTTTTTAACATCGTCGGCGGACAGGTTGGGATTACGCGACAGCATCAGAGCGGCGACCCCGGCCACATGCGGCGCGGCCATTGAAGTTCCCTGTTCGTACCCGTAGCTATCGACGCCCGGTGCGCTGGCCCCCGTGTTCAGAGTCGATAAAATGCCATTGTTGACAATATCGGTGTCGCCGCCAGGTGCTGCGACATCGATCACCTTGCCGAAGTTGGAGTACCAGGCATGGCCCCCTGTGCGGTCGGTAGCCGCGACCGTGACCACGCCGCTGCAGTTGGCTGGGTTCGAATCCTTCGCATCGACGTTGTCATTGCCGGCGGCCACCACTACCACCACGCCGCGTGAACGTGCGCTGTCAATGGCCGCTTGCGTGGTGGCGTCGCAGGCGCCTTCACCGCCCAGCGACAAATTGATCACGCGCGCTTTGTTCGGATTGATCGGTGCGCCTGTCACCGTGCCGCCCGATGCCCAGATGATGCCGTCGGCAATATCGGACGTGTAGCCGCCGCATTTGCCCAGCACCCGTACCGGCAGCACCTTGGCGTTGTATGCCACGCCCGCCACGCCGATGCCATTGTTGGTTTTGGCGGCGATGGTGCCGGCCACATGGGTGCCGTGCCAGGTCGAGTTCCTGCTGCGCTCCGGTTTGCCGTCGCCGCAGATCCCGGCGGCCATTGCATCGCCGGGGTCGAGCGGGTCGTTGTCGCGTCCGCCGCCGTCATTGGCCATGAAGGTATTGCTGACGAAGTCATAGCCCGGCAACAACTGGCCGTTCAGGTCCGCGTGCGGACGGTAGCCGGTGTCGACGACTGCCACCACGATGCCGTTGCCGGTCGATACATCCCAGGCCGCCGGCAGGCGCAGTCCGCCGCTTGGCTCGAAGTAATGCCACTGAGCATCGTAGCGCGGGTCTGTCGGCACCGACAAGGTGTGCATGATGCGGTCCGGCTCCGCATACTCGACCGATGGATCGCGTGATTTGAGCTCGCTGGCAAGTGCCCGCACCTGCTCCAGGCTCATCTTTCGGTCGAGCTGGACCACGTGGGCGCCGCTGCCGGTGGTGTGCAGCATCTTGGTGTTCAAGCCGAACTGCTGGCCCGCGCGCTGTACGACGGACAGCCTTTGCTGTTGTGCTTGCAGCGGGGCACTGGCCACGCCCATGATGCTGACGCCGCCATTGTTGTACTTGACAATCATGCGGTCGGTCAGCCTGTCCGCTACCTGCGGCTGAGAGCGGGCCTGGAATAGCGGTACGGCCGCACCCACCGTCAGCGGCGCGCCGATGAGCGCGGCTGCGCAAAATTGCCAAAATGCGGGGTAGCTTGCTTTGTTCGATGTCATGTGATTCCTTTTTCCGAAAATGTCAAATTGGGGCAGGCAAGGGCAAGGCCCGAACCGCCGCTTATTCCAGGGCTTTTCGCCTCCGGTCTTGCCTGTGTCCGGCAAGTTTTGCTGCGTTCAAATGAACCAACAACGCATGAATCACTGGCGCAGTGCTTCGCCGTAGAACATGTTGTGGCGTAGCGCATAGCCGCGCCGGTAGACGGTGACCAGGTCAAGTGCCGACCCGCACAGCTTTTCCAGCTTCAAGCGCAATTCGAAGATACCCACCCTGATGTTGTTACGCGTTGCCGCCTTGCCGTGCGCAGAAAACAGGTCAAATAGTTCGGATAGCGAGATCACCGAGCCCAGCCGCCCAAGGAAGAGCTTTGCCAGCATGAATTCGGATTTCGTCAGGCGTACCTGCTTGTCCTGGTAGGTGGCCGAAAACGAGCAGGCGTCGAGCTGCAGCGGTGGCAACGGGCATGCGCCGCTTGCTGCGACAGGCGACAACAGCGCGTTTTTGGCGCGCTGCACCAGATCGGCGCGCTCCAGTGGCAGCCATACCCGATCGCAGATCAATGCATCGAATGTGGCAGGTGCGAAAGCGCGCTCGCGATTGACGGCTAGCAGCACTGGCGCCAGCGATAGTTGCGCATTGCATTGCGCGCTCAGGTAGGCGCGCGCCACGCGCTGCATCGTGCGGATTTCGCCGAGCAGCGCGATTTCGCTTGCGCAGATCAACAGGACTTTGGGTCGCCTGCTGTGGCTAAGCAGGTCGCCGGTCCGCACGCCGGGCGACAACAGCGATACCGTGGTCGATGTCGCGCCGCTGCCAGCATCGGTTGTGCCATCCTCGCATGTGGTTTTGCTGTGTTCATAAAGTTCTTCCCCTCCAGTCAGAATGTGCAAGTGCATGTTTTTTCGCATGAAGTTAAGGTTGTCGTGGTCGCCGGCGCCGCAGCAACAAGTGCAAACGGACCCGGCAAACAGATCAGATCATGACGAGACCACGCGTCACCCTTTCGAAAGTTAGGTTCTGAAAAGGCGGCGATGAAATTCAATTGCGGAAAACAAATGATGATTTCTCATATGCACTGCAAGTGAAATTCTGTTTAATTCTCGGCAATTTTTGCTGCAAATACACGTTGCCTCTTGCACATGTTAGATGTTACTTTCGGACACATTTAAGACGAGGCGATGCTTAGTACCAATGCAAAATGACGCCAAATTTCAGCCCCCGGCTCTCGTATCCTGGCTCGATGCCGACCACAGTGGCGACGCGCGCGTCAATCTGGCCCCGGCACAAAAATTATGTTGCCTTGTGGCACCTGCCGGATCTGGCAAGTCCACGGCGATGGCACGTCAGCACGCCAGCCTGCGGGCCAGTCTGACCGGCGTCGGCTGGATCAGCCTGGATGAAGAAGACAATGGCGCCGAACTGTTTCTGTCCCGGGTCGCGCACGTACTCGAACTGGCGCTGACGGGCGACGCCGGCCTGCCGGCCAAGGCGCCTGGCCGCCTGACGATCGATGCGCTGAAGGCGAGGCTGCTCGCCGTGTGCAATGCGCTGACGCTGCACCAGCGTGCGCTTGCGCTGTTCCTCGACGATTACCACCGCATCAGCGATCCGGCCGTGCACGCCGTGCTGGAATGGCTGCTGGCGGTCGGGCCGCATTTCCTCAAGATCTACATCGGGTCGCGCTGCAAGCTGCCGCTGCGCTTGAGCAAGCTGCGCCTCGAGCGCGGTGTGCGCGACGTGGGGCCGCCTGAACTGGGTCTGGCCCGGCCCGAGGCGGCGGCATTGCTCGCCAGGGTGAGCGGCCGCACGCTCAGCGGCGCGCAGGTCGATCTCCTGCAGCAACGAACGGAAGGCTGGGTGGCGGGCCTGCAACTGGCGGCGCTCGCGCTCCGGGAAACCGACGATATCGACCGCTTCATCGCCGAATTCTCGGGTGCCGATCGGGACGTTGCCTCTTACCTCATCGACGTGGTGCTGACCCGGCTGCCTTCAGGCGTGCAGGAATTTCTGTCGCGCACCGCGCTGTTCGACTGCTTTGGCGACGAATTTTGCCGCACCGTGCTGCACCTGCCGGATGTGCGCGCCCACATCGCCTGGATCGCCACCAACAACTTGTTCCTGGTGGCGCTGGACCGGCGCAGCGAATGGTTCCGCTACCACCATTTGTTCGCCGATCATTTGCGGGCGCGTTATCTGCACGCTGCGCCGGCCGCCGCGCGCGCCGATTTTTGCGCCGGCAGCCGCTGGTGCCAGGCGCGCGGCAGGACCGACGAGGCGATCCGTTATGCCCTCGCGGGCGCGGACGCGGACTATGCCATCGACCTGATCGTGTCCAGTGCCGATGCGCTGATACGCGACCGCGCCGGGTTCGATACCTTGCTGCGCTGGATTTCGGCCGTGCCGCCGGAGGCGATGGCCCAGCGCTGGCAGTTGCGTCTGGTGCTGATCCGCTCCTGCATCTGGAACAACCGCTTCGTGCAGGCCGAGTTAGCACTGCTTGAGGTCGAACGCGATCTGGCCGCGCAACGGGAGGCTAGTGCGCCCTTGCCGCGTGAGCAAGACCGGTCGGTCTGTTCGGATGTGGAGCTGCTGTGGAGCGTGCTGCATGCATTCCAGGACAAGACCGAGTCCGCCACCGCAAAGTCCCAGGCGTGGCTGGCGCGCTGGTCAGCGCAAGGCGCGCCCCTGGATATCGCGCGCGCCCATGTCGGGGTCGGCTACAGCGCCTTTGTGGGCGACAATTTCGCTTCCGCCCTGCAAGCCTGCCGCGCTGCCGAGCAGTACTACAGCGCTGCCGACTCCTATTCGGGCGTGGTCTGGACGGAACGCTTTCGCTGCATGATTAGCCTGGAGCAGGGAAGGGCGAGCGACGCCCGGCGCCGGCTGGCCGTCCTGTATGTGCAAAATCGTGACAAGCTGGGCGCCGACTCGCTGGTCGCGTCGCACACGGCCGTGCATCTGGCGCAAGCCGCCTACGAAGTGCACCATCTTGCCGAGGCATCGGCCGCGCTCAACAATGCAATCACCATTCCGACCGAGCGGCCGGCCCCGGATCAGCACGCGCACGCGCTCATGCCGACCGGGTTCGGTTTGCTGGAAGACTATCTGGCCGCCTATCTGACCAAGGCCAGGCTGTTGTTCCTGGACGGCGACAGCGCGCGCGCCGACGCTGTGCTATGCAACGGCATCGAGGCCGGTTTCCAGTTCGGCCAGCACCGGCTGGCGCGTATCCTGCAGGGCGAACGCGTGCGCATGGCGCTCGGGCGTGGCGACCTGGGATTGGCCAGCCAGTGCGCCGAGCGGCTCAAGGGCATGTACGAGAGCGGCGCGCCGCTGGTGGCGGTCGGCATGGCCGGCATCCGGCTGCAGCTGGCCGAGGGCGCCACGGCGGCGACGGGCGCGCTGATCCGGCACCTGCTGCTGCAAGCGCGGCTGCAGGAGCGCCAGCGTCTGGTCGTCAAGCTGCTCACACTGCAAGCCCGCTGCGAACGCCAGCTGGGCCGTGTCGAGCCGGCCATCGGCGCGATGCACGAGGCGATGCTGATCGGCGACGCAGGCGGCCTGTGCCGTGCGATTGCCGACGAGGGCGACGAGGTGCGCATTCTGGTCGCGCAGGCCGCGGCCTGGCAGGAGGGGGCGCGCAGGAGCGATGCGCGTGTCGTCACTGCCCAGTACCTTGCCCATCTGCTTGGCGCGTGCGGCGCCGCGTCGGCAGTGCCGGCGTCGCCCGGTGCCAAACCGGCCTTGTCCGAGCGTGAAAAGGAAGTACTGATGCTGGCCGCCAGCGGGCTGGGCAACCGCGACGTGGCGGCGCGCCTGTACCTGTCGGAAGGCACGATCAAATGGCATCTGCACAATGTGTACGAGAAGCTGGCGGTACGCAACCGCAGCAGCGCCATCTCGGTCGCACGCACCATGCAACTGATCTGAGGCACCCATGCCGACCAACGCCATTCTCATCGAAACCAAATTCAGCCCGCCCTTGCAGGCGCACCAGCTGCCTGGACTGGCGCGCCTCGACGCCGTGCTGGCCGTCTGTCTCGAGGAACGCTTCGTGTGCCTGAGCGCGCCGGCCGGCTTCGGCAAAACCACCTCCCTGCTGCGGCAGCGCCGCATGCTCGAGGCGCAGGGCTGCCGCGTCGCCTGGCTCAGTCTTGACCGGGACGACAACGCGCCCGAACGGTTTTTGCGCTACGTCATCGGGGCCGTGCAGCGCGCCGGAGCGCGGCCGGGCCAGCATGGCCGCGCTACCCACGAAAGCAATATCGACTCGCTGAAAGCGACCCTGGCCGCGCTCTGTGCCGAGGCCCCGCGCGACGGCGGCACGTTGGCCCTGATGCTGGACGACTACCACCTGATCGAACAGGACGCCGTGCATGCCTTGCTGCGCTGGCTTGCCGGCCAGCCGGCCCTGCGCGTGCTGGTCAGCACGCGCCATTGCTTGCCACAGCAATTTGGCGCGACCGCCGTCGTCCGGATCGGCACCGACGCGCTCAGTCTCACGGCGACCGAGGCCGCTTGCTTCCTGCGCGAGCGGGGCGCGCAGGAACTGTCGCCGTCGCAGATGCAGGCGCTGTTTCAAAAGACCGAAGGTTGGCCCGCCGGCCTGCAGTTGGTGGCGATGGCGCTGCAAGAGCAGGGCGCTCACGGTGGTTTTGTCCACGATTTTTCCGGCGCCGATTGCGATGTCGGGGCCTACCTCCTGGAGACGGTGCTGGCGCAGGTACCGCCGTCGGTCATGCATTTCATCCGTCTGACGGCGCTGTTTGACCGTTTCTCGCTGTCCTTATGCAGCGAGGCGCTGGGGCTGGCAAACGCTGCCGACAGCATCGCCTGGATTCGCGCCCACCACCTGTTCCTGATCGCGCTCGATCACCGCCCCAGGTGGTTCCGTTATCATCATTTGCTGTCGGATCACCTGCGCAGTTCGCTTGCGCTCAACGCCCCGGCCGAGATGCACGCAGCGTACCGCGCGGCCAGCGTCTGGTTCGAGCAGCGACGCCTGGACGAGGAAGCGATCCGCTACGCCCTGTGCGGGGATGACGTCGCGCGCGCCGCCGATCTGGTAGAACGCTGCATCGCCGACGCCGCCTGGCGCAGGGGCGACCATGACCGGGTCATGGACTGGTACGCACGCCTGCCGCGCGCCGCCTTGCGCCTGCGCTTTTCGCTGCGCCTGTCCTACGTGCGCTCCGCGCTATGGTGCGGCCGCTTCGCGCAGGCGCGCACCGCACTCGAGGAGATCGAAGACGATCTGCACGGCGCGCCGCCGCACGAGCGGGCAAAGCTGCCCGGCCTTGCGCTGTGCTGGTACATGCTGCACGTGTTCACTAACGATGTCGCCTGGCTGAAAACGAATCAGCACAACTGGAGCGCGGACTGGGAAACCTCGGGGGCGCCGATGGACATCGCTCCGATGAAACTGACCAAGGCATGCTCGGCCTTTCTCGAACACGATTACCGGCACGCACTCGCGCTGGCCACCGGCGCGCAAGTGCTGTACGAACAGGCCGACTCCTACGCGGGCGCGGCGGGATGCCGCCGCCTGCGCTGCGTGATCGACCTGGAGCAGGGCAGGGCGCACGACGCGCGGCGCCAGCTGGCCGTGCTGTACCAGGATCAGTGCCGAGTGCTGGGCCGCTATGCGATCATCGCGTCGAATACCGGTATCAGATTGGCCGAGGCCGCCTACGAGTGCAACGACATCGATGCCGCGCGTGTCGCGCTGCGCGACGCATTCGGCATCTCGTCTCGCTACGGGCTGCAGACCAACTTCATCAGCGCCTTCCTCACGATGTCGCGCGTGCTGCGTCTGGACGGAGAACCGGCGGCGGCCGATGCCTGTCTTGACGATGGTGTCGCCCTTGGGCTCGAGCGCAATTTGCCGCGGGTCACCCTCGCCTTGCAGGCCGAGCGGGTCCGGGTGCTGCTGAGCGAACGGCGTCACGACGACGCGCTGCACGCGGCAGGCATGGTGCAAGTCGGCCCGCATGCCCTTGCCGCCGCCGGCGCCGTACCCGCGTGGCACGCGCGCGGCGACGGCGCCCTGATCGGCATCCGGCTCCGGCTCGCCAGTGGCGACACCGACGGGCTCGGCCTGCTGATCGACGACTTGCTGATCGAAGCGCGGCGCCAGCAGCGCACGCGCTGGCAGATCACGCTGCTGACGCTCAAGAGTCTGTGTCTGCAGCAAATGGGGCGGCGCAGCGAGGCTTGCGATGAACTGCTGCGCGCGCTTGCGCTGGCGCAGGCCGGCTGCGTGACCCGTTCCATCGTCGATGAAGGAGCGCAGGTCGGCGCCTTGCTGGCCCTGCTCGCACCGACCGACGCGGTGTCGCGCACCTGGCTCGGCATGGTGCGGGCCGCCGCATCGGCGGCGCCGGCGCTCGCTCCTCTGGCCGGGCACGGCGCCCCGGTCAGCATGTCGCCGCGCGAGCGCGCCATCTTGCGCTTGCTCGAATCGGGCTTCGACAACCGCCGTCTGGCGGCACACCTGATCATTTCAGAGGGCACCGCCAAGTGGCATCTGCGCAATATCTTTCAGAAACTCGACGTGCGCAGCCGCACTGCAGCGATCGCCAGGGCACGTTCGCTGCGCCTGCTGTAAGCTCAGCTCCCGCAAGCGGCCAATTCAGGCGTCGCCGGCAGTGCGTCCGCCGGGCGGGGTGCGTCGGCCAGCAGCTCGGTCAGGCGCAGGGGATTGCCGCGTGCCCGTTCCACGCAATACTGGCGCCCGGTCGCGCTCACATGCGCGAAGTGCGAGGCCAATTCCGTCGACTCGCGCTCGTCCAGCGCCGCCATCTCGAATACGCTCAGGGGCAGCTCAGGCAGACAGGCACGCAGCGCCGCGTCGTCACCGGCATGGGCGTTGGTCGAACTGAGTACCCAGACGACGGGCGCGTTGCGCGTGTGAACGATGAGCGCGCCCAACCACGCGAGCAGGCCGTCCAGGCCCGCATCGATATCGTCGATGGTGATCAAGAGAGGCCGCGCCACAGCCTGGACCGCGTCGTGCAGCCAGCTGCGCAGGACGTGCGGCGCCGCGTCGCGCACCGAGAATGCATGGCAGGCGATGCGCGCCTGCTGCCCGACTGTCCGGAACGCCTGCATCAGGCGCGTCTTGCCCACGCCGGCCGCGCCGCGCACGCAAATCACATGGCCGCGCCGCAGCTCCTGCAGGGTGGACAAGAGCCCCTGGAATTGGCGCAGTTCCGCCATCCGCCCCACCAGCGCCTGTCCGTCCGGCGCCGCATGCGGCGCCGGCTGCGCCTGCAGCTGTTCGGGCCCGAGATCGAATACCTGCGCCAAATGACGGGCTGTGCGGTACAGCACGGGCTTTCCTGTTTCGGCACGCTTGATTGATCCGATCGAGACGCACAACTTCCTCGTCAGGCACAGCTCGGCCAGCGCTTCCTGGCTAAGCGCGCGTCCCTTACGCAAGTCCTTGAGCAGCATCGCATTCAATAACACGCGTCCATCCGGCGACAATTCCGGCCCTGCTATTGGCTCGACAAATTCACTCTTCATAGTCTTTCGTGACATCGTGGTTGGTTGGTGGAAGTGTCTGTACTGCACGTGGTACCGAACTGTGCCGCATCTGTGCTGTCCGCTTCGCCGCCGGCAGATGAGAATGGATTCACGGTAGGACAAGACACTGCGTCGATTGTATGCAGGGCTGCGGGTGCGACGCAAAATGTATTAGGAAACGGACATAGGCGGACATGGAAGCGATAACGATAGGTGATCTGGACCAGCTGTCGCAGGCATTGGCGGGAGCGTCTCCCTGCGGTGCCAACCTCGAGTACGACCCGGATTTTCTGGCGCTCGAACGCAATCTGCAGGGCAAACGCGAAGAGCAATACGGCGCCCTGATCGTACCGGCGATCGCGCCCGACTGGACGCTGGTGCAGCAGCAGTCACTGGCGCTGCTGTCACGCAGCCGCGACCTGCGCCTGGCCATGCCGCTCACGCGTGCACTGCTGGTGTTGCGCGGCGTGGCCGGCCTGGCTGACGGGCTCGGCCTGATTGAGCGCTTGCTGAGCGGGCACTGGGACAGCGTCCACCCCGAGCTCGATGCCGACGATGGCAACGATGCCACGCCGCGCATGAATGCCATCGCGGCGCTGGCCGACAGCACAGGCATGCTGCGCGATCTGAGCGAGACGGCATTTGTTGTGTTGCCCGCCCTGGGACCGCTGACGCTGCGCCAGCTCGACTATGCGAGCGGCGAATTGACGCCGCCGGCGGGGCAGAGCGCGCTCACGCCCGGCGCGATCGATGCGGCGCTGGCCGACGTGGCGCCGGCCACGCTGCAGGCGGCACTGAGCGCAATTGAACTCGCCGCGAAGTGCGCCGTGAGGATCGAGCACACGCTCGCGCAGCGGGCCGGCCATGCACTAACGCCCACGCTTGCGCCGATGCAAGCGGCACTGCGCCGCATGGCCGCCGCGCTGGCGGGCAGGGCCGAGGCAAGGTCCACGCCGCCGGTCGAGGCGCACGCTGCCGACAGGACCGTGACGATGGCGCCAGGCCCGCCAGGCCCGGCCGCCGCAACGATCGCCAGCCGCGAGGACGTGGTACGCATGCTCGAGCGCATTCTGGCGTACTACCAGCAGCATGAACCGTCGAGCCCGATACCGATGCTGCTTGAGCGCGCCAGGCGGCTCGCACCCAAGAATTTTATCGAAATCATGGAGGACCTCGCACCCGACAGCCTCGATCAGCTGCTCGTCATTCGCGGGCGGCAGCAAGTGCAGTAATGCAGCGGGCCGGCGGCGGCCGTGCAATTTATCTATAGGGAGTGGAACGTGGGCAAAGAAAGCAGCCAAAAATTTATCGCACGTAACCGTGCACCGCGTGTGCAGATCGAGTACGACGTCGAAGTCTACGGCGCCGAAAAGACGGTCTCGCTGCCGTTCGTGATGGGCGTGTTCTCGGATCTGTCGGGCAAGCCGGCCGAACCGCTGGCCCCGGTAGCCGAGCGCAAGTTTCTCGATATCGACAGCGACAATTTTGACGAGCGTCTCAAATCGATGAAGCCGCGCGTCGCCATGCAAGTGCCGAACACGCTGACGGGCGAGGGCAATCTGCCGGTCGATCTGACGTTCGAGAGCATGGACGACTTCACGCCGGCGGCGGTGGCGCGCAAGGTCGAGGTGCTCAGCGTGCTGCTTGACGCGCGCACACAATTGTCGAACCTGCTCACCTATATGGATGGCAAGGTCGGCGCCGAGGAGCTGATCGCCAGATTGCTACGCGAACCGGCCCTGATGCAGGCGCTCAGCGCCGCCCCGCAACCCGAATGAGACCATTGAAGGAGAAATCGCATGGCTGAGTCCAGCATGGAAGTGCAGGCAACTGGCGAGACCGCGCTCGAAACGAGCGAATTTGCCAGCCTGCTGCAAAGGGAGTTCAAACCGAAGACCGACAAGGCGGCCGAGGCGGTCGATGGCGCCGTCAGGACGCTGGCAGCGCAGGCGCTGGCCGACACCACGCTCATTTCGAACGATGTGCTGAGCACGGTCGAAGGCTTGATCGCCGCGCTCGACAAGAAGCTGTCCGAGCAGATCAACCTGATCTTGCACCATCCGGAGTTCCAGGCCGTCGAGAGTGCCTGGCGCGGCTTGCACTATTTGGTCGGCAATACCGAAACGGACGAGTCGCTCAAAATCCGCGTGCTTAACATCTCCAAGGGGCAATTGCACAAGAC
Source organism: Telluria sp. (assembly GCA_036399735.1). Taxonomy (GTDB): domain Bacteria; phylum Pseudomonadota; class Gammaproteobacteria; order Burkholderiales; family Burkholderiaceae_D; genus Telluria_A. The sequence continues at coordinate 6,665 of DASWMN010000062.1, read as the reverse complement.
GCTCAAGAAATACAAGGGCACCGCCTGGGACCAGAGCCCCGTATTCAAGAAGCTGTACGAAGAAGAGTATGGCCAGTTCGGCGGCGAACCGTATGGCTCGCTGGTGGCCGACTATTACTTCGACAACAGCGGCCCGGACGTGGAACTGCTCGGGCAGATGGCGCAAATCGCGGCGGCCGCACATGCGCCGCTCATTTCCGCGGCCGATCCGGCCGTGATGCTGATGCAGTCGTGGCAAGAGCTGGCCAATCCGCGCGACTTGAGCAAACTGTTCCAGACGCCCGAGCACGCGGCCTGGCGCGCGTTCCGGGAATCGGACGACGCCCGCTATGTCGGCCTGGCGATGCCGCGCTTCCTGGCGCGCGCACCGTACGGCGCCAAGACCAACCCGGTGGATGCGTTCGATTTCGAGGAAGACACCAGCGCCGCCGGCAGCACCGCCTTCACCTGGGCCAACGCGGCGTATGCGATGGCCGTCAACATCAACCGCTCGTTCAAGCATTACGGCTGGTGCTCGCAGATCCGCGGCATCGAATCGGGGGGCGCGGTCCAGGGCTTGCCGGTGCATACCTTCCCGACCGACGATGGTGGCGTGGACATGACGTGTCCGACCGAAATTGCTATCAGCGACAGGCGCGAGGCCGAACTGGCCAAGAACGGCTTTATGCCCCTGGTGCACAAGAAGACCAGCGACTTTGCCGCCTTCATCGGCGCGCAATCGATGCACAAGCCGGCCGAGTATGACGATCCCGACGCGACCGCCAATGCCAATCTGGCCGCGCGCCTGCCGTATCTTTTTGCCACCTGCCGCTTCGCCCACTACCTCAAGTGCATCGTGCGCGACAAGGTCGGTTCGTTCAAGGAGCGCAGCGAGATGCAGACCTGGCTCAACAACTGGGTCGGGCGCTACGTCGAGAACAATCCGGCCACCGCGACCGAAGCGGACAAGGCACGCAAGCCGCTGGCCGGGGCCGAGGTGGTTGTCGAGGAGGTCGAAGGCAACCCTGGCTACTACACCTCCAAGTTCTTCCTGCGCCCGCACTACCAGCTGGAAGGATTGACCGTCTCGCTGCGCCTGGTGTCGAAGCTGCCTTCGGCGGCGGCCTAGGCACGGCAATGGCGCGGGACGGCGGCCCTGCCGTCCCGTATGCCGGTACCTGCCGTCCCGGTGCGGCCTGCCGGCGCGGTGGACAAGGGCTTTACTAACCTGAAACCAACCAAGGAAACAAGATGATACTGCTTAAATTTGCCACCGCGATCAATGGCGATTCCGTCGTCGCGAACCACGATAAATGGATCACGATCTCCAAGCTGCAAATGGGTGTCGGCCGCGCCATCTCGATCAGCGGCGGCGGCAAGGACCGCGAAACGAGCAATCCGTCGTTCTCCGAGCTGACGCTGACCAAGAGCACCGACATCGCATCGTCCGACCTGTTCATGCAGGCAGTGTGCGGGAAAAGCCTGGGCAAGGCAGAGATTCACTTCGTCCAGACCGGCGGCGCCGACAAGAAGCAGCAAGTGTATCTGGCCATCGAACTGACCGACGCGATCGTCAGTTCGTACTCCAGCAACAGCGGCGGCGAACGTCCAACCGAGACGATCTCGCTGAACTTCACGCAGATCAGCTACAAGTACGACGCCTTCAACGGCGACGCGATCACCACCGGTACCGCCAAGAAGTGGGATCTGGCCAAGAACGCCACGTTCTGAGTCCTGCCTGCTGACGCCCGCGCCCGCGCGGGCGCTTCCTTTCGCCTCTTTTTCGACTATCGAGCATCGACCATGCGCCCTATCGCCAGTCCATCGCAAGCACGCCGCCAGCGGCGCACCGGCCGGAGCCGCCAATGGCGCAACTGAGCGCGGGCGAGCGTCTGCAGCCGTCGCTGCTGGACCGCCTCACCGACGACGAATGCGCCGTGGCGCAGGAAGGCCGCGAGAAGCGCGTGCTGACCGTGCGCGCGCTGCGCCGGGCTGTTCTGCGCGACCTGGTGTGGCTGTTCAATGCGAGCGGTCTGGCTTGTGTGCGTCCGCTTGACGCATTTCCGCTGGCGGCGCGGTCGGTGATCAACTTCGGCTTTTCCGACATGTCGGGCAAGACCGCGTCCGGGCTCGACGTGCATGCGGTGGCGCTCAGCCTGCGCCAGGCCATCTGGGATTACGAGCCGCGTATCGTGCGTGAAACGCTCCAGGTGCTGGTGACAGCCGGCGCGGCGGTGGGCGGCGCCAATCAGCTCATATTCGAAGTGCACGGTCATTTGTGGGGCCAGCCGCTGGCCGAGCGGCTGTATCTGAAGACCGAACTCGACCTTGAACAGGGCGAAGTACGGGTGTATGACCAGGATCGCGGGGGGCGCTGATGGATGACCGCCTGCTGCGCTACTACGAACGGGAGCTGCGTCATCTGCGCGAAATGGGCGGCGAGTTCGCCCAGGCCTATCCCAAGGTCGCCGCCCGCCTGGGACTGGAAGAATTTGCCTGCGCGGACCCGTATGTGGAGCGCCTGCTCGAAGGCTTCAGCTTTCTGGCCGCGCGCGTGCAGCTCAAGATCGACGCCGAATTTCCGCGCTTTACCGAGCATTTGCTGGAACAGATTTACCCCCAATACCTGGCCCCGACCCCGTCGATGGCGATGGTGCAGCTGCAGCCGGATCTGGCCGAGCCGTCATTGGCCGCCGGTTTCACCGTACCGCGCCAGAGCGCACTGCACGGCAACCTGGGGCAGGGCGAGCACACCGCGTGCGAAATGCGCACCGCGCATGCGGTCACGCTATGGCCGCTCGAGTTGACCGAGGCGCGCTACTTTAGCTATCCCGGCACGCTGGTCGGCTTGAACCTGGGCCAGCGCGGCGGCGTCAAGGCGGCACTGCGCCTGCGGCTCAGGGTCGGCCCCGGCCTGGCGGTGCGCGATTTAGCGCTGACCAACCTGCCGCTGTATTTGCGCGGTGCGGACGGCCTGCCGGGCCGCCTGCTGGAGCAATTGCTCGCCAATGCGGTGGGCATGACCGTCATGCCGTGCGGTGACGCGCCAGCCTGGCACAGTCAGATCCCGGCCAGCGCGATTAGCCACTTGGGCTTTGGCGATGAGCATGCGCTGCTGCCATGCGACGCGCGCGCGTTCAAAGGCTACCGGCTGCTGCGGGAGTACTTCGCTTTCCCGCAGCGCTATCTTTGCGTCGACCTGGGTGGCCTGGGCGAGGGGGTGGCGCGTTGCGCTGAGCGCGAGATCGATATCGTGATCCTGTTCGACCGCGCCGATCCCGCTCTCGAGCAAGGGGTGAGCGCGGCCAATTTCGCCTTGTTCTGCACGCCGGCCATCAACCTGTTTCCCAAGCGCGCGGACCGCATCCATTTGAACGAACGGGTGCACGAATACCATGTGGTGCCGGACCGCACGCGGCCACTGGATTTTGAAGTGTTCCAGGTCACCGGCGTGACCGGTTACGGCAGCGGCGCCGAGGCGCGCCAGCAGTTCATGCCGTTCTATGCGGCCAGTGACCTGCACGGCGCCGGGCGCGCCTATTACCAGCTCGCGCGCCAGCCGCGCCTGCCGTCGGCGCGCCAGTTGCGCGAAGGCGCCCGGTCGAGCTATGCCGGCAGCGAACTGTTCATGGCCCTGGTCGACGCGGACGACGCGCCATACAGCGCGGCCCTGCGCCAGCTCGGCATCGACACCCTGTGCAGCAACCGCGACCTGGCGCTGACGATGCCGCTGGGCGGCGCGCGCACGGACTTCACGATCGAGTCGGGCGCGCCGCTGCGCGCGATCCGCTGCCTGGACGGGCCGACGATGCCGGCGCCGTCGCATGCCGAGGGCGCGAGCGCGTGGCGCCTGATCAGCCACCTGTCGCACAATTATCTGTCGCTGCTCGACGACGACCGGCGCGAAGGCGCCGCCGCGCTCAAGGATCTGCTGCGCCTGTACTGCCGGGCCGACGACTTGCCCGGCCAGCGTCAGATCGACGCGCTGCGCCGCGTGACGGGCGTGCCGGTCGCGCGCCGGTTGCCGGTGGAAGGACCGATGTGTTTCGGACGCGGCCTGCAAATCACCGTGGAGCTCGACGACGCCGCCTTCGAAGGCGCGGGTGTGTTCGCCCTGGGCGCTGTGCTGGAGCAGTTCTTCGCCATGCACGTCAATCTAAACAGCTTCACCGAAACGCGGATCGTGACCCCGGCGCGCGCGCTGGTGATGCAGTGGCCGGTCAGGGGAGGCCTGTGCAAAACACTGTGAACGAGGCAGGCATGGAGCGCCTGGCGCGGCTGCAGGCCGACGCCGGCGGCTACCAACTGTTCGCGGCGCTGCGCCTGCTCGAATGCGCGCATCCGTCGCATGCCCGGATCGGCACGTCGGCCTCGCCGCAGGACGATCCGGTGCGCCTGGGCCAGACAGCGTCGCTGGCGTTTAGCCCGTCGATGCTGTCAGCGGTGCGGATCGGCGCCGGCGGGGCGGCCGAAGTCGATGTCGCATGTTTCGGCCTGATGGGCGCCAACGGTCCCTTGCCCCAGCATCTGAGCGAGTATGTGCGCGACCGGCTGCGCAACGCGGGCGACCCGACGCTGGCCCGCTTTCTCGACCTGTTCCATCACCGGATGATCGGACTGTTCTACCGGGCCTGGGCCAGCGCTCAGCCTACCGTCAACCTCGACCGGGAACACGGCGACCGCTTCGCCGTCTACCTCGGCTCGCTGATCGGCATGGGGATCGCGCCGCTGCGCGGACGCGGCGCCGTGCCCGACCAGGCCAAGCTCCATCACGCCGGCCGGCTCGCCGCGCATAATCGCAGCGCCGGCGGCCTCGCCGCGCTGCTGGCCGAGTATTTCCGGGTGCCGGTAAGGATCGAGCAATTCGTCGGGCACTGGATCCGGATGCCCGACGACAGCCGCTGCCACTTGGGCGGCGGCGGCGTCGCGGCGCGGCTCGGCAACGGCACGGTGCTGGGATCGAAGGTGTGGAATTGCCAGCATAAATTCCGCATCGTGTTCGGTCCGCTGAACATGGACGACTACCTGCGCCTGATGCCCGCCACACCCGGCTGCGAACGCTTGCGCGACTGGGTGCGCCACTACGCCGGACTGGCGCTCGACTGGGACGTGAGCGTGCACTTGAAGCGCGAGGCCGTGCCGGCGCTGGCGCTGGGCCGGGCGCGGCTGGGATGGACCGGCTGGCTGCTCAGCAGCGCGGCCCAGCGCGACGCCCAAGCGATCTTTTACCCCAATTGCGGGCCTGCTGTGCAGACCAACCGAGAAAGGACCATGTCATGACCGAGATCAGCCGCGCCGCGCTGTTTGGCAAGTTGAACAGCCTGTGCTTCCGCGCCATCGAAAGCAGCACCGTGTTTTGCAAGCTGCGGGGGAACCCGTATGTCGAACTGGCCCACTGGTTTCATCAGCTGAACCAATTGCAGGACTGCGACCTGGTGCGCGTGACCAGGCATTTCGACATCGATCCCGCGCACCTGGCGCGCGACCTGACCGCCGCGCTCGACCGCCTGCCGCGCGGTTCGGCCACGGTCACCGATCTGTCGTCGCAGGTCGAGGAAGCGGTCGAGCGTGGCTGGGTGTTCGCCACATTGATGTTCGGACAGCAGCAGGTGCGCAGCGGCCACCTGCTCGCCGCCATGCTCAAGACGCCGGGCCTGCGCAACGCCCTGTACGGCCTGTCGCGCCAGTTCGAAAAGATCAAGGTCGATGCGCTGCTCGACGATTTTGCCGCGCTGCTGGGCGGCTCGCCCGAATCGGGCCTGGCCACAGCCGACGGCAAGGGAGCGCCCGGCGACGCCAGCGGCGCGCTGGCGCCAACGCCCGGCAAACAGGAGGCGCTGAACCGCTACACGGTCGATCTGACCGCGCAGGCCAGGGCCGGCAAACTCGATCCGATCGTCGGGCGCGACGATGAAATCCGCCAGCTGGTCGACATTCTGATGAGGCGCCGACAGAATAACCCCCTGTTGACAGGCGAAGCCGGCGTCGGCAAGACCGCGGTGGTCGAAGGCTTCGCCCAGAAGATCGTCTCCGGCGACGTTCCGCCGGCGCTGCGCGATGTGGCGTTGCGCACGCTCGACGTCGGACTGCTGCAGGCCGGCGCCAGCATGAAAGGCGAGTTCGAAAACCGTCTGCGCCAGGTGATCGACGAGGTTCAAGCATCGAGCCAGCCGGTGATTCTGTTTATCGACGAAGCGCACACCCTGGTCGGCGCCGGCGGCGCGGCCGGCACCGGCGACGCGGCCAATCTGCTTAAACCGGCGCTCGCGCGCGGCACCTTGCGTACCGTGGCTGCGACCACCTGGGCCGAGTACAAGAAGCATATTGAAAAAGACCCCGCGCTGACGCGCCGCTTCCAGGTGGTGCAGGTGCAGGAGCCGGATGAAGGCAGGGCCGTGCAAATGATGCGCGGCCTCGCCGCCACCATGGAACGGCACCACCGGGTGCAGGTGCTCGACGAAGCACTGGAAGCGGCGGTCAGTCTGTCGCACCGCTACATTCCTGCACGCCAGCTGCCCGACAAGGCGGTCAGCCTGCTCGACACCGCATGCGCGCGCGTGGCCATCAGCCAGCATGCGGTGCCGGCCGCGGTCGACGACTGCCGCAAGAAGATCGCGGCGCTCGACGTCGAGCTCGACATCATCGCGCGCGAAAGCGCGGTGGGGATCGACACCGGCGCGCGCGCG
>DASWMN010000061.1:0-19634 GCA_036399735.1 Telluria sp. | reverse complement strand
CCGCCAGGCTGCGCAGTATTTCGCGCATGCGCTGGCAGCCACCACCCAGCTTGGGCGGCGCGCCATTTTCCTGACCCCGCACCGCGACCAGGCGCCTGCGGCCTTGCCGCCAGGCGTACTGTGGCAGGACTATTTGCCATTCAAAAAGCTGCTGCCGCATGCCGCGGCGCTGGTGCATCACGGCGGCATCGGCACCACGGCCGAAGCCTTGCGCGCCGGTGTGCCCCAGCTGATTGTGGCGCTTGCTTTCGATCAGTTCGACAACGCGGCCCGGGTCGAAGCACTTGGCGCCGGTCTTGGTTTGCCCCATCGGCGGCTGCGTCCCGCGCGGCTGGCTACATCCCTGCAACGCCTCCTTTCCTCTTCGTCCATACGGGCGCACACGCGGGCCATTGCCGCACGGCTGACGCCGGTGCCGCCCCTCGATTCCGTGCTTGATGCGATATCTAAAATGGCATCGAAAACCGGAAAAAATTGATTGGATTGATTTCGAGGCATTCCCTAAGATGATTCGCAGAGCATGAAAGTGCCACCAGCGACACATAACTAGAATATTTAGGAGACGTATGAAAACCACCGTATCTGGTCAGGTTACGACCGATTCCGCTCGCCCCTTTACCTTACGCATGACTGTGGCGGTCCTCGCCGCCGCAGGTGTTGTCAGCAGTGCTTCCGTGTGGGCGCAGGACGCCGCCCAGGTTGCCGCAAAAGCCGAGGCGGCGCCTGCCGATCCGGTTGGCGTGGTGGTCGTTTCCGGTGTGCGCAAGGCGGCGCAGAGCGCGCAAGCGATCAAACGCAATTCCGACGAAGTCATCGATTCCATCGTCGCGGAAGAAGCTGGCAAGTTCCCCGACAAAAACGTGGCCGAGATGCTGGGCCGTATTACCGGCGTGCAGATCCGGCGCGAAAACGGCGAGGCCAACAGCGTCGTCATCCGCGGCTTGCCCGGTCTGGTCACGCTGCTCAATGGGCGTGAAATGTTCACCTCCTCGGGCCGCAATCTGTATCTGGCCGACATTCCGGCAGCCATGCTGTACCGGGTCGATGTCTACAAAACCCAGGGCGCGGAAATGGTCGAGGGCGGCACCGCCGGCGTGATCGATGTGCGTACCAGCCGGCCTTTCGATGCCAAGGGCTTCACGTCCAATGTGACGGCGCGTGTCGAAAACCGCGACAAATCGAAATCGAATGACCCGAACGTCAGCGGCATGGTCTCGAACCGCTGGAAAACCGATCTGGGCGAGTTTGGCGCCCTGGCAGGTCTGTCCTATCAGAAGGGCAATTACCACGACGAAGTGACCTTCAATGCGCCGCCGGTCAGCCGCAATAACGGCGCCTTCACCGGACCCGATTCGCTTGGCCATGTGCTGTATCAGGGCGAGCGCAAGCGTCTGGCAGGCAACCTGGCATTCCAGTGGCGTCCGAACTCGAAGATGGAGTTCTTCGCCGAAGGCATCACCACCGACATCCGTCACGATGCGCAGCGCCAGTTCTTTGTGGCCGATCTGGGCTGGGGCAGCAACCCGGCCGTCACGCTCATTCCCGGCACGACCCAGGCCGCGACGGTTACCTCGGTCAATTCGAATCCGTTCACGCTGTCGTCGACCCAGGCGCCTTACGATATCTCCAAGGGCAGCCAGGGCGCCATCGGCGCACGCTGGGATGTGACGCCGGACTGGCGCGTGACAACCGAACTGGCGCGTACCGTCAGCAGTGTGAAGCAGGAATTCCCGATCATGGACTTCATTGCTTCGCCACCTTCGGTGACGGGCAATACGTACGTAAATGGCGGGGCGCAGTTCTACTATCCCGGCTATGACATGACGAATCCGGCCAACTACCGGATCGCCACACTGTTCGACAATCACAGCCATTCCGAAGGCGACTCGACCGACTGGCGCGCCGATGCCACCTGGAGTCCGGAAGCGCCGGGTTTTTTCAAGGAGATCAGCGTCGGCACGCGCATTGCCAAGCGTGACGCCTCGTTTGTTCACGAGAAAGATGGCTTCATTCCAGCGCCTGGCAATATTCCGCTGACGTCCCAGCCCGCACTGATTTGCAATTCGATGCCGATGGCAGGCGACTACGGCTTGCCGTCCTGGCTGACGCCGTGCGCCGGCTACATGCACGACAACATGACGGCCGTGCGTGCCCTGTTTGACCGCAGCAGCCCGACCGGCGACGATCAGATGTCGCTGTTTAACAATCAGGAAAAGACCTACGCCATTTACGGCAAGGCCAAATACGGCTTCGATATTGGCGCTGTGCCGGTGGACGGCACCTTCGGCGTCCGCATGGTACGCACCAGTTCGGAACTGAAGGGCTTCAGCAGTGCCAACGATGTCCCGTTTGCCGTGACGAATCAGCGCAGCAGCAACGACATTCTGCCGAACGGCACCCTGCGCGCGAAGATCCTGAGCGATGTGCAACTGCGCCTGAATGCCAGCAAATCGATCCAGCGGCCCAATTTTGACCAGTTCAATCCGGGCGTCTCGTATAACGTGCCGAGCACCACGGTGCAGGCAGTCGGCAACGGCGGCAATCCTGACCTGAAGCCAATTGAAGGCAACAACTTCGATGCGGCGGTGGAATGGTACTTCGCACCAACGGGCTCGCTGACGGCCACGGTTTATCGCCACAACTTTAAGAATTACATCATTACGCGCCAGGAAGCGGAAACTTACAACAGCATCGAGTACCAGGTCTTCCGTCCGCGCAATGTGGCCAAGGGCACGCTGGAAGGTGTCGAGCTCGGGTATCAACAGTTCTACGACAAGCTGCCGGGCCTGCTGGGTGGCCTGGGCCTGCAAGCCAACGTGACCTACATGAAGGGCGATCTGACCGAGGCCAACGGCACGCCGCAACCCTTCGTCGGCATGTCCAAGCTGTCATACAACCTGACCGGCCTGTATGAGCGCGGACCTTGGTCAGGCCGTCTGGCCTACAGCTGGCGCGACAAGTTTGTCGATACCTTCAATTACCGCGCCCTCGGTTTCGACCTGATCGTCGACCCCATCAAGACACTCGATGGCTCGGTTTCGTACAAGATCAGCGACAACATGAGCGCAACACTGGACGTCGAAAACTTGCTGGATCGGAAGTATCACGACTACCATGGTATTGCCAGCAATCCACGCGATATCCGCCGCTATGACCGGGTGATCGGCCTGTCGCTGCGCTGGAAAATGTAAGTACTCACCAATGACTGAAAGAGGGCGTTGACTGGCTGTGCCGGCGACGCCTTCTCGTCCATGTGAGCCAACCCGAGAAACAAGATGAAGACGCAAAAGTTATCTACCGTGGAAAAAGTCGGCTTCGGTGCCGGCGACATGGCGCTCAACGTGGTGATCTCGTCGATGATGCTGATCATTACCTTCTTCTACACGGATATTTATGGCCTGCGCACCCAGGATCTGGCGCTGCTGTTTGTGGCTGTCAAGATCATCGGCGCCGTGGCCGATCTGGTCATGGGGCAAATGACCGACCGTTTCACTTCGCGCATGGGGCGCTACCGGCCCTGGCTGCTGGCGCTGGCCATCCCGTATGGCGTGAGCGTATTTTTCGTGTTCACCACGCCGGACTGGGCGTACAGCGCCAAATTGGTGTGGGCGTATGCGACCTACATCATCATGACCATCATGACGGCCGGGGTCGGCATTCCCTATATTTCGCTCATCAGCGGACTGACCAGTGATCCAAAAGAGCGTCTGTCGGCCAACGGCTACCGCCTGTTCTTCGCCAAAGTCGGCGCCTTCATGGTCACCATCATCGTGCCCATCCTCGCGGCAAAGTGGGGCAACGGCAATGCCGCGGCAGGCTATCAGGCCGCCATGGCCCTGATGGCGGCGATGGGCGTGGCGCTGTTCCTGCTGTGCGTGTTCACGACGCAGGAACGGGTTGTGCACGTGGTGGAAAAACAGTCGCTGCGCGCGCAGTTCAAGGTACTGATGCAGAACGACCAGTGGCTGATACTGTGCGGTGTGTGTGTGACCGGCACCGTGGGCTACGTGGTGCGCGGCTCGGTTGCCATTTACTACGCCAAATACTACCTCGGTGGCGATACGGCAGTGGTGTCGGGCTTCCTGACCACGGGCGTGCTGGCGGCAATCCTGTCTATGGTTGCCTCCACCTGGATCACCAAGTTCTATTGCAAAGTCAAAATGTTTCGTAACTCGCAGATCGGCGTGGCGCTGATCAGCGTGCTGATCTACTACGCCGTCAAGCCCGGTGATGTGACGCTGGCCTTCGTGCTCTACTTTGCGCTGTCCTTCGTGGTCGATCTGCATGCGCCGGTGTTCTGGTCGGCCATTGCCGAAACCATCGACTACGGCCAGGTCAAGACCGGCAGGCGCGTGTCCGGCTTTGCCTTCGGCGGCATTTCGGTGTGCCAGAAGGCCGGCATGGCAGTGGCAGGCGGCCTGGTTGGCCTGCTGCTGACGTATTTCCAGTACCAGCCGAATGTGGAACAGAGCCCGCTGGCGCTCACCGGCATTGCGCTGATGCTGACCGTGATCCCCGGCTTCTTCCATTTCCTGATGGGCGCGCTGATGTTCAAGTACCGCATCAGTGACGATTATTACGGTGAAGTGAAAGCCGACATGCAAACCCGTGGCTACGCCACCCAATAAGTGAACAAGATGCAGCTTCTGACACCCCTGATCGAGCAGCGCGCCGATCCTTACATCGTGCGCCACAGCGATGGCTATTACTATTTCACCGCCTCGGTACCGGAATACAACCGGATCGAATTGCGCCGTGCGCGCAGCATCGCCGAACTGGCAAGCGCCGACAAGGTCGACGTATGGCACAAGCCAGAGACCGGCCCCTGGAGCGAGCTCTTGTGGGCGCCCGAGCTGCATTTCAACCAGGGCGCGTGGTATGTCTACTTTGCCGCCGCGCCCAGCCGCGCGATCAAGAACAAGTTGTTCCAGCATCGCATGTACGCCATTCGCAATGTGCGTGCCAATCCGTTCGAAGGCGAGTGGGAATTCATGGGGCAGATCGACACAGGCATCGATACCTTCTGTCTGGACGCCACCACCTTCACGCATCGCGGGCACCTGTACTATCTGTGGGCGCAGAAGGACGAAGCAATCGAAGGCAACTCGAATCTTTACATCGCGCCCATGTCCAACCCCTGGACGCTGGCGGGTCCGCCGGTCATGCTGAGCAAGCCGGAGTTCGAATGGGAAACCCGCGGTTTCTGGGTCAACGAGGGGCCGTCCGTTATCAAACGGAACGGTAAACTTTTCATTAGCTATTCCGCCAGCGCGACTGACGAAAACTATGCCATGGGCCTGCTGTGGGCGCCTGATGATGCCGATCTGCTCGACCCGGCCTCCTGGACCAAGCTGCGCGAACCGGTGCTGCAGACCTGTTACGAGCACGGCGTCTACGGTCCGGGGCACAACAGCTTCACTGTGGCCGAGGACGGCGAATCGGTGATGCTGGTGTACCACGCACGCACCTACACCGAAATCGTGGGCGATCCGCTCTGGAACCCGGACCGCCACACCTACGTCAAGCCCTTGCAGTGGGATGAGGCTGGCATGCCGGTGTTCGGCAAACCGTCAATCGCCTGAGCGGACCTTCTTCGCGAGGTTCAAATTGGAAGCAAGTATCACCAAGACGCCGTTTGGGCAATTGCCCGACGGCCGCGCCGCAGAGCTGTACACCCTGACCAACCGCAACGGGCTGATCGTCAAAATCAGCGACTACGGTGGCGTCATCACTGAACTCCATACCCTTGACCGTCTTGGCTGTCTTGCCGACATCGTGCTCGGCTTTGACGATGTGGCGCCGTATGCGCAGGATTCGCAATACTTCGGCGCGCTGATCGGTCGCTATGGCAACCGCTTGCGTGGCGGGCGCTTCCAGATCGATGGCCAAAGCTGGCAACTGCCCGTCAACAATGGCGGTAATCACTTGCACGGTGGCGAGGATGGCTACCACAAAGTGTTATGGCGGGCGATCCCCTTCCAGGAAACACGCTCGGTCGGGCTGACGCTGATCCATCGCAGCCCCGATGGCGAACAAGGCTATCCGGGCACGCTCGACGTCACCGTCGTCTACGAGCTCAATGACGACGACGAATTGATTGTCGCGTTCGACGCCGTGACCGACAAGGCCACACCCATCAACCTGACCCAGCATTCCTACTTCAACCTGGCTGCCGAAGGCAACATTCTCGAGCATGAGCTGACGATCAACGCCGATCACTACACGCCCATCGATTCGAGCCTGGTGCCTTACGGCGACATTGAACCCGTTGCAGGCAAACCGTTCGACTTCCGCACCCCGCACAAGATCGGCGAACGGATCGATCAGGACGACCAGCAACTGCGTTACGGCAGCGGCTACGACCATAATTTCGTTCTGAACCGCACGGGCGACAAGGTCAGCGTGCTGGCTGCGCGCGTGAAAGAACCGGTTTCGGGCCGTGTGCTGGAGCTGTTCACGGAGGAACCGGGCGTCCAGTTTTACAGTGGCAATTTCCTCGATGGCAGTCTGGCAGGCAAGGGCCGTCAGTACGTCCATCGCAGCGGATTCTGCCTGGAACCCCAGCATTTCCCCGACTCGCCGAACAATCCTTCATTTCCGAATACAATCTTGCGTCCAGGCGAAGTTTACGCCACCGTTTCGCGATTTAAATTTTCCGTGGAGTTATGAATGCTTGCAATGATGGTCGAGGCCGAAAATCAGCTGGGTGAATGCGTGTTGTGGTGCGAACGCACCGGTCGCGTGTTGTGGACCGATATTCTGGGCGCCACCCTGGCTGTGCATACCCTCGCCACCGGCAAAACGCGGCACTGGCCCATGCCGGAACCGCTGGCCTCGTTTGCATTGACCGACGACGACGACCGCTTGCTGCTGGGGCTGGCTTCACAGCTGGCCTTCTTCGACTTTTCGAGCGCGGCGGTCACGCCCATCTGCAAGGTGGAGGAGGACTTGCCGACCCGCCTCAATGACGGCCGCTGTGACCGTCAGGGCCGTTTTGTTTTCGGTACCTTCCACCATCAGGAACCGCGCGAGCGGATCGGCAGCTACTGGCGCCTGGATGCCGCGCTGCGCCTGGAGCGCCTGCCCCTGCCGGGCTGCGCCATTGCCAACAGCATCTGCTTCAGCCCCGACGGCGCCACCATGTATTACTGCAATTCGCCGGACCGGGCAATCCGCTGCTGCGACTACGACGTGGCCACCGGCGCCATCAGTGGCGACCGGGTGTTTGCCCAGGTGCCTGGCGCCGATGGCGAACCGGACGGCTCCTGCATCGACGCTGATGGCTACCTGTGGAATGCCCAATGGGGCGCATCCCACGTCGTGCGCTACGCACCGGACGGCACGGTGGAGCGCGTGGTCGAAACGGCGGCCTTGCAGCCGAGTTGCGTGAGCATTGGCGGGCGCGAATTGAACCAGCTGTTTGTCACGAGCGCCCGCGTCGGCATGGCCGAGCCTGCAGTGCATGACGGCGGCCTGTTCCAGGGCGCGCTGGACGGCATCCGTGGCTTGCCGGAGTCGCGATTCAGATGTCAAATGTGATATCGATTACCAAGAAAAAGTGATTGGAAAGGAATCTCATGAATCTTTAGACTCTCCTTATCGCCTTGCAGACGACGACATGAGTCTGACGGGGCCAGAATAACCAGGAGATCTACATGTCTGAGACGAAAAAGCCGAAACTGCGCTCCGCAGAATGGTTCGGCACGCAGGATAAGAACGGCTTCATGTACCGGAGCTGGATGAAAAATCAGGGCATTCCCGATCACGAATTTCAAGGCAAGCCGATCATCGGCATCTGCAACACCTGGTCCGAGCTGACCCCGTGTAACGCCCATTTCCGCCAGCTGGCGGAGCACGTCAAAAAAGGCATTCTGGAAGCCGGCGGCTTCCCGGTCGAATTCCCGGTGTTCTCGAACGGCGAATCGAATCTGCGTCCGACCGCAATGCTCACCCGTAACCTGGCCAGCATGGATGTCGAGGAATCGATTCGCGGCAACCCGATGGATGCGGTCGTGCTGCTGGTCGGCTGCGACAAGACCACCCCGGCCTTGCTGATGGGTGCGGCCAGTGTCGATCTGCCGACCATTGTTGTCAGCGGCGGGCCCATGCTCAACGGTAAGCTAAATGGCAAGAACATTGGTTCCGGCACCGCCGTCTGGCAGTTGCACGAGCAGATGAAGGCCGGCACCATCACGCTGCACCAGTTCATGTCGGCCGAATCGGGCATGTCCCGTTCGGCCGGTACCTGCAACACCATGGGCACGGCGTCGACCATGGCCTGCATGGCCGAGTCGCTTGGCACCTCGCTGCCGCACAACGCGGCCATTCCGGCAGTCGACTCGCGCCGTTACGTGCTGGCGCACATGTCGGGCATCCGCATCGTGGAAATGGTGCACGAGGATCTGCGCCTGTCGAAAATTCTGACGAAGGAAGCGTTCCACAACGCGATCCGCGTCAACGCCGCCATCGGCGGCTCGACCAACGCCGTGATTCACCTGAAGGCGATTGCCGGCCGCATTGGCGTGCCGCTCGAGCTGGAAGACTGGACCGAAGTCGGGCGCGGCACCCCGACGATTGTCGACCTGCTGCCTTCCGGCCGCTTCCTGATGGAGGAGTTCTATTACGCCGGCGGCCTGCCAGGCGCGATTCGCCGGCTGGGCGAGGGCGACCTGATTCCCCATAAGGACGCGCTGACCGTGAACGGCAAGAGCCTGTGGCAGAACTGCGAAGAAGCGCCGATCTACGACGACGAAGTGATTCGTCCGCTGGCCAAACCGTTGATCGAGGATGGCGGCATCTGCATCCTGCGCGGGAACCTGGCGCCGCGCGGCGCCGTGCTCAAGCCCTCGGCCGCATCGCCCCACCTGATGCAGCATCGCGGCAAGGCCGTGGTGTTTGAAGACTTCGACCATTACAAAAGCCGCATTGGCGACCCTGATCTCGATGTCGACGCCAGCTCGATTCTGGTGATGAAAAACTGCGGTCCCAAGGGCTACCCGGGCATGGCCGAAGTGGGCAACATGGGCTTGCCGCCCAAGCTGCTGGCGCAAGGCGTGACCGACATGGTGCGCATTTCGGATGCGCGCATGAGCGGCACCGCCTACGGCACCGTGGTGCTGCATGTCGCGCCGGAAGCCATGGCCGGCGGCCCGCTTGGCGTGGTTCGCGACGGCGACCTGATTTCGCTCGACTGCAAGAACGGCAGCCTGAATCTGGAAATTTCCGACGCCGAAATGGCCGAACGCCTCGCGGTCCGTGCCCAGTCGCAGCCGCCGGTGCCCAAGAGCGGCTACCAGAAGCTGTACATCGATCATGTGCTGCAGGCCGATGAAGGCTGCGACTTCGATTTCCTGGTCGGCAGCCGTGGTTCGGCCGTGCCGCGCCATTCTCATTAATCGCTCATTCGGAATTTACCATGCTACTCGTCCAATACAAGAATGCCGCCGGTGAGCGCCACGTCGGCATCCTGCAAAACGATGCGATCCGCGCGATCGGCGGTTTCAACAGCACTTACGCGCTGGCGCAGCATGCCATTCGCAACAAGAGCACGCTGGCCGGGCTGGCGCTGGCCAGCGTGGGCGGTGGCGTGCACGCGCTTGCCGACGTCACGCTGCTGGCGCCACTCGACCATGCCGATCCCGCGCACTGCTACGTGACCGGCACTGGCCTGACCCACCTGGGCAGCGCCGATACCCGCGACGCCATGCACAAGAAGATCGGCGGCGATGTCGAAGCGCTGTCGGACAGCATGAAGATGTTCCGCATGGGGGTTGAAGGCGGCAAGCCGGCCGACGGCGCGCGCGGCGTGCAGCCTGAATGGTTTTACAAGGGCGACGGCTCGATCGTGCGCGCCAGCGGCGAGGCCCTGCAGATGCCCGAGTTTGCGCTGGATGGCGGCGAGGAGCCCGAAATCGCCGGCCTGTATCTGATCGGTGACGACGGCCAGCCTTATCGCCTTGGCTATGCGATCGGCAACGAGTTTTCGGACCACGTGACTGAACGGCAGAACTATTTGTACCTGGCGCACTCCAAGCTGCGCAACTGTGGCCTTGGCGCGGCGCTGCTGGTGGGCGAACTGCCCGCGCACGTTGCAGGCACCTCGCGCATTTACGGCGTCGATGGCCAGGTGCGCTGGGAGAAAGCGTTCGTCAGTGGCGAGCAGAACATGTCGCACAGCATTGGCAACCTCGAGTACCACCATTTCAAGTATGGCCTGTTCAACCGGCCGGGCGATGTGCATGTCCACTTCTTTGGCACCGCCACCCTCAGTGTGGCCGATAATATCACCGTACTGCCTGGCGAAACCTTCGAGATCGAGGTGCCTGCCTTTGGCCCCGCGCTGCGCAATACGCTCGCGGTCGAACAGTCCGCATTCAAGAAAGTGAACGTGTTATGACCATTACCGGCGAAGCACTGATCGGTGGCCTGGCGGTACGCGGCAATGCCGGTTCCTTCCAGGCTTTCGATCCATCCCGGCGTGCGGTGATCGAACCATCGTTCCACATGGTCGATGCAGCGCAGATCGATGCCGCATGCCGGCTTGCGCAAGCCGCCTTCGATCCGTTTCGCGCCACCACCAACGCGCAGCGCGCCGCGTTTCTGGAAGCCGTCGGCGCGCAGATCCTGGCATTGGGTGACGAACTGATTGTGCGTGCGATGACCGAATCCGGTTTGCCGCGCGCCCGGCTTGAAGGCGAGCGTGGCCGCACCGTCGGCCAGCTCAAGTTGTTCTCCGATCTGCTGCGCGAAGGCTCCTGGGCCGACGTGCGGATCGACACGGCGCTGCCGGAACGCCAGCCTTTGCCCCGTCCCGATCTGCGCATGCGCATGATCGGCCTGGGCCCGGTTGCCGTTTTC
This sequence comes from Telluria sp., assembly GCA_036399735.1. Classification (GTDB taxonomy): domain Bacteria; phylum Pseudomonadota; class Gammaproteobacteria; order Burkholderiales; family Burkholderiaceae_D; genus Telluria_A. The sequence continues at coordinate 8,777 of DASWMN010000061.1, read as the reverse complement.
GCAGCCAGTAACTTCCCGCTCGCGTTTTCGGTCGCCGGGGGCGATACCGCAGCCGCGTTTGCGGCCGGTTGCCCGGTCGTGCTCAAGGCGCATTCCGCCCACCCCGGCACGTCCGAACTGGTCGCCCGCGCTGTAGTGAAGGCGGTCGAACTATGCAAGCTGCCGGCTGGCGTGTTCGCGCTGCTGACCGGCACCGGCAATGGCATCGGCCAGACCCTGGTGGCGCATCCCTCGATCAAGGCGGTGGGCTTTACCGGCTCGCGCTCGGGCGGTACCGCGCTGATGGCAGTCGCCGCTGCACGCAAGCAGCCGATTCCCGTGTACGCTGAAATGAGCAGCATTAATCCCTTTTTCCTGTTCCCGCACGCGCTGGCCAGTCGCGGCGACCAGATCGCCACCGGCTTTGCCGCATCCATGACCATGGGCGTGGGCCAGTTCTGTACCAATCCGGGCCTGGTGCTTGGCTTGAAGGGGCCGGCGTTCGACCGCTTTGCGGCCAAAGCCGGGGAAGCGCTGGCCGGCATCGAGGCCGCCACCATGCTCAGTGCCGGCATCGCATCCGCCTATCAGAGCGGTGTGGGCAAGCTGGACGCCCATGAAGCCGTGGAGGTCATCAAGGCGGCCGTCCATGTGGAGGGCAAGGGCGCCCCGGCACTGTTCCAGACCAGCGGCGCCCACTTCCTCGCGCAGCATGCCTTGCACGACGAAGTGTTCGGACCGGCCTCGCTGCTGGTGGCCTGCGCCGATATTGATGAGATGCGCCTGATTGCGGAAATGCTGGAAGGGCAGCTCACCGCTACCGTGCAGATGGACGACGATGATACGGAAGCGGTACGCGCACTGTTACCAGTCCTTGAGCGTAAGGTCGGGCGCATCCTCGCCAACGGCATGCCCACCGGCGTGGAAGTATCGACTGCGATGGTGCACGGCGGCCCGTTCCCTGCCACGTCAGATGGACGCAGCAGTTCGGTTGGCACGGCCGCCATTCAGCGTTTCTTGCGGCCGGTCTGCTATCAGAACCTGCCGCAGAGTTTGCTACCGGATGCGCTGCGCGATGATAATGTCGAAGGCATCTGGCGCCGCCGTGACGGAGCGCTGACGAAGCAGTGACACCGGCGTCGCCGCAGCACACAAATATAACAAGCAGGAGACAACATGAAAAAACCAGCCAGCTATCCCAGCCTGGAGGGCAAGCGCGTATTCATCACGGGCGGCGGCAGCGGCATTGGCGAGGACATGGTCGCCGCCTTCGCCGCTCAGGGCGCGCACGTCGCTTTTGTCGACATTGTGACCGAGGCCAGCGAGGCCCTGTGTGATCGCGTCGCGGCAGCCGGCTGGCCACGCCCCGAGTTTCGCTTCTGCGACATCGCCGATATCGGCGCCCTGCAGCGCACCATGGCGGAATTGGCCGAACAGATGGGCGACTTCGATGTCCTCGTCAACAACGCCGCCAACGACCAGCGGCACCAGACCGAGGACGTGACGCCCGCGTTTTACGACGAGCGCGTCGCGATCAACCAGCGCCCGATGTTCTTCACCTGCCAGGCCGTGCTGCCGGGGATGAAGCAGCGCGGGGCCGGCTCCATCATCAATATCAGTTCCATGTCCTTCCATGCGAAAAATGCCGGTTATCCCGTCTACTGCGCCACCAAGGCGGCGGTGGTGGGGCTCACCCGTGGTCTTGCACGTGATTTTGGCGTGCATGGTGTCCGCGTCAATACGGTCACGCCAGGCTGGGTGATGACCCAGCGCCAGGTCGACCTGTGGGTCGACGAGGCCGGCAAGGCCGAAATCAAGCGCGCACAGTGCCTGCCGGGTCTGTTGAAACCGCACGATGTATCGGCCATGGTGCTGTTCCTCGCAGCGGACGACAGCGCGATGTGCACGGCGCAGGACTTCGTTGTCGATGCCGGCTGGATTTGATCCGCCACGCAAGCGACAGCGCCAAAAACTTTGAATAAAAAAGCAGGAGACACCATGCACATCATCAAACACAGTATTGCCGTCATTGGCCTGCTGGCCGCCAGTGCCAGCGCTTTGGCTGCGGTCACGGTCACCATCGACGAAGGCAAGCCAGGTCCGGTCATCAACAAGAACATCTACGGCCAGTTCGCCGAACATCTTGGTACCGGCATTTATGAAGGCATGTGGGTCGGGCCAAATTCCAAGGTCCCGAACACCAAGGGCTGGCGCAACGACGTCGTCGGCGCGCTCAAGCAGCTGTACGTGCCGCTGGTGCGCTGGCCGGGTGGCTGCTTCGCTGACGAGTACCACTGGAAGGACGGCATCGGCCCGCGCGCCAAGCGGCCGGTCAAGGTCAACACCAACTGGGGCGGCGTTGAAGAGAGCAATGCGGTCGGTACCCACGAATTCTTCGATCTGGCCGAGCTGCTTGGATCGCAGGTCTACGTCAACGGCAACCTCGGTTCGGGCAGCGTGCAGGAGATGGCGGACTGGATCGAGTACATGACCTCGGACAGCAAGTCGACCCTGGCAAACTTGCGCCGCAAGAACGGCCGCGACAAGCCATTCAAAGTCGACTTTTTCGCCATCGGTAACGAAGCGTGGGGCTGCGGCGGCAACATGACCCCGGAATACTACGCGAACCAGTACAGGCAGTACGCGAGCTTCCTGAAGGCACCGGAAAAGAGCCGCCCGAAAATGATCGCCAGCGGCGGCAATGACTACGACACCAAATGGACCGATGTGCTCAGTGCGAACCTGAAGGGTCAGACTGAAGGCATCAGCTTCCACTACTACACCATCCCGACCGGAAAATGGGAAGTCAAGGGCATGGCCACCGGCTTTGCCGAAGGCGAGTGGATGTCGACGCTGGCCAATACGCTCAAGATCGACGCCATGATCCGCAATAACGTGGCGGCGCTGGACAAAAACGACCCGGAAAAGAAGATCGGCCTGCTGGTTGATGAATGGGGCACCTGGTATGACGTGGAGAAGGGCACCACGCCCGGCTTCCTGTTCCAGCAGAATACGCTGCGTGACGCGGTGGTGGCGGCGCTGAACTTCAATATCTTCCATGCCCACGCGGAGCGGGTGCGCATGACTAACATCGCGCAAATGGTCAACGTGCTGCAGGCGATGATCCTGACCGACAAGGACAAGATGCTGCTCACGCCCACTTACCACGCCTTCCAGATGTATGTGCCGTTCCAGGACGCGACTTCGCTGCCGGTGGCGATTGCCGACAATGCGGCCTACAAGCTTGGCGAGGCGAGCATTCCCGGCATCAGCGCGTCGGCCGCACGTGGGCGTGACGGCAAACTGTATCTGGCGCTGGTGAACACGAATCCAGCCCAGCCGGCCGATGTGGTGGTTGCGGTCTCGGGCAAGCAGGCCGGCGCTGCCAGTGGCCGCGTGCTGACAGCCGGGGCGATGGATGCGCACAATACCTTCAAGGAGCCGCAGGCAGTTACGCCGGCGCCGCTCAGTGCGCGCGCAGCAGGCGGCAAGCTGACCATCAAGGTGCCTGCCAAGGCCGTGATCGTCGTCGCGCTGGAGCAGTAAAAGTACAATCGCTGCTGGTTTTAACCTGGGAATCTGCCATGCATTCTTTGATTCGAAGTGTCGTTTGCCTGGCCGGCCTTGCCTGCCTGGCGGCCTGTCAGGCCAAGCCGGTCAGCGTGCACGATCCGGTGATGGCGAAAGAGGGCGCCAGCTATTATCTGTTCAGTACCGGGCCGGGAATCACCTTCTACAGCTCTTCCAATATGCGCGACTGGAAGGGGGAGGGCCGTGTTTTCAGTGGGGAGCCTGTGTGGGCGAAAAAAGCCGCGCCGACCTTCAATGACCATATCTGGGCGCCGGACATCCATCTGCACGACGGCAAATACTTCCTCTACTATTCCGTCTCGGGCTTTGGCAAGAACACGTCGGGCATCGGCGTGACCACCAACGCGACACTCAATCCGCGCGCGCCCAATTACCGGTGGCAGGACCAGGGCATGGTCTTGCAGTCGGTGCCGGGGCGGGACAACTGGAATGCAATCGACCCGAACATCATCGACGATGCCGATGGCAATCCGTGGATGGCCTTCGGCTCGTTCTGGAGCGGGATCAAGCTGGTCAAGCTTGACCGCAGTCACACGCGTCTGGCCGAGCCACAGGTATGGCACGCCATCGCGCAGCGCGCCCGTCCTGCCGATACGCCGGACGAGCAGGCCGGCCCGGCGGAGATCGAAGGTCCGCACATATTAAAGAAGGGCGACTACTACTATCTGTTCGTCTCCTGGGGGCTATGCTGCCGCAAGCAGGACAGTACCTATCACGTGGTGATGGGCCGCTCGAAACAGCTTACCGGCCCCTATCTTGACCGCAGCGGCAAGGACATGAACCGGGGCGGCGGCTCGTCCGTCATCGCGGGCAATGCAGCCTGGAAGGGCGTTGGCCACAACAGCGCCTACACCATCGACGGCCGGGACCTGATGGTCCTGCATGCCTACGAGACGGCAGACAACTACCTGCAGAAGCTGAAGATCCTCGACATGAAATTGGATCAGGATGGCTGGCCCGTCGTTGATGCGGCCGACCTGGATCGCTACCAGAGCACGCAAATCCAATGATCCGCCTGGCGCTGGCGCTGCTACTTGTGCATGCACTGGCAGGGACGGCTGGCGCCGCCGAACGTTTCCCGCTGGCCGACGTACGCCTGACCAGCGGCCCGTTCCGTGATGCGCAGGACAGCAATTTCAATTACCTGATGTCGCTGGATGCGGACCGGCTGCTGGCGCCATTCCGGCGCGAGGCCGGTCTGCCCGAGCGCAAACCCAGTTACGGCAACTGGGAGTCAAGCGGGCTGGATGGCCACATGGGCGGCCACTATCTGTCGGCCATGGCGCTGATGTATGCATCCACGGGCGACGCCGAGGTGCTGCGCCGTCTGGATTACGCCATCGCGGAACTGAAGGCCTGCCAGCAGGCCAACGGCAACGGCTACCTTGGCGGTATCCCCGGCGGCGGGGCGGCATGGCAGGCCATCGCCCAGGGCAAGCTGGAGGCTGATAATTTTTCCGTCAATGGAAAATGGGTCCCCTGGTACAACTCGCACAAGATGTTCGCCGGACTGCGCGATGCGTTTCAATACGGTGGCAGCAAGGACGCCCGGGCGATGCTCATTGCGATGTCCGACTGGACGCTCGCGACCACGAAAGGGCTCAGTGACGAACAGATGCAGCTGATGCTGCGCAGCGAACACGGTGGCATGAACGAGGTGCTGGCCGACGTCTACCGGATGACTGGCGAGCAAAAATACCTGGACCTCGCGCGACGTTTTTCGCATCAGGCCATCCTTGCACCACTGGCCAGGGGAGAGGACAAGCTCACCGGCTTGCACGCGAACACGCAGATCCCGAAGGTCATCGGATTTGAACGCATCGGCGAGCTGACCGGCGACCAGCGCTACCTGAACGCGGCAGCGTCTTTCTGGCGCACGGTGCGCGAGCGCCGCACGGTTGCCATCGGCGGCAACAGCGTCAAGGAGCACTTCCACGGCGAGAATGATTTCGCGCCTATGATCAACGAGGTCGAGGGCCCCGAGACCTGCAATACCTACAATATGCTGCGCCTGTCGCAAATGCTGTTCGAGCGCGCGCCACAAGTGCGCTACGCCGACTACATCGAGCGCGCGCTGTACAACCATATCCTGTCGTCACAGCGGCCCGGTGGCGGGTTTGTGTATTTCACCCCCATGCGTCCGAATCACTATCGCGTCTATTCGCAGGTCGACCAGGCAATGTGGTGCTGCGTCGGTTCCGGTATCGAGAGCCAGTCGAAGTACGGCGAATTCATTTACGCGCACGCGGGCGACACCCTGTTCGTCAATCTGTTTGTCGCTTCCACGCTGAACTGGCGCGAGCGCCAGGTACGTTTGACGCAGTCGACCCGATTCCCGGATCGGGAGACGTCACGCCTTCGCTTCGACGCTGGCGGCGAATTCACGCTCAAGCTGCGCCATCCCGGCTGGGTCAGAAAGGGCGCGATGCGCGTGAGCGTGAATGGCAAAGCTGTGCCCGTCGTGCAGCAGCCAGATGGCTACGTGAGTTTGCGCCGACATTGGCGCAAGGGTGACCTGGTCGACCTGCGCCTGCCGATGAAGACCACGCTGGAACAGATGCCCGACAAGTCAGACTACTACGCGGTGCTGCACGGCCCCATCGTGCTGGCCGCGAAAACCCGGCTGTTCGCCGACGAACGCCTGAATGTGATTGCCGATGATACGCGCATGGGCCACATTGCACAGGGCCCGGTGTGCCCCAGCGACGCGGCCCCGGTGTTTGTGAGCGATACGCGTAATTTCGCGCACCGCATCAAGCCGGTACCCGGGCAGCCGCTTACCTTCACGGCGCCCGGTCTGATCAAAGGCGAGGGCGCCGGCGTGCTGCGCCTGATTCCCTTTTTCCGGCTGCACGATGCGCGCTACATGCTGTACTGGCCCTGGTCCACGCCGGACACCCTGGTCAGCAAGCGCAGCGCCGCGGCAGCCGCCCAGGCCGATCGCCTTGCGCTCGATGCGCGCACAGTCGACCAGGTGGCGCCGGGCGAGCAGCAGCCAGAGTCCGACCATGCTTATCAGGCGCAAGGCGGCGACGCGGGCGTGGCCCCGGCCGGACGCTGGCGTCATGCGAGGGACTGGTTCAGCTACACCCTCAGCGACCCGTCGCATCAAGCCAGTGTGCTGCGGCTGACGTTTGCGCCGCAGGATGCCGGCCGCCGTTTCGACATTGAGATCAATGGCCGTCTGCTGGCGGCAGTTACGTTGGAGACCCGCCCTGAGCAAACGCTTTACACGCGCGATTTTGCCGTCCCTGGCGGGGTGGCGGCTTCCGGGCAGGGCAAACTGGTGATTCGTTTTGTGGCCCGCGATGGTTCAATTGCGGGCGGCTTATACGGCTTGCGCCTGCTGAAGTGATATCGATTTTGATATAAGATTCGCGAAAAAATTGATTGGTTTGCTATCTCGCTTTCTCCTAACATTGAAAACATAATAAATCAGGAGACAGAGATGCACCCTACCCGCAGAACGCTGCTGGCCGCCGCATGCGCGTGCGCCGCTTTCATGACACTGCCTGCCATGGCGGCCAAGCCGCTGGTGATCGGCTTTTCCCAGGTGGGCGCCGAGAGCGAATGGCGCACTGCCAATACCCGCTCCATCAAGGAAGCCGCCAGCAAGGACGGCATCACACTGCGCTTTGCCGACGCCCAGCAGCGCCAGGAAAATCAGGTCAAGGCGATCCGCTCCTTCATCGCCCAGCGGGTTGACATCATCGCGTTTTCGCCCGTGGTTGAATCAGGCTGGGAAACGGTGCTGCGCGAGGCGAAGGCGGCAAAGATCCCCGTGATTCTGACCGACCGCGCCGTCAACGTCAGCGATCCCTCACTGTATGCGGCGTTTATCGGTTCGGACTTTGTGGAAGAAGGGCGCCGCGCCGGCCAGTGGCTGCAGGAGCGTTCCAAAAAGAACCCGGAGCGCAGCTTCAGCATCGTTGAACTGCAGGGGACCGTCGGTTCGGCGCCTGCAATCGACCGCAAGAAGGGATTTGAAGAGGCCATCAGGGGCAATCCGAAACTGAAGGTGGTGCGTTCGCAGACCGGCGACTTCACCCGTGCCAAAGGCAAGGAAGTGATGGAAGCCTTCCTCAAGGCGCAGGGCAGGGGTATCGACGTGCTGTATGCGCATAACGACGACATGGCCATCGGCGCGATCCAGGCCATCGAAGAGGCAGGCCTCAAGCCCGGCACCGACATCCTGGTGATCTCGATCGACGGCGTCAAGGGTGCCTTCCAGGCCATGGCAGCCGGCAAACTGAACGTGACGGTGGAATGCAACCCGCTGCTCGGCCCCCAGCTGATGGCGGTGGCGCGCGATGTCGCTGCCGGCAAGCCGGTGCAGAAACGGATCACCGTGGTCGAGGGCGTGTTCCCGGCCGAGGTGGCAGCGAAAGAACTCCCGAACCGCAAATACTGATGCAGGCGCCGCCACCACCGCTGCTCGAGCTGCGCGGCATCAGCAAGCAATTTCCGGGAGTGAAAGCGCTCAGCGATGTGGCGCTGCGCCTGTATGCCGGCGAAGTACACACGCTGATGGGCCAGAACGGCGCCGGCAAATCCACGCTGATCAAGGTGCTCACGGGTGTCTACACGCCCGACAGCGGCAGCATCTGGCTGGGCGGGACGGAACTGCGCCCGCAATCGACCCAGGATGCGCAGCGTATGGGGATCAGTACCGTGTACCAGGAAGTCAATCTGTGCCCGAATCTGTCGGTCGCCGAGAATATATTCACCGGCCGCTACCCGCGCCGCTTCGGCATGCTGGACTGGAAGGCGATGCGCGAGCAGGCCAGCGCCTTGCTGGCGCAGCTCGACGTGCGGATCGACGTGACCGCGCCGCTGGGCAGCTACCCGCTGGCGATTCAGCAAATGGTGGCCATTTCGCGTGCGCTGAACATCTCAGCGCGGGTGCTGATTCTCGACGAGCCGACGTCCAGCCTGGATGAAGCCGAGGTACAACTGCTGTTCGGCGTGCTGCGCAAGCTGCGCGACCAGGGCATGGCCATTCTGTTCGTGACCCACTTTCTGGACCAGACCTACGCCATCTCCGACCGCATCACCGTGATGCGCAACGGCGAGCGCGAGGGCGAATACCTCGCCAGCGAATTAACGCGCCTGGCCCTGGTCAACAAGATGGTGGGCAGCGCGGAAGTGGCGCAGGCGCAGCAGCAGACAGTTGAAACGGCAGTCGCCGGGCCCGTGTTTTTGCAGGC
>DASWMN010000060.1:0-9788 GCA_036399735.1 Telluria sp. | reverse complement strand
CGGTGCACCTGTCGCGCACCATCTCCAGCGACGTGGTGCTGGTGGCGGCGGTGCTGCGCATGGCGAACAATGCGCGCGTCTCGAACGGCACCCAGATCACCAGTGTCGAGCACGCGATCATGCTGCTCGGTTCGGAAGGCTTGCGCCACCTGATCACCAGCGTCGCCTTCCGCCCCATCATTGACATGAACTCCGGCCATTACACGCGCGCGCTGGCACCGCGCATCTGGGACCAGTCCGAGCGCAGCGCGCTGGCGAACCGCCTACTGGCCGAGGAAATGGGTGTCGATCCGTTCGAAGCCTTCCTCGCCGGCCTGGTGCAGTACGTGGGCCTGATCGTCACGCTGCGCATCATGGACCAGACCGACAAGGAGGGCAAACAGCTCGGCTCCGAGATGTTCTGCGCCAGCCTGCTGCGCGATGCGCGTGCGCTCAGCTGCAGCATCGGTACGGAATGGCGTTTCCCGGCCAGCGTCGTGACGGCCATCAGCGAGCAGGCCGGCGCGCGCAAGGGCGTGCAGATTTCGGCCATGGGGCGCCTGCTGGCGCAGTCCGACTATCTGAGCAAGGTGCGCATTCTGGCCGAGGATGGCCTGGCCGATGCGGCCGACCCGGCGCTGTTCAAGGGCCTGGCGCCAAGCGCGCTCGCGTGCTACCACGCGCTCGACAAGGTGGCCGACGACAGTCCCCAGCCCGACGGGGCCACCGTGCCCGCGACGTGAACGCGCAGATCGATCTCGACGAAGTCGAATTCACGGCCATCCGGGCCCAGGGTCCGGGCGGCCAGAACGTCAACAAGGTCTCGTGCGCGGTGCACCTGCGTTTCGATATCGCCGCCTCCTCCCTGCCCGAAGCGATCCGCGAGCGCCTGCTGGCGCTGTCCGACCAGCGCATCAACCGGGCCGGCGTGGTGGTGCTCAAGGCGCAGCAGTCGCGCAGCCTGGAGCAGAACAAGGAAGACGCCTTGCGCCGTCTGCAGGAGCTGGTCGACAGCGTGGCCGTGCTGCCGGCCATCCGGCGCGCCACCCGGCCCACCCGAAGCTCGCAGCGCAAGCGACTCGACGCGAAAACCAGGAGCGGCCAGGTCAAGGCGCTGCGCGGCAAGGTCAGTGAATAGGCCGGAGCGTAGGAGGTCGCGGCAGATCGCCCTGTACGGTGCCGGCGCCGGGCGCCGATGGTTCACGATTGTAAGGACAGGCAAGCGAGGCTAAGGCTAGGCCGCATTGCAATCCTACTCGGTATGCCAGTCGATCTGGCCCGAGTCGACGCTCAGAATCGGCGCGGCGGCGTCGGAGTGGGAGCGCAGGCGCGGCTTGATTTCCTTGGCCGGCAGGTCGTACAGCGAGGTCCCGTCAGGATTGAAGGTCAGCGCGCGCACCGTGACGTCGCCCTCGACCATGCTGACCTTCACACTGCTCATGCCCGCATTGTCGATGCGCTGGCGCTGCAGCTGAGCCACGAGGTCGGCCGCCGCCTGCTGTTCGACTTCCGCTGCCTTTACCTCGAGCGAGACCCTGGCGATGGATTTGAGCGCCGGCCCGACCGCGCTGGCCATCTTCTGAAACTGCGGCAATTGCTCGGCCGTGAGCGTCAGCTCCTTCTTGCGGATCTTGGAGGCGAGCATCACATACTTGCGCACCTCGGGCTGGTTGGTCATGGCGTCCAGGTCGGCCTTGCGCTCCAGCACGCGCTGGCCGAAATCGGCGGCCTTCTGCTGCATGGTGGCGATGGCTTCGTCGATGCGGGCACTGTCAGGCGTAAACACGAACAGCTGCATCTCGGCCTGCTTGCGCGGCCCGGCCGATTCCAGCGTCATCTTGCGCGCCGCAACGGCGCAGCCCTCGGCCACGCCGATGACGATTTCGTCGGCCATGATTTCGCAGTTGGCGGCGTGCTCGATCACGACCCGGGTACCGGAAATGATGCAGCTTTCGGCGCGCTGGATGTGCACTTCGCCGGCGCTGGTCTGCAGCACCGAGCCGGACGCCACGCCCTTGACGCGGATGTCGCCGCGCGCGTTGCTGGCCGAGCCGCCCACCAGGTTGCTGTTGAGCAGAATGGTGCCGCCGCGCGAGACGATATTGCCGAATACGTCGGCGTGAATGGTGATGCTCTCGCCTTCAATCACGCGCTTTTCCTGCACTTCGCCGAACTCTTCGTAGTCGCCGGTCAGCTGCAGATTGCCCGTGGTGCGGGAACTGACGCCATCGCGGCTGATGATCTTGTCGCCCACCGACAGCTCGCTGGTCTTGCTGTCGACATTCAGAAAGCCGGTCTGCAGCGCCACCAGAAATTCGCCCTCGGCGCCCGTTTCGATGACGGTGCCGGCGCCGGCCATTTTGCCCAGATCGATATCTTTCGGGATCGGCGGCTCGATCGCCTGGCCCGACATCTCGAAGCCGCGCACGCCATCCTTGCGCGCGATCTTCTTGAGCAGGCGTACGCCCTTCTGGATTTGCGGGAAGCGGTTCTGGAATGCCATCAGGTCCAGTTTGCCGTTGGCCAGCTGGCGCGGCGCATCGCTGCGATGCAGGTCGGACGAGACTTCGATGATATGGGCGTCGACCCCGGGCACCGGTTCCAGGCGCTGCGCGACTGTCGCGCGTTCCGCCTTGCCCGACTCGATCACGCTCTTGACGAGCGCGATGTCGACCCCAAACCGGATGCCCTTGCTCCACATGTCGGCCACGAATTCATCGGTATTGAGGCGCGCCAGCAGGCCGGGCCCGTCCGGGTCGTCCGGGTCGGTCAGCACCACCGGCTCGAAAAAATACACGGCCTTGCCGTCGGCCAGTTTGACCGACTTGTAGAGCTGGCGCCGGCGCGGGTCGAATGGTTCGATGTCGGAGGCAAAGCGCACCATCAGCTCGCCCGGGGCGGCGCGCGGCAGGTCGGGGCCGACATCGTAGATGATCTTCATCACCACGTCGTAGTCGAGCCCGACAAAATAATTCTGGTTGGCGAAAATACCGTCGACCGCCGCCGCAAACGTCGTACTCAAGACGCCGGGATCGGCATAGATGCCGTCGCGCCGTTTGACGATGCAATGGTCCATCCCTCCCGCCACGGTATCACCCGCGGCTGGCGTTGCTGAGGTCGTGGAAGCGGGCGAATCGGACAATGGCTGGCTCCATGGGCGTTAAAAAACTTAACTAAACGCCAATTGTGTTTTGCGTTTAGTAAGATTTTTCTAGCGTAACATGATGCGGCGGCCAGATGAAGCCGATTGAAAGAAAAATTAACAATTACGGCCAAGAATGTGCGCCTGCCGCCCGCATGCGTCACTTTTAATGCAAAACGGGCGCCTGTGGCGCCCGCTTGGGGGATCAGCGGCGGCGCCCGCCGTTGGGATAGATGTCGTTGCCGGCTTCGTTGATCTGGCGCCGCAGGTCACGCCGCTCGTCCGGCGTCAGGCGGCCGCTGCGGCGCGATGCGTCGCTCTCGCGGTTTTGCTGATCCTGCAGATCGCGGCGCTGATCCTGGGCCCGCGCTTCGAATTCGCGCGCCTCGAACTGGCGCCGCTCATCGTTCTGGCGTACCTGGGCCTGCTGGGCACGGGCCTGGGCCTGCGCTTCACGGTCACGTTCGGCCGGGCCGGCCGTCGCCGCCGACACTACCGCCAGGCCCATCAGGCAGCCTGCAGCAATTCGACGGACAAGCGAATACCCGCAAAACTTTGCACCGGCTGCCGCTTCAATTTTGGTGTGCGCGATATTCATGGTGTTCCTCTTCCGTGATGCCTGGAAAACAGATAAGCTGGTTTCCACTTGACCCCAGTGTATGACCAAACACTTTTAGGGATAAGACGAATTGGGTAAAGTTTGTAACATTGTGTAATGACCAGTATGCAACACGTAAGGAACCGCGTTAAGACGTTACCATAGCAACATCAATCTGACAAATTTGACAGCGACATGACCACACAATCGACACCCCCTGCAAGCACCGGCGCCACCCCCGGCAATACCAGCGGCCACAGCGCCAAGATCATGGTGGTGGACGACGACGTCCGACTGCGCGACTTGCTGCGGCGCTACCTGACCGAACAGGGCTTTTCGGTGGTGACCGCCGAGAGCGCGCCGGCCATGAACAAGCTGTGGCTGCGCGAGCGCTACGACCTGCTGGTGCTCGACCTGATGCTGCCCGGCGAAGACGGCCTGTCGATCTGCCGCCGCCTGCGCGGCGCGGGCGACCAGACCCCGATCATCATGCTGACCGCCAAAGGCGAAGACGTGGACCGCATCGTCGGCCTTGAAATGGGCGCTGACGACTACCTGCCCAAGCCGTTCAACCCGCGCGAGCTGGTGGCGCGCATTGGCGCGGTCCTTCGCCGCAAGGGCCCCGACGAAATTCCGGGCGCGCCGTCCGAAACCCCGCAATCGTTCGAATTCGGCCAGTTCGTGCTTGACCTGGGCACGCGCACGCTGAAAAAGAACGGCGAGACAGTACCGCTGACCACGGGCGAATTCTCGGTGCTCAAGGTATTTGCGCGCCACGCGCGCCAGCCGCTGTCGCGCGAAAAGCTGATGGAACTGGCGCGCGGGCGCGAATACGAAGTGTTCGACCGCAGCCTGGACGTGCAGATTTCGCGCCTGCGCAAGCTGATCGAGCCCGATCCCTCCTCGCCCCTGTATATCCAGACCGTCTGGGGACTGGGGTATGTATTCATCCCTGAAGGCCAGCCCCGCTAGTGTTTTCGCGTGAATTGATGGCGGCACGGTCGCCCCGCCTGACCTGGCTCAGAAGCGGGCTGTTCTGGCGCACCTTCCTGCTGCTCGGTATTCTGACCATGGTCTCGATGGGGTCCTGGGTCGGCATGATCAGTGCCGTCCAGCGCGGCCCGCAAGTGCAGCAGACCGCCGAACTGGTGATCTCGGTGGTCACCATCACCAAGACTGCGCTGACCAATTCGGCGCCGGAGCTGCGCAGCGAACTGCTGTTCGAACTGTTCAGCAACGAGGGCATCCGCATCTTCACGCTGGAAGACAATGACGTCGTCGATCCGCCGCCCGACAGCCCGCTGATGAACGACATCGAAAAGATCGTCAAGGACCGCCTGGGAAAAGACACCCGTTTCGCCGGCCGCGTCAACGGTTCGGCCGGGTTCTGGATCAGTTTTAACATCGATGACGACAAATACTGGCTGATGCTCGAACGCGAACGGCTCGAGGGCCTGAGCGGCGTGCAGTGGCTGGGCTGGAGCAGCGTGGTGGGCGTGCTGTCGCTGCTGGGCGCGGCCCTCATTTCAAGCCTGGTCAATCAGCCGCTGGCGCGCCTGGCCGCGGCGGCGCGCGCGATCGCCCAGGGCAAGCGTCCCGATCCCCTGCCCGAGAAAGGGCCCAAGGAAATCCTTGAAGCCAACCGCAGCTTCAACCAGATGGTGGACGATCTGCAGCGCGTCGAGTCCGACCGCGCCGTGATCCTGGCCGGCATTTCGCACGACCTGCGCACCCCGCTGGCGCGCATGCAGCTGGAACTGGAAATGGCACGCCTGAGTACCGAGGCGCGCGAAGGCATGCAGTCCGATATCGCCCAGATGGATGCCATCATCGGCCAGTTCCTTGACTACGCCAAGCCGACCGAAGCGGCCACCTTCGTGCCGGTCGATCTGAGCGGCCTACTGCTCGACTGCGCGCGCGAAGCCGAACGCATTGCCGATGTGCGCGTCACCACTGACGTCGCGCCCGAGATTCAGGTGATGGGCAATATTACCGATCTGCGCCGCGTATTCAACAACGTCATCGAAAACGCCCGCCGCTACGGCAAGACCCCGGGCCAGACCATCACCCAGATCGACATTGCGTGCAAGGTGCGCATGCGCGGCCAGGGCAAGCGGGCCCTGATCGAAATGCAGGACCACGGCGTGGGCGTGCCGGAAGAGATGATCGAGCAGTTGCTCAAGCCCTTCACCCGCCTCGACACGGCGCGCGGCCAGGCCAACGGCGCCGGCCTGGGGCTGGCGATTGTGCAGCGCGTGGTCACCCGCCACAACGCCGAGCTGATTGTGAGCAATCGCGACGGCGGCGGCATGCGCATCCAGATCGCCATGCCGCTGGCAGAACACTGACACCCGAATTGAGGAACCCATCATGAGCGACTACCGCGACATTGAAGCCGCCGCCCTTCGCCTTGCCGGCGTGGCGCACCGCACGCCGGTGCTCACCTCGCGCACGGCCGACGAAGCATGCGGCGCGCAGCTGTTCTTCAAGTGCGAAAACTTCCAGCGCATGGGCGCCTTCAAGTTCCGCGGCGCCTACAACGCCATCGCGCGCTTTTCCGAAGAACAGCGCGCCGCCGGCGTGCTGACTTACTCGTCCGGCAACCATGCCCAGGCCATCGCCCTGTCGGCCAGCCTGGTCGGGATCAAGTCGGCCATCATCATGCCGCAGGACGCTCCGGCCCTGAAAGTGGCAGCGACCCGTGGCTACGGCGGCGAAGTGATCTTCTACGACCGCTACACCGAAGACCGCGAAGAAATCGGCCGCCGCCTGGCGCGCGAGCGCGGCATGACCCTGATTCCACCGTACGACCATCCGGACGTGATTGCCGGCCAGGGCACCGCGGCCAAGGAATTGTTCGAAGACGCCGGCGAACTCGATGTGCTGCTGGTCTGCCTGGGCGGCGGCGGCCTGCTGGCCGGCTGCGCGATTGCCGCCTCGGCCCTCTCCCCGTCCTGCAAGGTGATCGGGGTCGAGCCGGAACTGGGCAACGATGGCCAGCAGTCGCTGCGCAGCGGCGCCGTGGTGCACATCGCAGTGCCCGACACGATTGCCGACGGTGCCAAGGTGACCCACGTGGGCGCCCACAATTTCGCCATCATGGCGCGCCATGTCGACGATATCGTGACCGTGTCGGACGCGCAGCTGATCGCCACCATGCGTTTTTTCGCCGAACGCATGAAGATGGTGGTCGAACCGACCGGTTGCCTGGCTGCCGCGGCGGCCTTGCAGCGCGTAATGCCTTTGGCGGGTAAGCGGGTCGGCGTATTGATCAGCGGCGGCAATGTCGACCTGGCCACCTTCGCGGCCATGATCGCCTGATGCCAACTTCTGGTGGCAACACGGTATAACCGTAAGGCGCGCGTGTTTAACTTCGGGCAAGGTATCATGTGACTAGACAAGCATCACGGATATTACCAATAAGAATGAAAATAACGCCGCCGCCGGGAAGTCCCGGCCAGATGGATCTGCTGGTTGCCGCCATCCGCGACTACGCCATCTACATGCTCAGCCCGGAAGGCATCATCGTGTCCTGGAATGCGGGGGCCGAACGCTTCAAGGGCTATACCGCATCCGAAATCATCGGACAGCATTTCTCGCGTTTCCACACGCCCGAGGACCAGGCAGCGGGCGTCCCGGCCGCCGCCCTGCGCCAGGCCCGCGACGAAGGCAAGTTCGAATGCGAAGGCTGGCGCGTGCGCAAGGACGGCACCCGGTTCTGGGCCAGCGTCGTGATCGACCCGGTTTTTCTGAATGGCGAACTGATCGGCTTTGCCAAGGTCACGCGCGACATTACCGACAAACGGCGCGCGCAGGATGAGCTGTTCGCCAGCGAACAGCAGTTCCGCATGCTGGTACAAGGGGTACTCGACTACGCGATCTACATGATTTCGCCGCAAGGCATCGTCACCAACTGGAACAGTGGCGCGCGCCGCATCAAGGGCTACGATGCGACCGAAATTGTGGGCCAGCATTTTTCGCGCTTCTACACCGAGGAGGAGCGCGCACGCGGCACCCCGGCGCTGGCACTGCACGAGGCAGGCGCCAAGGGCCGCTACGAATCGGAAGGCTGGCGCGTGCGCAAGGACGGCACCACCTTCTGGGCCCACGTGGTGATCGACGCCATCCGCGACGACAGCGGCACGCTGATCGGCTTCGCCAAGATCACGCGCGACATCACCGAACGCAAACAGGCGGAGCAGTCACTCGATCAGGCCCGCGCGCAGCTGTTCCAGTCACAAAAAATGGAAGCCGTCGGCCAGCTGACCGGCGGTGTCGCGCACGACTTCAACAACCTGCTGTCGATCATTTCCTCGGCCGTGCAGATCCTGCAAAAGCAGAACGCCAGCACGCTTGAAAAAGGCATCATCGACACCATCGGCCGTGCGGTCGATCGCGGCTCGACCCTGACCCAGCAATTGCTGGCGTTTGCGCGCCAGCAGCCGCTGGCGCCATCGAACCACCGCATCAACAGCGTGATCGAATCGTTCGAACCGGTGCTGCGCCGGGCTGTGCCCTCCTCCATCCGCCTCGAGATGGCGCTGGCGCGCGATGTCGGCTGGGTGCATCTGGACGAAGCCCGTTTCGAGGCCGCCTTGCTCAATCTGGTTGTCAATGCGCGCGACGCCATGCCGCATGGGGGACGGATCATCCTGAGCACGGCGCGGGTGCCGGCCGGCGGCCAGCAGGTGCGCATTTCCGTCACCGACAACGGCTGCGGCATGGATGCGCAAGTGGCCGCGCGCGTGTTCGAGCCGTTTTTCACCACCAAGGACATCGGCAAGGGCACAGGCCTGGGACTGAGCCAGGTGCAGGGTTTCATCATGCAGTCGGGCGGCCAGGTGAGCATCGAGAGCACAGCGGGCGAAGGCACGGCCGTGCACCTGACGCTGCCGATGATCGCCGTCAATGAAGCGGACGAGGCGGCTGCGGCACCGTCGGAACTGGTGATCATCGTCGAGGATGAAGCCGAGCTGGCGGCCCTGGCCGGTACCCTGTTCGAGTCGCTCGGCTACCAGGTGCTCATTGCCGACAGCGGCGCCGCGGCACTGCGCCTGCTGGCCCAGAATCCCGATGCCGACCTGCTGTTCAGCGATGTGATGATGCCGGGGATGACAGGCATCGAGCTGGCGCGCACGGTGCGCGGCCAGTACCCGGATCTGAAGATCATTCTCGCTTCCGGCTACCAGGCGCCGGCGCTGCGCGAACAGGGCCATGCCGAGAACGTCGAATTCGTGTCCAAGCCCTACCGCCTGTCGGAGATCGTCAAGCGCCTGCGCTGACGCGGTAGTTTTCAATATCGAAGCGGCGCGTCAGGCGCCGGTACGCGAAGGTAAAGCCGGGCCACAGCGTGTAGTTGTGGCCGGCCGCGTCCAGATACCAGCTCTTGCATCCGGTGCTCCATACCGTGCCCCGCATGCGCCGCTGCAGATCCAGGTTGAAGGCGCGCTGCGCCTGCGCCGTCACCTCGACCGAATGCAGGCCGCGCGCGCGGATCGTCTGCACCGCGTCCACCGCATAGCGCACGCCGGATTCGATCATGTAGATCATTGAATTGTGGCCCAGCCCCGTGTTCGGGCCGGTGATCAGAAAATAGTTGGGAAAGCCGGCCACGGTGCAGCCCTTGTAAGCCTGCAGATCATCCTGGAACAGCAGCTTGCCGCCCCGCCCGCGCACCTGCCCCGCATGCAGCGCATGCTCCACATTGAAGCCGGTGCCGAAAATGATCGCGTCGACTTCGCGCACCTGGCCGTCGGCGGTCACGATCGCGCCTGGCGTGACGCGCGCGATCGGATCGGTCACCAGATCCAGGTTGGGCCGGGTCAGCGCCGGATAATAGGTATTCATCAGCAGCACGCGCTTGCAGCCGAGCGTGTAGTCGGGCGTGAGCTTGCGCCGCAGATCAGGGTCGCCGACCTGGCGTCGCAGATGGCGCAGCGCCAGCCGCTCGGCAATGCCGAACAGGCGTGGAAAATACACGTACAGCAGCGCGCGCGATTCGTACTGGACATACACGGCTGCACGGTAGAGCCGCTGCAGCGCCGGCACGCGCGCCAGCAGCAGGCGTTC
>DASWMN010000059.1:0-7798 GCA_036399735.1 Telluria sp. | reverse complement strand
GACTGGCTCGAACCGGTCGTGCAGCAAGCCACCGATGAAGGCTTTGCCCTGACCGGCGCGCGGGCCGTGCAGATTCGCGCCCTGGTCAGAACTGCGGGCGCCGACAAGGCCGCGCCGAAAGTGCGCATCAGGATCAGCGATGCCGCAGGCACGCCTTTGTCCAGCGACTTCATGGCCAGTCCCGCCAGCGTCAGAGCCAGCGTGGACCGCGCCACCATCGCCGGCAATTACACCTTCCAGCTCAAATCTGAATGGGTCAAGCCAGGTCTGAAAGTGAGCATCGTGGTCAACCCGGATGGTCTGGCCAGCGATCCGACGCCCGCCAACAACAGTATCGACCTGGCGCCGCCGGTGAATCCGGAAGCGGTCATGTATGTGACCGCAGTGCCGGTGAGGACTGCGGACGAAGGCACAGCCCTGCTGCCGCGCAGCGGCGGCGGCGAGGCAGCAACGCGTGCGGCGATCCGCTCTACGCTGATGGCGATGTACCCGCTGTCGGACGTGAAGGTGCGCCTGCATGCGCCTTACCAGCTGACCGGCGCGACCACGATGCGCGGCAACTGGGGCCTGATGCTCGGTGAAGTGAACAAACTGCGCAGCGCCGAAGGCAATCACGGCCACTACATCGGCTTCATCCCGCATTCGCCGCTGGGCAGCACCACGACCGGCAATTCCTTCATGCCCGGCACCGTGGCCACCGCCATGGGCGCGGCCAATCCGACGGCCTGGCGCTCGGGGAATGTGCAGCACGAACTGGGCCATAATTTCGGTCTCGGCCATGTGGCGTGCACGCCGATCGGCGCGGCCGGCGAATACGGCTTTGACGCCGAACAGAATGCCATCGTACCGCTGGCGGAGCGCAATAACATGATGAGCTACTGCGGGCCGGCCTGGATCAGCAAGGCAAACTACATCGCGACCCAGCGCAAATTCGCCCAGTCCGGCCTCGACAAGCCGGACGGACTAAGCATTCCTCTGAGCGAATGGAAGTAAGCAGCGCGCTTACTTGAGACCGAGGGCGACGGCCAGCTTTTCGGTCTCCGGGGACGGCGCGATCCCGAGCAGGATCGAGAGCGTTTCACGGCAGCGCCGGTAGACCGCAAACGCCGCCGCGATACCGTCGAGCGCATGCGCGCAGCGCATCGCACCACGATAATTTGTCTCCGACAAAGGCTCGGCTTCCAGTGCGCGCTGGTACAGGGCGAAACCCTCGGACCAGCGTGCGCCCGCCTCGAAGCGCTCGCCCAGCTGTCCGGCGGCGCCAAGGAACAAATGGCGCGCCCGTTCACGCTCGGGCAAAATCCAGCTTTCATCCCCACCATCGAAAAACGGACCACGGTACAGGTCCAGCAGCGTGGCACCCGCCTGGCGCAGGGTGGCGGGCGATGCATGGGCAGGCAAGCCGGCGATGTCGGCCGCGACCTCGGCCAGCGCATCCAGATCGGACCAGACCTTCACGCCGCACAGGCGAATGCGGCCACCGGACACGAACACCACATCGTCGAGCTGCAGCAGCTTGCGCAGCCGGTGCACGGTCACGCTGAGCGCGGACTTGGCGACATCCGCATCGCCCCATAACTGGGACAGCAAGGTTTGCTGCGTTCGCCCGCCCTCGCCCGCCGCCACCAGGCTTTTGAGCAGGGCCAGTGGCCGTTGCTGCGACTTGCCGCTCCAGACTACGGACTCGCCAAAGATCGCCATCTCGAAACTGCCCAGCGTGCGCACCGCCACGGCCCAGGGCCAGCCCGGCACGCAGCGGCGCGGCGCCGATAATTCCTGGCGCAGTATGAGCGCACGCACGTGGCGCGCTTCGAGCTGGTGCTGCAGCGCCAGCGCGGCGATACGGGCCGCCAGCTGCGGCACCATCGGAAACAGGCTTGAGCATTCACGCGCTCGGTGGTTTTCCAGCGCGCTGCGCAACAGTGACAGGGCCGCCTCCGGATCCTGTCCGTGCCAGCCGGCATACGCCTCGATGAAGCGGCATTCGTCACGCAGCTGCCGGCCACGCACGCCGTAGGCGGCAGCGGCGGCGCTTTGGTAGCAGCGCAATGCAGCGGCAAGTTCGCCACCCCATGCCAGGCACGCTCCCAGGAAAGCGTCGAAACGGGCACGCTCGTAGGGCGCCATTGCCGCCTCGTGCGCCAGGCGCAGGGTTTCGTGCGCCGCCCGGTTGGCGCCCTCCAGATCACCCGACAAGGCGCGCCAGTGGCCTTCGAGGGCACTGCACTCGGCCTGCTCGCGCCTCGAGGCGGCGGCCATTGAAACGCCGAGCCGGTCCAGCAGCGTGCGCGCTTGCGCCAGTTCGCCTGTGCGCAGCAGATGTTCGATCTCCAGCGCCTGGCAGAGCAAGGGCGCCAGGCCACATTGGCTGACAATCTGACTGGCACTGGTGGTACTGCGCTGCGCCTGGCCGTCGTCGCCCTCCTTGCTGTACCAGCGCGCCACCTGGGTGTACCAGCGCACCAGCTGCCCCGGGTCGAGCGCGGAATCGTCGGCGATCAGGGCGATCTGTGTGATCAGCGCATTGGCGCGCGCCGCGTTGTCGAGCCAGTCGAAGTACGGCAGCAGCTGCTGCGCCGCACCCAGCAAGGCTGCGGCATGGTCCACCCGCGCCATGGCATCCAGAGCACGCTCGGCAACTGGCGCCAGCAGGGCCGAATCCGGCGCACTGGACAGCAACGCACTGGCCAGCCGGGCGTGCAGGCGCAGATCGGTGTCCGCCTCGAGGGTATCGAGGTCGAACCCGGCCAGCCCGGCCGCCAGTTGCGCAATCGCGTACGGGAGCGAAGCGGGGTCGCTCCATTCGCCGTCATGGGTGTCGATGATGGCGGCCAGCGTCAGCAGACGCGCCACGCAATCTCCGGTGCGCCTGAATTCGCGTTCGGCGCGAATCAGAATCTTGCGCGCATGCAGAGGCCGCGCCGCGCACAGCGACAAGCCATGCCAGTACCAGAGCCCGGGCACGGTATCGGCGACATCCGCGTCCAGCCAGCTCAGCGCCTGCCGCCATGCTTCTCCCCGTCCGGCGCATATCAACGCTGGCGCGTGGCGCAACAGCAGATCGGCCAGCGCCTGCCCCGCGCCTGCCTGCTGCAGCAAACTGGCCGCCTGCCCGACATCGCCCTGCGCTTCGACGATGGATGCGGCGCGCACCAGCAATGCCTGGCGCGTGCCGGGGTCCAGCCGCGCGCGCGCCTCGCGCTGCAGGAAGGTGGCAAACAGCGGTTGAAACTGAAAGCGTGCCAGATCCGCTTCGCCGCTGCGCTCGATGAACAGGCGCTGGGTATACAAGGCCTCGAGCAGGCGCGCAGCCTCGCGCTCCCCCGTCAGCTGCACCGCCTCGTCGGCAGAGACGTGCGGCAGGCACGCCAGCTGCAGCAGCAGGCGCTGGCGCCCGGCTGGCATGCGCTGCAGGATCTCGCCGGCAAAGTAGCGCGCCACGCAATCGCTGCCGGCGCTGGCGGGCGCCATGCCGCCGCCACCTTCGGCGGCCAGGCAGCGCAGCATGACAATACCGGCCGCCCAGCCGTTGGCCTGTTCCAGCCAGGCTGGCACGGCGGCAGGATCGACGCGGGCCAGTGCGCAAGCTTCCGCCAAATTGAAGCGCAGCGCATCCCAGCCCACCACCGCCAGACGGTTGTTCAACTCCATGCGCGCCAAGCTGGCCGGTGGCGCGTCGCGACTGAGGGCGATGACGGTCACGCCTTGCGGCACCTCGCTGAACGCGTGTTCGAGCATTTTACCAGTGTGGGTCCAGTCCACGTCCTGCACATTGTCGAAGACCACGATCGCGCCGGCCGGCAAACGCGCGTAGAAGGCGCGGAAGAACAGGCGCGCCAGCTGCAGTGGCTCGCACGCGTGACGGGGCGCCTCCCACGGCATGGCGCCGGGCATGCTGCGCACGGCTTCGGCAAGGTAGAAGAACAGGGTCGCCGGATCGGCGTCCGCCTGGTCCAGCTGGCACCACAGGGCGGGAGCGGCGGTGTGATATAGGTAGGTGCCGACCAGCGCGGTCTTGCCAGCGCCAGGCGGCGCCGCCAGCCAGATCACGGGATGGCTAGCGCGCAGGCGCTCCAGCAGCGCGAACAGGCGCGTGCGCGCAAGCGGCTGGTGCAGGCGCGGCCGGCTCAACTTGACGTAGGCCGGAATCCGAGTATCGATGGCAGTGGCCATCACCATGTTCGCGCTCGTGCCCATCCTTGTTTCACCGCTCCGTGGATTGATCCGTCGATTCACCGATACAATACGCAATCACCTGGCATCCGCCTGAGCCGGGTCTCACACGTTCCCAGTCCTATGGCCAATTTCAAGACCAGCAATCTCGCCGCGATCGGCTCCCAGCACGCCTTGCCGGCCACCCGCCCGAGCGTGATGATTGTCGATGACATGGACGCCAATGTGTCCGTCATGGCCACCATCTTGCGCCCGCACTTTCATGTCATCGAAGCGGGCGACGGGCCCGAAGCCATGGCCCTGGCCGATGCCATTCGCGCGCCGCAGACCCTGGCCTGCATCATCAGCGACCACCGCATGCCGCGCATGAGCGGGGTGCAGCTGTTCGAGCGCATGCAGCGTCTGCTGCCGGACACGCGCCGCATCCTGGTCACCGGCTATCTTGATATCGACGCCATCATCGACGCCATCAACAAAGGCAAAATCTATCACTTCATCGCCAAGCCCTTCGACGCGCCGGAATTCCTGCTGACGGTGCAGTGCGCGGTCGCGTCCTTCCAGGCGGCGGTCCAGCGCCAGGCCTGGCATGCCGCGCTGGCCACGCTGGCGCCCGCAGACCACAGCGCGCTGGGCGCGCTGGGCGCGCTGCAGCGCGCCGCCGACGCCGCCGAACAGGCACTGGCGCAGCTGGAAGAGCAGCTGCTGGCACTGAAGGGCAATGACCCGCCTTAGCCTGTACCCGACCGGCTCGTATGTTGCCATAGAAGCATATCGTTGTCGCGTCAGCTGTTGTTTTCGTCAACACGAAAAAGCAATCGGTGCATCATCCGTAGTCCGATGCAGCGATTGCTTTATTGCCTTATGGAATTAAATCAGTTCTGCCGGTGATCGCTGACAGTCACGTCATCCCAGTAAACGCTGTTGCGCTTGACGGTCCACTCGAAGTCGATGTTCTCGATGCGGCGGGTATGGCGATACATGCCGATCTTCATGTAAGCCGGGAAGTTGTTGGTCATATTGCGGGCGTAGTGGCGCGGACCGAAAGGCTGATCGTCCAGGAAGCATTCCATGAAGCCGCTGGCATCCTTGGCCCAGCGAATGTGCGCGGTGAACTTGTACCAGCGCCCCTTCTCGATTTCCTGGCGCGCGACGATGCGTTCCTGGTCGCTGGTGACCATGCCGTGGATGATCGAGAACTGGCTCTTGCCGCCTTCGCCGCTGTAGCGCAGCGCCGCCAGCGGGCTGTGGCTGTAAAAATTGGCCCAGTCGCCGTTCTCCGGACTGTCGTGCCACTGCATCAGGATCACGCGCTGGAACTTCGGCTCGCGCCCGGTCCAGCCATTATCGTCGTAGCTCTTGGGGATCATCACGTAGCCCTGGTACCACGCTTCATTGCCGACCGCGCCGAATTTGTTCGATACCAGGTGGACCTCCGAACGGTTGCCGTTGGAGACCTTGTCTTCCGGCTGCACCGTGAACTTGGCCGCCTTGCCCGTGTGGCCGATGCTGCTCAGCTGGAAGCGGTCGGAACTGCCATCGCTGTTCTTGACGTACGAGGAACCCCACTGCAGATCGACCGGGAACTGGTTGAAATTCTCGTCCAGCAGCGCCAGCTCGTTGCTCTTGCCGGAGAATGGCTTGGCCGGTGCATTGCTCAGCGTTTCGCTGGCCGTCGGCGGCGTGCCCGGGGCACCACCCTCGATGCGCGGCACCTGCGGATCGGTGCCGGCGTCGCCGCGGCGGATCATCAGCGGGCTGAAATACGCCACGCCGGTGCCGGGCGGCGTCTCGCCGTTGCGCGCATCGTTGCTGCGGAAGTAACCGTAGTGGAAATTGTAGTTTGCGCTCGCGCTTTCCAGCGTGGCGCCGGTATAGCGCGCCACGAACGCATTGTCCACGTACACTTCGAACAGACCCTTGCTCTTGTCGGTCGATGCCTTTTCGTGGAAGGTGAACTGGACCCAGCGCCCGCGCGCCTGCGTCACTGTCATCAGTTGCTTGTAGTCGCACTGGTTGCGCACGCCACCCGGCATGCAGTAGGACAGCTTGTCGCCGTGGACGGCGATCTCGAACCAGCTCATCTTGCCTTTGGCATCGAGCTTGTCGTCGAACTTGCGCTGAAACAGATCGGCCCAGCGATGATTCAGCGGGAATTTCTTGTCCAGGTACATGGCATACGTGACCCAGTATTCGTCGCCGTCGCGGATGATGTTCTCGCGCGGGGGCTCCTTCAGGCGTTTGTCTTCGGCTGCGTCGACTGACACCAGCTCGGCGCGCGGGGCATTGTAGGTGGTGCCGGGCGAGCTGCCGTCAGCGGGCCCCAGCTCCATGCGGTAAGCCGGAATCGCATCGGCGCCATTGCCGGGTGTGCGCGTGATCGACCGGGCAGTGGTGGTTTCGGCCCAGCGGAAGGCCACGTTCTTCCAGCCGCTCCCGGTGGCGGTCGCGACCGGGTAGGCGTAATTGCCCGTCACATTCGGCGCCAGCGTGCCGCTGTTCCAGGCGCTCTGGTGGATCTGCCCGTTCGGCACCGTCCAGCGCACGCTCCCGTTCGAAATGGTCTGCGTCCCGGCGGGCATGGTGTAGTTGAACTTCATGGGGGGACCCATCAGATTGGTCACGCCCTGGTTGGCGGCCAGCGCCGGCAGCGCTGCCAGCGCGGCACTCAGTGCCAGCAAGCTGATTGTGTTTGTCAGTTTCATGTCTCTCTCCTGTGGTTGGCGCAGCTGCGCAACGGGCCTGGCTGGACTGGCCAAACCCGCCGGGCACTGTAAGCGCGGGAGGACTACTGATTGTCTACCTATGCCGGACTATTTTGCGGCACCGGCACCAGCGGCAGCGCGACGGTGAAGCAGCTGCCCTGCCCCGCCACCGAGCGGGCGCGCAGCTCGCCGCCGTGCTTGCGCACGATCCCGTACGAGATGGCCAGGCCAAGCCCGGTGCCGCGCCCCACCTCCTTGGTGGTAAAGAAGGGCTCGAAGATGCGGCCGATCGCGTCCGGCGCGATGCCGCAGCCATTGTCCTCGAACTCCACCAGCAGGCGGTCGTATTCGATGCGCGTGCGAATCTGCAGCTTGCCGGGCGCCTGCCCGGGGCTGTTCTGGCGCTGTCCGATGGCGTCGCAGGCATTGATGATCAGGTTCATGAACACCTGGTTCAGCTGGGCCGGCCAGCATTCGAGTGCGAACTCGCGTTCGAACACGCACTCGATCTCGGTGGTTTCGGCGTAATGCATGCGCACCAGCCGTACGGTCGACAGGATGGTGTCACCCAGAGATACGGTTTTGCGCGCCGCTTCGTCCAGGCGCGAGAACGCACGCAGGTTCCTGACGATATCGCGGATGCGGGTGGTGCCTTCGACGATCACACCCACCTGGCGCAGCAGCTCACCGGTCTCGCGCCGCAGCAGCGGGCGCAGTTCGGCCTCGGCCTCGGGGCCGTCGCCCGCCAGCGCCAGCAACGTTGCGCGGAACTGCTCGATCGACAGCACCAGCGCCTGCGCGCCGGCATGGGAAAAATTGACGGGATTGTTGATCTCGTGCGCGATACCGGCGGTCAGCGTGCCGATCGAGGCCATTTTTTCCTTCAGCACCAGCTGCTGCTGTGCATCCTTGAGCGCGGCCAG
>DASWMN010000058.1:0-4360 GCA_036399735.1 Telluria sp. | reverse complement strand
GGTGGTAGTGTCCTTCGGCGACGCAGGCTTAGCTGGCGAGCTTGTTCTTGAGGAGCTCGGTCAGCTGGGCCGGGTTGGCTTTGCCTTTCGAGGCTTTCATCGCCTGGCCGATCAGGGCGTTGATGGCCGCTTCCTTGCCGGCACGGTATTGTTCGACCGATTTCTCGTTGGCCGCCAGAACGTCGTCGACGATTTTTTCCAGCGCGCCGCTGTCGGAAATCTGACGCAGGCCTTTCTGGTCGATGATCGCGTCGGCAATCGCTTCGTCGTTCGATTTGGCTTCCCACATCGCCGCGAACACTTCCTTGGCGATTTTGTTGGAGATGGTGCCGTCGGCAATCCGTTTGAGCAGCAGCGCCAGTTGCGACGCTTCCACCGGCGAATCGGCAATGTCCACGCCTTCGCGGTTCAGCGTCGAGGACACGTCACCCATCAGCCAGTTGGCCGCTGCCTTGGCGTTTTCTTTGCCAGCTTTCGCCACCACGGCTTCGAAATAGCCAGCCATCTGCTTTGACGCGGTCAGCACCAGGCTGTCGTATTCCGGCAGCGCGTAGTCACCCACGAAGCGCGCTCGCATGGCCGCGGGCAGCTCCGGCATGTCGGCCTTGATGCGCGCGATCCAGTCGTCGCCAATGGTCAGTGGCGGCAGATCGGGATCGGGGAAGTAGCGGTAATCCTGCGCGTCTTCCTTGCTGCGCATGGCGCGCGTCTCTTTGCGGTCCGGGTCGTACAGGCGCGTGGCCTGCACCACTTTGCCGCCATCTTCCAGCAGCTCGACCTGGCGCCGCACTTCGACACCAATCGCTTCTTCAATGAAGCGGAACGAGTTCAGGTTCTTGATCTCGCAGCGGGTGCCGAATTCCTTCTGGCCGACCGGCCGCACCGATACGTTGATATCGCAACGGAACGAACCTTCCTGCATATTGCCATCGCAGACGCCCAGCCACACCACTAGGCCATGCAGCGCCTTGCAGTAGGCAACCGCTTCGGCCGCGCTGCGCATTTCCGGCTCGGAGACGATTTCCAGCAGCGGCGTGCCGGCGCGGTTCAGATCGATGCCGCTCATGCCGGCATAGTCTTCGTGCAGCGATTTGCCGGCGTCTTCTTCCAGGTGCGCGCGCGTCAGGTTGACGGTGCGCGTTTCGTGCTTGCCGTCTTTTTCAAAGCCGAATGTGACCTGGCCGCCGACCACCACTGGGTCTTCGAACTGGCTGATCTGATAGCCCTTCGGCAGATCGGGATAGAAGTAGTTCTTGCGCGCGAAGACCGACTGCGGGGCGATCTTGGCGCCCACTGCCAGACCAAAGCGGATCGCGCGTTCGACCGCACCCTTGTTCATCACGGGCAGCACGCCCGGCAGCGCCAGGTCCACCGGGCTGGCCTGGGTGTTCGGCTCGGCGCCGAACTTGATCGGGCTGCCGCTGAAAATCTTGGAGTTGGTCGTGAGCTGAACGTGGTTCTCAATACCGATGACGACTTCCCATTGCATATGATTCTCTCAGTTCTCTTAAATGTCGCTAGGCGCGCGGGTGTGCCAGTCGGTGACTTGCTGGTACTGGTGGGCGATGCCCAGCAGTTTGGCTTCGCCGAAGTAGTTGCCGATGATTTGCAGTCCCACCGGGCGCTTGCTGTTCTTTTCGCCTTGTCCGAAACCGCAGGGCACCGACATGCCCGGCAAGCCGGCCAGGCTGGTCGAGAGCGTGAAGATGTCGGCCAGGTAGTTGGCCACCGGGTCGTTCGACTTGGCGCCCAGGTCCCATGCCACGGTCGGTGCGACCGGTCCCATGATCACGTCGCAGGTGTTACCCAGCGCGGCCTTGAAGTCGTCGGCGATCAGGCGCCGGATTTTTTGCGCCTGCACGTAGTACGCGTCGTAGTAGCCATGGCACAGCACATAGGTGCCCACCATGATGCGGCGCTGGACTTCCGGGCCGAACCCCTCCGCCCGGCTCTTCTTGTACATGTCGTTCAGATTGGTGTACTTCTCGGCGCGGTGGCCATAGCGCACACCGTCAAAACGCGACAGATTCGACGACGCTTCGGCCGGGGCGATGATGTAGTACGCCGGGATCGACAGCGCGGTGCGCGGCAGCGAAATGTCGACCAGCGTGGCGCCCAGCTTGACGAATTCGTCGAGCGCGGCGCGCACGGCCTGTTCGACGTCGGCCGCCAGGCCTTCGCCGAAGTATTCCTTCGGCAGGCCGATACGCAGGCCCTTGAGCGGGGTCGCCAGCTCGCGCGTGTAGTCTTCGCGCACGTTGCCCTGTTCGGCTGTCAGGCTGGTCGAGTCGCGCTCGTCGAAGCCGGTCATTTCATTGAGCAGCAGGGCGCAGTCTTCGGCCGTCTGCGCCATCGGGCCGCCCTGGTCGAGCGAGGAGGCAAACGCGATCATGCCGAAGCGCGATACCCGCCCGTAGGTCGGCTTGATCCCGGTGATGCCGCAGAACGCCGCTGGCTGGCGGATCGAGCCGCCGGTGTCGGTACCGGTGGCCGCTGGCGCCAGGCGCGCGGCAATCGCCGCAGCCGAGCCGCCCGAGGAGCCGCCTGGCACCGCCAGCTTGTCCCAGGGATTAAGCACGGCCCCAAAGGCCGAGTTCTCGTTCGACGAGCCCATCGCGAATTCGTCGCAATTGAGTTTGCCCAGCGTGACCATGCCGGCCTGGGCGAATTTGCTGACCACCGTCGCGTCGAACGGGCTGGTGTAATTACCCAGCATTTTCGAGCCGGCCGTCGAGCGCCAGTCGCGCGTGACGAAAATATCCTTGTGGGCGATCGGAATGCCGGTCAGCGCGCCCGCGGCGCCAGCGCCAATGCGCGCGTCGGCGGCCGCGGCCTGGGCCAGCGTGTGCGCCTCGTCCACGTGCAGGAAGGCGTTCAGCTCACTCGCCTTGACGCGCGCCAGGTAGTGGGTCGCCAGTTCGGTACTCGAGACCTGTTTTGACTGCAGCAGGACGGACAGCTGTTTGAGTGTGTTGTTATGCATGGTCTTCGATTCGTGATTACTCAATAACTTGTGGTACCAGGTACAGGCCGTCCTGGGTCTTGGGCGCGGGCGCCTGGTAATCCTCGCGCCGGTTCTCCTCGGTGACGTCGTCTTCGCGCAGGCGCAGCGGCAAGCTGCCCAGCACCGCGGCCAGCGGCTGGGCCAGGGGCGCCACGCCGGTCGTATCGACAGCTTGCATTTGTTCGGCCAAAGCGAAGATACCGTTAAGTTCCTTCAGCGCGGTCTCGGCATGGGCCTCGTCCATGTCGAGCTGGGCCAGATTGGCGATGCGTTTTACGTCTGAAAGTGTCAGGGACATGGCAGAATGCGCGGCGCGGGCCGCGTGCAAAAGAGGGTGGGTCGAGTAATGAAATTTATATAACAGTGCGCTAAATCCGATAAAAGCTTACTAATAACCCCGATCTCACAGCGGAGATAGGTGCGCAATTCACCGGTTTTTCAGCATTTAACCCACAAATTATAAGGTAGAATGGCGGGCTAATGCGTTGTCGGCGCCGAAGAGGGTCCGCCGCAGCATCCGGGAAACCGTGCCGGTGCGAAGATTTGGTTCGCGCGGCGCGTACTATTTTTGCAGTATTTACTCAATGATCAGGCGCAGCGCTTGCGCATCAGGACACACATGTTTGGTTTTTTACGCAGCTATTTTTCGAATGATCTCGCAATTGACCTCGGCACCGCCAATACCCTGATTTATGTCCGCGGCCTGGGCATTGTTCTGGATGAACCGTCGGTTGTGGCGATCCGCCAGGAAGGCGGCCCGAATGGCAAGAAGACCATCCAGGCAGTCGGCAAGGAAGCCAAGCAGATGCTGGGCAAGGTACCAGGTAACATCGAGGCGATCCGCCCGATGAAAGATGGCGTGATCGCCGACTTCACTGTCACCGAGCAGATGCTCAAGCAGTTCATCCGCATGGTGCACGATTCCAAATTCTTCCGCCCTTCGCCGCGTATCATCATCTGCGTGCCTTGCGGTTCGACCCAGGTCGAGCGACGCGCGATTCGCGAGTCGGCCCTTGGCGCCGGCGCTTCCCAGGTGTACCTGATCGAAGAGCCAATGGCTGCTGCCATCGGCGCCGGCCTGCCGGTATCGGATGCAACCGGCTCGATGGTGGTCGACATCGGCGGCGGCACCACCGAAGTGGGCATCATCTCGCTGGGCGGCATGGTCTACAAGGGTTCGGTCCGCGTCGGCGGCGACAAGTTCGACGAAGCCATCGTCAACTACATCCGCCGCAACTACGGCATGCTGATCGGCGAACAGACCGCGGAAGCGATCAAGAAGGCCATCGGTTCGGCTTTCCCGGGTTCCGAAGTCAAGGAGATGGAAGTCAAGGGCCGCAACCTGTCCGAAGGCAT
>DASWMN010000057.1:0-15161 GCA_036399735.1 Telluria sp. | reverse complement strand
CTTTCGCGATGCCGGAGAACGCTTCAAAGTAATCGGGGAAGGTTTTGGCCACGCATTTCGGGTCCAGAATCCGCATCTGGTTGCCGCGTCGCGCCTTGCCGTCCACGGTCGCCAGCGAGAAGCACATCGCCATGCGGTGATCATCATAGGTTTCAATGGTCGCAGCCAGGATTTCCTCGGGCGGCGTAATGCGGATGTAATCGGCGCCCTCTTCCACCACCGCGCCCAGCTTGCGCAGTTCGGTTGCCATGGCCGACAGGCGGTCGGTTTCCTTCACGCGCCAGCTGGCGATGTTGCGCAGCGTGCTGGTGCCGTCCGCGTACAGCGCCGCGACCGCAATCGTCATTGCTGCATCGGGAATGTGGTTGAAGTCAGCGTCAATCGCCTTGAGCACGCCGTTTGACTGCGCTTCAATCCAGTTCTCGCCGCGGGTGATGGTCGCGCCCATCTGCTCCAGCGCTTCGGCAAAGCGCACGTCGCCCTGGATGCTGTCGCGCCCCACCCCCTCGACCCGCACCGGACCGCCGCCAATCGCGCCGGCCGCCAGGAAGTACGATGCCGACGAGGCGTCGCCTTCCACGTGGATCTCGCCGGGGCTGGTGTACTTCTGCCCCGGCTGCACGGTGAACGACTGCCAGCCATCCTGCTCCACCGTCACGCCAAAGCGGCGCATCAGGTTCAGGGTGATCTCGATGTAGGGCTTGGAAATGAGTTCGCCCACCACGTCAATCGAGACCGGATGCGTGCGCGCCATCAGCGGCGCGGCCATCAGCACGGCAGTGAGGAACTGGCTCGACACATTGCCGCGCACCGACATGCGCTCGGCGTGAATATGCCCGCGCCGGATGCGCAGCGGCGGGAAGCCTTCGACGCCCGTGTATTCGATCTGCGCGCCAACCGCGTTGAGCGCGTCGACCAGGTCGCCAATCGGCCGCTCGTGCATGCGCGAGACGCCATGCAGCGTGAAGTCACCGCCAATGACTGCCAGCGCCGCCGTCAGCGGGCGGATCGCGGTGCCGGCATTGCCCATGAACAGATCGGCTTCGTGGTTCGGCAGCGCGCCGCCGCCGCCATACACGATGTGGGTATGGTCATCGAGCTGCTCCCATTTGATGCCCAGTGAGTGCAGCGCGCCCAGCATGACCAGCGTATCGTCCGAGGCCAGCAGGTCGTGGATCTTGGTCACGCCTTCCGACAGCGCAGCCAGCAGCAGGGTGCGGTTGGAAATGCTCTTTGAGCCGGGCAGGCGCACCACGCCTTCGACGTGCATGACCGGGTGGATATCGAGGTGATGCGGATAGTGCTTTTGCTGCGTCATGCCGGTAATCCTTACTGATTATTCTGCGGTGTCTTTGGGTGGCGGCGCTTCGGCCGCCTCGATGGCTTCAATCCAGCGGCAGCGGGCGCGCTGCGCGTTGGTGTAGACCGCTTCGATGGCCGCGCCGTTGCTGGAAGCAAGGTGGGCCCGCAATGCGGTCAATTGTGCCATATACGAGTCGAGCTCCCCCAACAGCGCGGCCTGATTGGCCAGGCTGATGTCACGCCACATTTCAGGCGAGGATCCGGCGATGCGGGTAAAGTCGCGAAAGCCGGAGGCTGCATACTGGAACAGCAATTCTGCGTGCGGCTTGTTGGCGATGTCGTCCACCAGCGCGTACGCGAGTAAATGGGGTAAATGCGAGACCGAGGCAAAGACCTTGTCATGCTCTTGCGGCGAGAGTTGATGGATGACCGAACCGCAGGCGGTCCAGGCAGCGGCCACGCGCGCCACATCAGCCGCGGCGTTCTCGGGCAAGGGTGTCAGCACGGTCTTCTTGCCGATGTACAGATCGATGATGGCAGCGTCCGGCCCATTGGTCTCGCGCCCTGCAATCGGATGGCCCGGCACGAACTGGGCAATCTTCTCGCCCAGCGCCGCGCGCGCTGCAGCCACCACGTCCGACTTGGTGCTGCCGGCGTCAGTGACGACCGTGCCTGGCTCCAGAAACGGCGCCAGCGCCGACAGAATCCGCCCCGTTTGCGCAACCGGCGCAGCAATGAGCACCAGGCTGGCGCCGTGCATGGCATCCTGCACGGATAGTGCGACCTGATCGATGATGCCCAGTTCCAGCGCACGCGCCATCGCTTCCGGCGAGCGGCCGACGCCGACAATGGTGTCAACCGCGCCAGCGTGGCGCAGGGCCCGGGCGAATGAACCGCCGATCAGGCCAACGCCGAAGATGACGACTTTATCAATCACCTCAGCTCAGCGCCTTTTTCAGTGCCGCGATGAAGATCGCATTTTCCTGCGGCAGGCCAATGGAAATGCGCAGCCACTGTGGCAAGCCGTAGTTGCCCACCGGCCGCACGATCACGCCCTGCTTGAGCAGCGCCAGATTCACACGCGCGCCGGCGCCATCGTCGTTGCCCACCTTGACCAGTACAAAGTTACCGAACGATGGCACGTATTCAAGGCCAAGCTCATTGAACGCTTCCACAAACTGGGCGTAGCCGGCAGCGTTGTTCTTGGCGCCCTGCTCCAGAAACGGCTTGTCGTTCAGCGCCGCGATGGCCGCGGCCTGGGCCAGCGAATTGACGTTGAACGGCTGGCGGATGCGGTTCATCAAGTCCGTGACCGCGGGCTGGGCGATGGCAAAGCCCACGCGCAGACCGGCCAGGCCGTAAGCCTTGGAGAAGGTGCGCGAGACCAGCAGGTTCGGGTACTGCTGCACCCACTTGGCCGACTCGAACTGCTGTTCGGGCGCCAGAAATTCGTTGTAAGCCTCGTCCAGCACGACCACCACGTGCGCCGGCACCTTGCCCAGGAAAGCTTCAATCTGCGCGGCAGGAATAAAGGTGCCGGTCGGGTTGTTCGGGTTGGCGATGAAGACCAGGCGGGTATCGGCATCAATCGCCGCAGCCATGGCGTCCAGGTCATGGCCGTATTCCTTGGCTGGCA
This sequence comes from Telluria sp., assembly GCA_036399735.1. GTDB lineage: Bacteria > Pseudomonadota > Gammaproteobacteria > Burkholderiales > Burkholderiaceae_D > Telluria_A. The sequence goes on along the minus strand of DASWMN010000057.1, from coordinate 12,223 downwards.
CCACGATCGCGCGCGCGCCCACGCCTTGCGTGGCCAGCGCGTACACCGCGAACGAATACTGCGAGTACACCACCGCCTGGCCTTTTTGCACAAACGCGTGGGCAGCGATTTCCAGAATGTCGTTCGAGCCATTGCCAAGCGTGATCCAGTCGGCCGGCACCTCGTAGCGCTTGGCCAGCGCTGCCTTCAGGTCGAAGCCATTCGCGTCAGGATAGCGGCCCAGATCGGCCACAGCGGCGGCTATGGCGCTCTTGCTGGACTCCGGCACGCCGAACGGGTTCTCGTTCGAGGCAAGCTTGACGATATTGGCCTCGTCGAGACCGAACTCGCGCGCGACTTCGGCGATGGGTTTGCCAGCCTGGTAAGGGGCGATGGCGCGAACGTAATCTGGACCGTATTGCTGGGACATGGACTATCTCTGAAGTGGGTTATGTGAGGCTGAGCGGATACGAGCCCAGGACCTTGAAAAATGCTGCGTTGTCTTTGAGTTCGTCAAGCGCCTTGGCCACTGCCGGGTTCTGCACGTGGCCTTCGATGTCGACGTAAAAATAGTATTCCCAGGTGCCGATGCGGGCCGGCCGCGACTCGAACCGCGTCATCGACACGCCATTTACAGCCAGCGGCGCGAGCAGGTTGTATACCGCGCCCGCCTTGTTTGGCACAGCCAGCACCAGCGAGGTCTGATCGGCGCCGGAAGGATTGGTTTGCAGGTGGCCAATGACGGCAAAGCGCGTGCGGTTGTGCGGGTCGTCCTGGATGTGGCCATTGACCACGCCAAGCTGGTACTGCTCGCCCGCCATTTCGCTGGCGATGGCGGCAATCGCGGCATCCTTGCTGGCCATGACGGCCGCTTCGGCGTTGGAGGCGACAGCGCGCCGTTCGATGTTCGGATAGTGCTGATTGAGCCAGACCTGGCACTGGGCCAGCGCCTGCGAGTGTGCGCAGACCACCGTCACGCCATCCATATTGCCGGTCCTGGTCATCAGGCTGTGGTGCACGGGGATGGAAATTTCGCCGCTGATGATGGTGGTGGTGCCGAGCATCAGGTCGAGCGTGCGGTTGATCGCGCCTTCCGACGAGTTTTCCACCGGGACCACGCCAAAGTCGGCGGTGCCGGCTTCAGTGGCGCGGAATACTTCATCAATCGAGATGCACGGCAGGCCTTCGACCGCGCTGCCGAACTGCTGGTACACCGCCTGTTCGCTGAAGGTGCCGGAAGGGCCCAGGTAAGCGACCGTAACGCGCTTTTCCAGCGAACGGCAGGCCGACATGATCTCGCGGAAGATGGTCTGCACTTCGGCGCCCTTGAGCGGGCCGGGATTGCGTTCGGCCACGCCGCGCAGGACCTGGGCTTCACGCTCGGGGCGGAATACGGGGGCGTTGGTTTCGGCCTTTACGTGGCCGACTTCCTGCGCCAGCTGGGCGCGGCGGCTCAGCAGGTCGAGGATTTGCGCGTCGATCGCATCGATCTGTTCGCGCAAGGGTGTCAGTTTGTCTGTCATGGTTGCAGTCGTGGTGCGTTGCCGGCACCGGTACGCATTTCAGCGACCGGCGAACTCGTTCAAATATTCGACCAGGGCTTGCACACCCTCGATCGGCATCGCGTTGTAGATCGATGCTCGCATACCGCCGACGGACTTATGGCCCTTCAGTTGCAGCAGGCCGCGCGCTTTTGCACCGGCCAGAAATTGTTCGTTCAGTGTTTCGTCGCGCAGGAAGAACGGCACGTTCATGCGCGAGCGGCACTCTTTCGCCACGCGGTTCTCGTAGAAGTCGTCGGCGTCGAGCGCGCCATACAGCAGCTCTGCCTTTGCAATATTACGCTGTTCCATGGCAGCCACCCCGCCCTGCCGCTTGAGGTGGGCAAACACCAATCCGGCGATGTAGATACTGTAGGTCGGCGGGGTGTTGTACATCGAATCGTGTTCGGCCACGATTTCCCAATTGAAGGCCGATGGGCAGATCGGCAAAGCGCTGCCCAGCAGGTCTTCGCGCACGATCACCAGCGTCAGACCGGCAGGGCCAATATTCTTTTGCGCGCCGGCGAAGATCACGCCGTATTTCGACACATCGATTTCGCGCGACAGAATGTGCGATGACATGTCGGCGACCAATGGCGTCGCGCCCTGCACGGTGGGCACGAAGTTGTATTCGACCCCGTCGATGGTTTCGTTGGTGCAGATATGAACGTAGGCCGCGTCGCGCGTGAGCTTCCAGTATTCCTGCGGCGGCACCGACGTGAAGTGGCCAGGCTCGGAGGTGGCGGCCACGTTCACTTCAGCGTAGCGCTGCGCCTCCTTGATGGACTTGCCCGACCAGGAACCGGTGTGCACGAAATCGACCGTGGCCGGCTGTTTCAGGCGGCCCAGCAGATTCATCGGCACGATCGCGTTCTCGCCCAGGCCACCGCCCTGCAGGAACAGGACCTGGTAGTTGTCCGGGATCTTGAGCAGATCGCGCAGATCGCGCACAGCGGCCTGATAGATCGAAATGAACTCGGGACCGCGATGACTCATCTCCATGACGGACATGCCGCTGCCATGCCAGTCGAGCATTTCGGCGGCGGCTTGTTCGAGCACCTCTTTCGGCAGGACGGCGGGGCCGGCGGAGAAGTTGTAGATCTGGGTCACGTAGGTTCCTCTTATTTGTCGGCGGGCTGCATCAGTTCTTCAAGAATTTTTTCCGTGCGCGGCGCCATGAAGGTCTGGCCCAGTACGAGCGACTCGCTCAGGATGCGCGGCGCCAGCGCCAGCATCTTCGCGCCTTCCGGCGTGCGGTAGAAGGCGGCGATTTTCTGCATTTCGTCGATCGTGAAATAGCGCGTATAGAGTTTAGCCGTTTCGTTGGTGATGGTCTCGGTGGTGGCCGGATCGGCGAACAGCTTTTCAAGCGCCAGGTCGGCGGCGGGCAGCTTCTTTTCGATCGAGGCGACGCGCTTGGCCCGCGCGGCCGCGTCCAGGGTTTTGTCGGCGGCCAGTTTTTTACCCGCGGTACTGCGCAGCACGGCCGGCGCGTTGTCGGACGCGGTTTTCAGCTCCAGCTCGAGCGTAAACTTGAAGCGCATCGCAGACAGCAGATCGTGGGCGACAGCGACGGCCATCGGATCGAGTTTTTCGTCGGCCGCGAAGGATGGCGCGGCGCTACCAACCAGGACAAATGTGTACAGCGCGAGGAAAAATCTTTTCATGTCAGACATCTAAAAAGGGACTGTCGTGGGCTTTCGTTTTCCTAAAAAAAACGCCTTCCACCATTGCTGAGCACCAGCAATGGTGGAAGGCGTTTTTGCATTCCACCGGCACGCTTGGGGCGCTGTTATTTTCGCATGAAACAGCGCCCCTTGCAGGCTTACTCCGGTGCATTCTCCAGATCGACTTCTTCCAGGTCGGTTTCGACGATGCGCTGCAGGCCCGACAGCTTGGTGCCGTCTTCGACTGCAATCAGCGTCACACCTTGCGTGGCGCGGCCCATCTCGCGGATCTCGGACACGCGGGTGCGAATCAAGACGCCGCCTGTCGTGATCAGCATGATTTCATCGCTAGGCTCGACCAGCGTGGCGGCGACGACCTTGCCGTTACGCTCGGACGTCTGGATCGCGATCATGCCCTTGGTGCCGCGGCCGTGGCGGGTGTACTCGGTGATCGGGGTACGCTTGCCGAAGCCGTTCTCGGTTGCCGTGAGCACCGACTGCTGCTCGTTTTCGGCCACCAGCAGCGCGATCACGTTCTGGCCATCTTCCAGGTTCATGCCGCGCACACCGCGCGCGGTACGGCCCATCGGACGGACATCGTTTTCGTCGAAGCGGACCGCTTTGCCCGAATCGGAGAACAGCATGACATCGTGCTCGCCGTCGGTCAGTGCGGCGCCGATCAGGAAGTCGCCATCGTCCAGGTCGACCGCGATGATGCCGGCCTTGCGTGGATTGCTGAAGTCCTTGAGCGGGGTCTTTTTCACGGTACCCAGGCTGGTCGCCATGAACACGTAGTGGTCTTCCGGGAAGGTGCGGTTGACGCCCGACAGCGGCAGCACCACGGTGATCTTCTCGTTGTCCGCCAGCGGGAACATGTTGACGATTGGTTTACCGCGCGAATTGCGCGAGCCTTGCGGCACTTCCCACACCTTGAGCCAGTACATGCGGCCGCGGTTCGAGAAGCACAGGATGTAATCGTGCGTATTGGCGATGAACAGCTGGTCGATCCAGTCTTCCTCTTTGGTCGCCATGGCCTGCTTGCCGCGCCCGCCGCGCTTCTGGGCGCGGTACTCGGAAATCGGCTGCGACTTCATGTAGCCAGTGTGCGACAGGGTCACGACCATGTCCTGCGGCGTGATCAGGTCTTCGGTTTCGAGGTCGGTGGCATTGAGTTCGATGGTCGAACGGCGCACGTCCTTGTTGCCGACGCCGTATTCGTTCATCACCACCGTCATTTCGTCGGTGATGATGGTCGTCACGCGTTCCGGCTTGGCCAGGATATCGAGCAAGTCGGCGATGTGCGCCATGATGTCTTTGTACTCGTTGACGATCTTGTCCTGCTCCAGACCGGTCAGGCGCTGCAGACGCATCTGCAAAATTTCTTGCGACTGCTCGTCGGACAGCTTGTACAGGCCATCGGGCTGCATGCCGTAGTGCTTCGGCAGATGCTCCGGACGGAAGGCGTCGATGCCGCCGATGGTGCTGCCTTCGGCAGTACGCAGCAACATTTCGCGCACCAGGGACGAATCCCAGGCGCGCGCCATCAGTTCGGTCTTGGCGACCGGCGGCGTTGGCGCGGCCTTGATGATGGCGATAAAGTCATCGATGTTGGCCAGTGCAACGGCCAGACCTTCCAGCATGTGGCCGCGTTCGCGCGCCTTGCGCAGTTCGAACACCGTACGGCGCGTGACCACTTCGCGGCGGTGCGCCAGGAAGCATTGCAGCATCTGCTTGAGGTTGAGCAGCTTCGGCTGGCCGATGACCAGCGCCACCATGTTCATGACGAAGGTGTCTTGCAGCTGGGTCTGCTTGTACAGATTGTTCAGCACCACTTCCGGCACTTCGCCGCGTTTCAGTTCGATGACCACGCGCATGCCCGACTTGTCGGACTCGTCGCGGATATCGGAAATGCCTTCGAGTTTCTTGTCGCGCACGTTCTCGGCGATACGCTCGAGCAGCGACTTCTTGTTGACCTGGTATGGCAGCTCATCGACGATGATCGCGATGCGGCCGCCATCCTTGCCGTATTCCTCGAAGTGGGTCTTGGCGCGCATGACCACGCGGCCACGGCCGGTGCGGTAACCGTCGCGCACGCCCGAGACACCGTAGATGATGCCGGCGGTCGGGAAGTCCGGTGCCGGGATGATCTCGATCAGCTCGTCGATCGTGCAGTCCGGGTTGCGCAGCACATGCAGCGCGCCGTTGACGACTTCGGTAAGATTGTGCGGCGGGATATTGGTCGCCATACCGACCGCGATCCCCGAGGAACCATTGATCAGCAGGTTCGGAATGCGGGTCGGCAGAACGGTCGGTTCTTTTTCCTTGCCGTCATAGTTCGGCTGGAAATCGACGGTGTCCTTGTCGATATCGGCCAGCACTTCGCCGGCGATCTTGTCCAGGCGGCACTCGGTGTAACGCATTGCCGCAGCGGAGTCGCCGTCAATGGAACCGAAGTTACCCTGGCCGTCGACCAGCGTGTAGCGCAGCGAGAAGTCCTGGGCCATACGTACCAGCGTGTCGTAAATCGACGCATCGCCGTGCGGGTGATACTTACCCATCGTTTCGCCAACCACGCGCGCGCACTTGACGTACGGGCGGTTGTACACGTTGTTCATCTCGTGCATGGCGAACAGAACGCGGCGGTGCACCGGCTTCAAGCCGTCGCGCACATCCGGCAATGCGCGGCCCACGATCACGCTCATGGCGTAATCGAGGTAGCTCTTGCGCATCTCTTCTTCGAGGGAAATTGGGATTGTTTCTTTTGCGAATTGATCCATTGGCGGGTCGACTGATCTCAGGCTGTGGTTATAGTAGCTGTACGCAAATGCTGCAGGGGTGCCTGCTGATCCGACTAGCGCACATCGCGGTGCGAACGCCGATCTTATCAACAGAAGCGTGGGATTTTAGCATGCGGCGTATGGCTAGCGGTCAAATCCTGCAATCGGTTCCAGATTGTCATGACAGCGTCATGCAAAACTGCGTTACTACCGGATGTTGCACGAATACAACGAGCCCTTGTACAATCATGTCCTATTGAATTAGCGCGGTCGTGCTATTTCTACGTGTGTGGCAAAATGATTAAACGTTAATTGCCTGTTTCACAATTTGTAACAGGTACCAGTGGGGCAAGCTGTTACTATCTTGTTCACAAGCCCAGTAGCGCAGTGGAAACTGCGGATATCCCCCGAAAGGAAAGAAAATAATGAAAAAATTGACAATGATTTTGGCAGTTGCAGCAGCGGCCAACGGCGCCATGGCACAGACCTCGCCACCGTTCGCCCCCCTGACCACCGACATCATTGCGCCGAAGGGCAACGCCGGTTACGTGATTGACGCGCGCGGCGTCGTCGCACGCGATCCGTACGGCCTGTGCTGGCGTACCGGTTCCTGGACCAAGGCGGATGCCATTCCAGGATGCGACCTGCCAGTCTGCGTTGAGCCAGCCAAACTGGAAGACGGCAAATGCGTCACCCCACCACCAGTGGTTGCGCCAGTTGTAGAGACCCCGGTCGCGCCAGTCGCACCAGTCGTCGAGCCAGCAATTACCGCAGAAAAGGTCAGCTTCGCTGCCGACGCGTTCTACGATTTCGACAAAGCCACCCTGAAACCAGAAGGCAAAGCCAAGCTGGACGACCTGGCATCGAAACTGGGCAGCATCAACCTGGAAGTCATCATTGCCGTCGGCCACACCGACTCCAAAGGCACCGATGCTTACAACGAAAAGCTGGCGATCCGCCGCGCTGAATCGGTCAAAGCTTACCTGCAAGGCAAAGGCGTCGATGCCAACCGCATCTACACCGAAGGCAAAGGCGAGAAGCAGCCAGTGGCCGACAACAAGACCGACGAAGGCCGCGCCCAGAATCGCCGCGTGGAAATCGAAGTCGTTGGCACCCGCGCCAAGTAATTGACGACCAGCCAGGCTTGCTTGCAAGCCTGGCCGCAAGACAATGCCGTTCAGTTCCGCTGGACGGCATTTTTTTTGACCGTTTTTGTGCCGCCCTGCCCGGCAAAGAAACACCGCCCACCGCAATTTCCCGCTATTATTCCGCGTATGAATGCCGACCCCCTCGAAATCCAGAAATTTAGTGAACTCGCCCATCGCTGGTGGGACCCGACGTCCGAATTCAAGCCGCTGCACGAGATCAATCCGCTGCGCCTCGAATGGATCAACGCCATGGTCGCACTGGCCGGCAAAAAAGTGATCGACATCGGCTGCGGCGGGGGCATCCTGACCGAATCGATGGCGCGCAAAGGCGCGGACGCGACCGGGATCGACCTGTCCGAAAAAGCCCTGAAAGTGGCCGACCTGCACAGCCTGGAATCGGGCGTGACGGTGCGCTACCAGCACATTGCCGCGGAAGACATGGCTGCGCTGGAAGCCGGCCAGTACGATGTGGTGACCTGCATGGAAATGCTCGAGCACGTGCCCGACCCGGCCTCGATCGTCAAGGCGGCCGCCACGCTGGTGAAACCAGGCGGCCACGTCTTCTTTTCCACCATCAACCGCAATCCGAAAGCCTACCTGTTTGCCGTGGTGGGCGCCGAATACCTGCTGCGCATGCTGCCCAAGGGCACGCACGACTACGCCAAATTCATTACTCCGGCGGAACTGTCGCAATTCGTGCGCGAAGCCGGGCTGCAGGTCGACGGGATCAAGGGCATGACCTACAATCCCCTGACCAAAATTTACGCACTGAACCAGGACACCGATGTGAACTACCTGGTGGCCTGTCGCCGTCCGCTCTAACTGTTGACACTGATTCCATGACTTCCACCCTGCGCCCGCGCGCCATCCTGTTCGATCTCGACGGCACGCTGGCCGACACCGCGCCCGACCTGGCGGCCGCCGTCAACCTGCTGCGTCTGGAACGCGGCCTGGAACCGACGCCCTACGCTATCCTGCGCCCGACCGCCTCGGCTGGCGCGCGCGGCATGATCGGCGCCGCCTTCGGGCTGACGCCTGCCGACGAAGGCTACGAAGCCTTGCGCCTGCAGTGGTTCAGCAATTACGAGGCGGCCATCGCCGTGCATTCAACGCTGTTCGGCGGTGTGGCCGAATTGCTGGCCGGACTGGAGGAAGCGGGAATTGCCTGGGGCATCGTCACCAACAAGCCGGCCCGTTTTACCGATCCGCTGGTGCCGCTGATCGGGCTGACGCACGCCGGCTGCATCATCTCAGGCGACACGGTGGGCGTGGCCAAGCCGCATCCCGCGCCGCTGCTCGAAGGCGCGCGCCGGCTGGGCATCGCGCCGCAGGATTGCTGGTATGTGGGCGACGACCTGCGCGACATCGAAGCGGGCCGCGCGGCTGGCATGACGACAGTCGCCTGCGCCTGGGGCTACTGCGGCGCGACCGAACCGCTGCACTGGGGCGCCGACCATTTGCTGGACACGCCGGCCGATCTGCTTGATCTGGTGCGCAGCATTGCGGCAGCGCCGGTAAAAAAATCGATGGTGGCCTGAACCAATCTGCCGGCATTGGCTGGCGACAGACGAAAAAAAACCACCCCGAGGGGTGGTTAAATCACCAGAACATCAAGGAAACTCAGAAATCTTAGCTCAGGGTCCAGCTGTATTCGACTTTGGTCCAGGTGCTGTCCGGCTTGCCATCCTTGCTGCCCGGCTTGAACTTGCAAGCGGAGACAGCGGAAATCGCTGCTTTGTCGAGGCTCTTGAAGCCGCTGGTCTTGTCCAGCTTCGACTCGATCACGCGGCCTTCGGCCGACACCAGGAACATCATCGACACGACGCCCTGCTCTTCATTCATCAGCGAAGCTTTCGGGTATTCGGCCTTGCAGCTCTTGGCATCGAACACGGCTGGTACTTCACCAGCGACTGCGCTGCCACCGATGCCAGCGAACATGAAAGCGGCGAACATTTTCAGAGCATTTTTACGGGAAATCATGGATGAAACTCCTGTGCAAAATTAGTGGGGAGTGATCGTTTAATTAACAACCAATAACGATACTATACGGCAACACATGACGTACGGCAACAAATATCGTTCCTTAGGGCAATTTTTGTTGCTAGGATGTCGCACGATTCTCTTCTGTCAACAGGGAATTGGGGGCACGGTTTGTGCCCTCCCCGCCCGTCTTGTTCCGTGATGCGCTACAATAGAGGTTCTGTGGGGGCGACCTGGTTTCGACGTGGGTTGCAAAGCAGCGCAGGGCATACCGAGGGCTGGCCACCTCGTAAATACAACCAGAAAAAACTTAACTGCAAACGATAACTCGTACGCACTGGCAGCTTAATTGCTGTTAGCTCTAGAACACCTCGTCCCTGGGGTGGGCCGTTAAAAGCTCTAGAGTCATTTACAGGGACTCGTCTCGAACTGGGTTACTTAGTTCCGGACTAAATAATAGGTAACTCGCTTGTACACAGCGTGCACGTCCGCGTTGTACCGGTTAAATTAAATGGCAGTGCTAAGTATGTAGAACTGTCTGTAGAGTGCTTGCGGACGCGGGTTCGATTCCCGCCGCCTCCACCAGAGCATCCTAAAAAACCGTCCAGTGGACGGTTTTTTTTCGCCGCCGCGTGATGGCGGCGGGAATTGAACCCGCGGGCCGCATGGGGGCTTGGAGGCGGGAATTCGGCGAGCACGCTCGCCGCCACCGGAGCGACCCGCGCGTACTAGCGCGGGGCTTGGAGCCGGGGTTTCGTCGAGCACTGCTCGGCGCCGGCGGAGCGACTTGCGCGTACTAGCGCAAGGCTGTCCGATTCGTCTGACTAAAGGGAAATCGCTCTGCGATTTCTTGCCCTCCGCCTCCACCGCTCAGTTGTCGGCCTCATCGTTTTTTCGCAACAAGAAACCAACAAGCATCACTTCACCGGCCACCCTTCCGCTTTCAATTGCGCGTCATTATTGCCCGATCGCGCAATTCGACAAACAACACCGTTCAAGGCCGTCCCGTTCAGTCCCATGTACGACATCCCGCCCGTGTCCTTCAGCTGCATCACGCGTATCCCGTTGTGCATCATCGGCATTAACTCGATCGTCCGTGCTCACCACCGGACAGGGCAAATGTTTTTGTAAATCGGCCAGAAAAATTATCCGCCGCAGAGAACTTGTCCGCAGTGCGCATCTGCCTTCCGATGCTTTGCAATCGGCATTACCTCTCCACCGTTTACTACTACACCGATTTTTCGCTATCGCGACCTCATCGACGGTGCCGACGACGCGCGCGCGCATGCCCTCTGCCCCATGTTGTCGGCATAAACTGGCCCGCATAGCGGAACCGGCCGATCTGTAACACGCCGCCCGGGGCGAACACGATCCAACTTAAAATTTGCCCCTTACCAACAATCTCCTATTACACTATGCTCTGACACAATTCCGCTGAAGAAGGTCCACCATGAAACTCAAACTCCTGGCCGCGCTTGCCTGCCTCACGTCCACCCTGGTTGCTGCCGCCGACATCCCGCCGCCATATATCGAACCGATCGCCGTGGGCGACAGCTGGACCTACAAGAAAACGGTCACCATCGGCAACAACAGCACCAAGTCTGCGATCAACTACAAGATCTCTGGCAAGGGGGAGAACAACAAGCTGATCTACCAGTCCCTGCTGGCGGAACTGAAAGTGCGTGGCGGTCCGGAATGGCGCAAAATCGGTGAAATCGAAGCGGGCGCTTGCCTGATCGACGTCACCGGCGGCGGCTCGCTTGGCCTGGAAAACACCTGCGCCATCGAGTTCGTACAGGGCATGGACTGGGACACGGAAGTAGTCGACAAGGGCCAGAAGAGCAAACGCAAGTACGCGGTGATCGGGAAAGAAACCATCAGCGTCCCGGCCGGCACCTTTGACACCACCAAGATCGAAGCGGTCTGGCAAGGCACGAACGTGAGCAATGCCAAAGTATCGGCTGCGGAAAACCTGGCGGCTGAGCGTACTCGCTTCACTTACTGGTACTCGCCTGAAACAAGGGCGATGGTCAAGGTGGTGCGCAAGTTCCACAACGGCTTTGGTGCGGTGGAATCGACCGTGACGGAAGAACTGGATTCCTTCCGCTCCGTCAGGAAGTAATGAGGGCCGCGCCACGTTCACTGAGCAACTGGCGCAAGATCCCGCGGTGGCAGCGCGACGCGCGCTCGCAGTAGCAGCCCAGCGCGAAGGCGCTGGTATGCGACAGCGCCGCCAGCGTGTCGATCAGATGCGCCGCGTCGGGCGCGGCCATTTCCTTGCGATAGGCGTGCTCGAAATGCTGCCACTCGGCGTCGCTGGTGGCTGCCCTGCCCTTGGCCATCAGCGCCGCACTGGGCGCCAGATTCGGCAGCCACACATCGTAATAATCGCGGCTGGCGAATTCTATCTTTGGCACCCCGCGCGGCGGCCGACGCACAGTGCCGATACGCAAACCTTCATGCTCGCCGCGCGGACTGGCCAGACGTACGATGCTGATCGCCATGCCGAAACTACCAGCTCCTGTTGGGCAAGGCGACGTAATCGGCGAGCGTCTGTTCGTACATCGTGCGTTCTCCCGGAATCCAATTATCAGTCAGGAACTGTTGCGCAAATATCCCGGCGCTGCTGCGCCCGACCAGGGCAAGGCCGAACGCAGGAGGACGATGCATGCCCGCCCACAAATGTGGCGGGATCGGCCCAGGCTAATGTTTAGACGAAGCCATTTTGCTGCTGGTATAGATCGAATACAGCGCCGACAGCCCCACCAGCACATATACCACGCGCGACAGTGCGCTTTGGGAGCCGAAGAAAGCGGCGACCAGATCGATGTTCATCAGGCCGACAGCACCCCAGTTCAGTCCACCCACGATAAGCAGCACCATGGCCACCCAGTCGAGCGCGTTGAGCTTTCCTTTGCTCAGGCTTGCGCCGGTGGTGCGGCGGTCCAAAATATGCCTGCGTTCGGATGCAGGCGCGTTGATTGTTGCCATGACGATCTCCTTGGTTTGCCTTGCGCTGTATGAAGCGCTGCCGGCGGCAGCGCACCGATGGACCGGCTCGCAAAACGAACCGGACATCTGCTACGACAGCAAAAGCGCACACAAGTTTGATCACCGTGGCGCGGCCCGCC
>DASWMN010000056.1:0-2136 GCA_036399735.1 Telluria sp. | reverse complement strand
CGAGATACTGCGCAAGCCTTATACCCTCGCCGAAGTCCTGGATGCGATGGCGCGCGTGCTCGGCAAGACCCTCTAAGCCGAGCTTCCGACTTGTCCTTACTATAAATCGGCGGAAGTCCGGGGAAAACTGCCCGGGACCGCCCAAAAACGTAGCCATGTAATAACGCGCTTGTGAGTTGTACTGCGCGGCCGGATCTGCTCCCGTTTGCCGCATGTATATCGAAGCCGTCCCGAACCGGAACTCGCCACCCGCCATCCTTCTGCGCGAGAGCTACCGCCACGAGGGCAAGGTCCGCAAACGCACTTTGTGCAACCTCTCCGACTGGTCCCCGGCGCACGTCGAAGGCCTGCGTGGTGTGCTCAAGGGGGGCACCGTCATTCCCGCTGAGCATGACGCCATCAGCGTCACCCGCAGCCTGCCCCACGGCCACGTCGCTGCCGCGCTCGGCACGGCGCGCAAGATCGGCCTTGACCGCACCCTCGGGCCTGACGGCAACCGCTGCCGCGACCTCGTCCTCGCCCTGCTGATCGGCCGCATCCTCGACCCCGTCTCCAAACTCGCCGCCGCCAGGACGCTGACGCCAGCCACGGCGTCCTCCAGCCTTGGTGAAGCGCTCGGTCTCGGCGCGGTCGATGACGATGAACTCTATGCCGCACTCGACTGGCTGCTGGCGCGCCAGGCTGCCATCGAGACCGCGTTGGCCAGGCGCCACCTCCAGAACGGCACGCTGGTGCTCTACGATGTCTCGTCGAGCTACATGGAGGGACGCTGCTGTCCGTTGGCCAAACGTGGATACAGCCGTGATGGCAGGAAGGGCACGCTCCAGATCGTCTACGGCCTGCTCTGCGCCCCCGATGGTTGCCCCGTCGCCAGCCAGCTGACCGCTTTGCGTGGCATCAGTCCGCTTCGCGGCCTGATCGAAGTGTTCGACGGTAACACCGGGGATCCGACGACGTTGGCGCCTCAGATCGATAAGCTCAAGCAGCGCTTCGGCCTCAGCCATGTGGTGCTGGTCGGCGATCGCGGCATGATCACCGAGGCGCGCATCACCGCGGACATCAAATCTGCAGGCCTGGACTGGATCACCGCGCTGCGTGGACCGGCGATCAAGGACCTGCTGAACAGCGGCGCCTTGCAACTCACGCTGTTCGACCAGCGCGACATGGCCTCCATCACCTCTCCTGATTTTCCCGGCGAGCGGCTGGTGGTGTGCCGCAATCCCGATCTCGCCGCACAGCGCACCCGCAAGCGCGAAGAGTTGCTGACCGCGACCGAAAAGGACCTCGCCGCCATCAAGGCCAGGGTCGAGCGCAAGCGTCATCCGTTGCATGGCACCGCCGAAATCGCGCTTGCGGTCGGCGGGGCGCTCAACACCTACAAAATGAAAAAGCATTTCGATCTGAATATCACCGACGACGCCTTCAGCTTCGCGAGGAAGACCACCGAGATTGCCGCCGAGGCGGCAACCGACGGGCTTTATGTCGTGCGTACCAATCTGTCCGAACAGACGCTCGGCGACGCCGATACCGTGCGCAGCTACAAATCTCTGGCCCGGGTGGAGCGAGCGTTTCGCTGCATCAAGACGGTCGATCTGAATATCCGGCCGGTCTACCACTGGCTGGAGGATCGCGTGCGGGCGCACGTCCTTCTCTGCATGCTGGCCTACTACCTGGAATGGCACATGCGCCAGTGCCTGGCACCGATGCTGTTCGATGACGCCGACAAAGCGGAGGCCGAAGCCCTGCGCAGCAACGTGGTGGCGCAGGCGCAGCGTTCGAAGACCGCGGTCAAGAAGCAGACCACCGGCGTGACGCCGGACGGACTGCCGGTACACAGCTTCCGCACGCTGCTGGCCGATCTGGCGACGATGGCGCGCAATACCATCGTTACCGCGATTAACCCGCTCTGTCCGCTGACCGTGGTGACGCGGCCGACGCCGGTGCAGCAGAAGGCGTTCGATCTGCTAGGCGTCGTAGTGTAGCCAGTAACGGGCGGCTGAAACCGAGCTTCAGTTAATAATGTCAATGGTTTGCGTAAATTCGAAGAGGGAAGCTGGGACTAAGCGAACCCGCCGCACTCCGAACCGAATTTGCCGGTTCGGAGTGCGTAGGCTGGACCCATCGTATCAATGCGGT
>DASWMN010000055.1:0-14130 GCA_036399735.1 Telluria sp. | reverse complement strand
CTGTTACGGAAATTGTTGTACTTTTCTTCGGACTGCTCGAGTTGCCGCTTCAGGGCAGGCAGTTGCTGATTGAGGAAAGCCAGCGATTTTTCCGCTTCCTCGGTCTTGCGCGCCAGATTTTGGCGCATGTATTCGCGCCCGATTTCGGCCAGCATGCTGTTGATGCGCTGCGGATCGTCGCCTTGCAGACGGACTTCGATAATGCCGGATTGCTTGCCCTGCTCGGTGATGACCATCGCCGTCTGGATCCGCTCGATGGCCGACAGCCGCGAGGATCGCCGCAGCGTGAACTGGGCGCCGTTGCGCCCGTCGAGCCGGTCGATGCGCAGTTCGATGTTGCCGCTCTTGGTTGCAGCCTTGAGCGTGTTGCCGACTTTCCCTTCATAAATGGCAGGCAAGCCCGCGCCACTCAAGTGATAGCGGCCGTTGCCGCGCGCTGTGATGGTGAAGTCGCGGTTGTACCAGGCTTCCGGCACATCGAAGACCGAGACGTCGGCACGCTCCGGCCCCCACACATAACCGCCATAGCCGAACACGCCGGGTTCGGACAGTTCGCTTGCCTGGCGGTCCGCAAACCAGAACCCGACTACCGGAAAATATTTAGGACGGACATCGATATACAGCTGCAGATTGTCGACCGCGTGCGAAATCACCATGCGCGAACGCAGCAATTCCATTTCCGCGATCGCCGCCTTCTTGGTCTCGAACAGGGACGACACTTCGCTGAGGATATTTTTCGACGCGTTCGGGCTCTCTTCCTCGACGTGGATCATGAGATTGGCTTCATACACCGGGCTGGCGATGAGGGCGTACACTACCGCCATCAGTGTGACCAGCGCGGTCATGCCGCCAATCAGCCAACGGCTGTCGTACAGGATATTGAAATAGCCTTTCAGGTCGATGTCGTGCGGGTCGCGCTCGTACTCCGGCGGTCGCGACGGCAAAGGCATGCTCAGGACCGGCACATTGTGCGTGATGTTCTGTAGCGGGTGCGGCTCGCCAGGGTGGTTCATCATCGTTCCTTCGCTGCGAAATCAGGGCCGGGATGCGCTGACAGCCTGCGTGAGCGCGCCTGGGAAAATCATGCTCAGGTTGCGGTGCCAGTTGGCCAGCGACGAGGCCGCCACATACACCAGATCTTTTGGATGGAGCTCGAACGATTCGGCCATCGCCAATGCGCCGGCCTGGCGCGCATCGAGCTGGAAGATGCGCGTGCCTTGCGTGCTTTTGCGTACCACGTAGATCTGGCGCGCATCCCCGGTCAGCGGACTGATGCCGCCCGATTCGCCCAGCGCCTCGTTAAGCGTCAGGCGGCCGTCGTGCATGGTCAGCGCCTTGGGCGCGACCACCTCGCCCGACACGAACACCTTGCTCTCGTCACGTGAATGCACACGCACCAGGTCGCCGTGGGCCAGCATGACGTTGCCGGGATTGATGCCACGCGCGACCAGGGCGCGCAGATCGATCAGGTAGCGCGCATCGCCCCGTTCGAGCGCAATACGGCTCTGGTCGGCAGTGGGAAGAACACCGCCAGCGCGATTGAGTGCCTCGGTCAGCGTCATGGGAATGTCGTTGATAGCCTGCAACCCCGGCGACTTGACCTCGCCATCGATATACACGCGCTTGCTGCGGTAGGCCTGCACGCGCAAGGTGACTTTGGGCGAAGCGATGTAGCGCGCCAGGCGGCTGGTCAGCAGCACGCGCGCCTGCTCTTCGGTCAGGCCGGCCAGCGTCAGTTCGCCGGCAAAAGGAAACTGCACGCGCCCTTCGTGATCGACCAGAAACCCGGCAGGCACGGGCGCGGGCGTATCCATCGGATTGGTCGCCGCGGCGATGCCCTGCCCTGCCAGCTCAGGATGGTCCCACACGACAATCGAGAGCAGATCGCCGCTGCCGATCGTGTACGGGGAAGGATCCGGCACCACTAGATGGGCAATATCCTTGTTGATATGGAGCTCGCGCTGCTTGCGTTCGGTTTCAATCAGCTGTTCGGTGATGAGCTGCGTGGGCGGCCCGGCGTCTTGCGCCGGGAGGCCGGCCTGACGTCCCATGGGACGGCTGGCACATGCACCGAGGCAGCATGCCAGGGTGAGCAGGATGAGATGGCGTGCAGTGCGATCTCGCAATGAGTTTTTCATGATGGTTGCCAATTTAAACACTGTCTGATCCAGAGTAAGGGAGCAGGCATCGCTTGACTTTGGCATGTATCAAACGCTCAGCGCGGCGAACTCGAGCGTGAAATGGTCGGATAGCATGGGGCAATATTTCCCGCCAGGGCGGCGGGAACCAGGTTGGACTGGCGCGAAAGGCCGCCTCCTCCTAGCGCAGTTCCTCAAGCAGCTTGAGACTGTCATCGAAGCGCCAGACGCGGCGAATTTCGATCACGTCGTAGCGTTGAGCAATCTGTGGCGGGAACGGGGAATAGCGCGCGTTGACGCGGACGATACGGCGTACCGCCTCGTCCATGTCGGCGCGGCCACTGGAAATAATAATCGTCACGTCTTCCACCGAGCCATCGCTGCGCACTGCCACGCTGACCAGCGGATCGGTCTTTTCTTCGTCGGCCCAGTTGCGCGGATAATTGATACCGCCGTTGCGTTCAATTTTCTGGCGCCAGCTTTCCACGTACATGCGCAGCGGTAAATCCCGTTCATTTGCGCCGACGGCAACGCGCCGCCCTTCGCGCATCGATGGTGGTGTGCGAGGTGGATCGCCGCGCAGAACATCGAGGCCCTTGACCAGATCGCGGGCCCGATTTGCCACGTCGCTGCCCAGCGCGTTGCGCGGAATCTGTGGGCCACCGCTACCGCCGGCGCCCGGGCCTTTGCCCTCGGTACCGCTGCCCGTCGAAGGCGTACCGGCAGGTGCGTTGCCCCGCGGTTGGCCGGCCTGCTGCGCCGCCTGCTGGGCAGCCTTCTGCGCGGCCTGGTCGGCGCGCTGCTGGTCGGCTTTCTGCTGATCTGCTTTCTGCTGATCGGCACGCTGTTGCTCGGCCCGTTGTTGATCTGCTTTTTGCTGATCGGCTCTCTGCTGCTCGATGCGCTGCTGTTCCAGCTTTTGCTGGTCAAGCTTTTGCTGTTCAAGCTTTTGCTGTTCGAGCTTTTGCTGTTCGAGCTTTTGCTGTTCGCGTTTCTGCTGTTCGAGTCTCTGCTGCTCAAGCTTCTGCTGATCGAGCTTCTGTTGTTCGAGCTTCTGTTGTTCGATCTTTTGCTGCTCGACCTTCTGTTGTTCGAGTTTCTGTTGTTCGAGTTTCTGCTGTTCGAGTTTCTGCTGTTCGAGTTTTTGCTGCTCAAGCTTCTGTTGATCGAGCTTCTGCTGTTCAATCTTTTGCTGTTCGAGCTTTTGCTGACTCAACCTTTGCTGTTCCAGCTTTTGCTGTTCGAGCTTCTGCTGTTCGGCCTCCTGCGCGAGCTTGTTCTGTTCGGCTTGTTGCTGTGCCAGTTGAGCGGCCTTCTGTTGCTCTGCCTGTTGCTGCTCTCGTCTCTGTTGCTCACTCTTTTGCTGCGCGATCTGCTGCGCCTCCAGCGCCTGCACTGCAATCTGATCGGCTTTTGCACGCGCCTCATCGACTTTGGCTTGCTCCGCCAACGCCAACTGCCGCTGCAATTTTTCCTGCTCGGCCGCGCGGCGCGCCGCTTCCTGCTCAGCCAGGCGTGCTTCTTCCACCAGCTTGCGTGCTTCGGCTTCTTCCGCGGCTTTGATCAAGCCTGCCTTTGCTGCCGCGGCCTCGGCTGCTGCGCTGGTTTCGGCGTCGCCGTCGTCCTCGCCGTGACGGGATTTGGCCAGGTCGAGCGTCTTTTCCTCCGCCTCTTCCGGCCGCTCCAGCGGTACGGAAAACTCATTGCGTACGTTATCCTGCGTAATGACCCGGGCTGGCTCGACAACAGTTTCACGTGCGGGAACCGGCGGACTGATGCGGCGGGCACGGCGCGGCTTGTCTTTCTTGACCGCGGGCCGTGCTTTCGGCGGGGGCGCTGGCAGCGGTGGCGCTTCGACCACGGGATTGACCAGGCGCATACCCGTTGTCGGGAGCGGTTTCGACGGGACCGGCGCAAGGGGTGGCGGCGTGGGAGCGGGCGTGACCGGGGCCGCGGTCTGCGGCGTCGGCGCGGGCGCCGGAGCAAGGCGCACCGTCAACGGCGGCGCAGTGCCTTGCAAGCCCATGTTTGTGACCCCGAATTGCAATAGCAATATCATGCCGTGCAGCAGAAGCGACACCAGCAAGCCCCAGGCGAGGCGCCGGTCGGCCTGACTGGCTGAAGACGCGCGCTGAACTGCTGGTGATGCCATAAAACCTTCTATTCGGGAGATCGCCCACGAATTCTAAGCGAAAAGATTGCGCACGGTTGAATTTATAGGAGGAAATCTCAGTGCGCCTGCAACATCGGCGCGCGGTATCATATCGAAATGAAGACTGGCATCATTTTTCTCGCCCTGCTTGCCCTGCTGTGCCCGGTTTCCGCCGAACCCATCACCTTCGCGGTGTCGACCGGCAGCGCCATGCCAATGACCCAATTTCGCGGTGAAACGCTGCAATCCGGTCTGCTGAAAGATTTTGGCGATGCCCTGGCGCTTGAACTGAAACGCGAGCCGCGCTATCTGAATCTGCCGCGCAAGCGCGTCGAAGCCGCTTTGCTGGACGGGCAGGCTGACCTGCTATGCGACTTGCGCCCGGAATGGCTCGACAGCAAAGGCTGGTTGTGGACTGGTACGGTATTTTCCAACAACATGATTATCGTCAGCCGTGCTGACACGCCGGTGCTGAACAAACTTTCCGGCCTGAGCCGCCGGCGCGTGGGGACTCTGCTGGGCTATCGCTACCCGGAACTGGAACGCGAACTCGGGCGCGATTTTTCCCGTGACGATGCGGCCACCGATGACCTCAACACTAGCAAACTGCTGGGCAAACGATTCGACTACATGATGTCCAACTCCCTGTACATCGATTATCAGCGTCTGGCCCATCCGCAAGGTTTCCAGCTCAATGCAGCCGTGCTGACCGTGCGCTCCTTCGACACGTTCTGCGCGCTGCCACCGCATGGCAGGTTGCAGCTCGATACAGTCAACCGCGCGATTATCGCCCTGCGCCAGCGCGGCACCATGCGCGCCATTTATGCGCGCTACCGGCCGTTGCATTAGTCACGGCCGGCTTGTCCGGCATCAAGATCAGCCGCTTGGCCACATTTAGTATGGATTGACGCTTCTCTGTGCAGAAGCGTCAGAAAGCCGGCTTCAATGCATCTGCAGGTCCGGCACGCGCTCCCCGCTTCGCCACCAGGCACTGCCATGAACAACCTGCTTAACTTCGTCAATCATGCCAGCTTCTATGTCGCCAACGATCAGAGCTTGCTGCTGGTGGATCCCTGGGTCGAGGGTACCGTCTTCAACAACGGTTGGCGCCTGCTCGATGGCACGACATCCAATGCCGGCCTGATCCGCGAACTGGCGGCGCGCAAGCGCACCATCTTCATCTGGTTCTCGCACGAACATCCGGACCACTTTTCCCTTTCCTTCATCAACAAGCTGAAACAGGATTTCCCCGGTAAGGTCACCATGCTGTTTCAGCAGACCAAGGACCGCCGGGTGTTCGGTTTTCTGAAAAATAATGGCTTCGAGGTGATTGAATGCGCGCCCGGCGCGACCCTGCCCCTCGACCCCGCGCTGTCCATCACGGTCTATCCGTTTGCCAACGGCGATTCCTATTGCCTGATCCAATCGGGCCAGCGCTTTATCCTGAATCTGAATGACTGCGCGCTCTCGAGCCAGGCCTTGTGCCGCGCGGCGCGCGCCCGGATCGCCCCCGTGACCGACAAGATCGACGTCCTGCTGACGCAGTTCGGCTACGCCAGCTGGGTCGGCAACCCGTTCGAACCGGGACTGCGACGGCGCGCGGCTGCAGAAAAACGCGAACGTATCCGGCTGCAGATGCGCACCTTCGCGCCGAGTCTGACGATTCCGTTCGCTTCGTTCAGCATGTTTTGCAGCGTCGAGAACAGCTATCTGAACGACTATCAGAACTCGGCCTACACCATACGCCAATGGTCGAGTCTGTCTCAGGACACCGAACACCTGCGCTTCATGAAGCCTGGCGACAGCATCGATCTCGACAAAGCCACGCCTGGCAATACGATCCGCATGAGCCAGGCGGCGGTCGCACACTGGGAACAACTGGGTTGCGTCACGCGCCCCCTTCTGCCGCCGGAACCCAGCGCAACCGTTGCCGAACTGAAGGCAGCCTTCACACGCTACCACAAGGTGATCGGCGCCCACCTCCCCGCGCTGCCCTGGCTGCTTGAACGGCTGGGGTTGATCAAGCCGATCCGGATTCATTTTCCGGATTTGCGTCTGAGCGTGCGATTCTCGTACATTCACGGTTACGTTGCCTTAGCGCCTGGCAAGGCGTTCGACATTTCAATGAGTTCGAGCAGCGCGGTATACATTTTCACAAACGAATATGGCTTCAATACCACCCACGTGAACGGCCGCTTCCGGACTGCCAACAGTAGCGCCCTGATACGTTTCAGCCGCTTCTTCATGCCTCAGAATATGGTCCGTCAGGGTTACGGCATCGCCCATCCAATTGCCACCGCGACCCACCTGGCTGGCAACGTCATTGGACGGCTGCGCGCAGGCGCCTGACGCGTCGCGCAAAACGCGGTAGGATGGCGTTCATGTGCGCTAACTACACTCCCAGCAAACGCGAAGCGTTCAGTCATCATTACGGTCTGGAACGCGCTGCGTTCGACTTTCCGCCTGAATCTTTTCCCGGCTATGTCGCGCCCGTTCTGCGCGAGTCGCGGGAACTGGCAGGCGCAATCGAGTGCATTCCCGCCGTGTTCGGAATGGTGCCGCACTGGGCCGACATGAAGCTGTCGCGCCAGACGTACAATGCACGTACTGAAACCGTGGCGAGCAAACCATCGTTTCGCAATGCGTGGAAGCGCAATCAGTTCTGTATCGTACCGGCGGAAAATTTCTATGAACCGAACTATGCTTCCGGCAAGGCCGTGCGCTGGCGCATCGAGCACGCCGACCAGCGTCCACTGAGCATTGCCGGGATTTGGGAGTGGAAGGCGGAAGGCCCGGACGGCTTGCCGCTGCTGTCATTTTCCATGCTGACCATCAACGCTGACGCGCATTCGCTCATGCAGCAATTCCATAAGCCGGGCGAAGAGAAACGGATGCTGGTCCTGCTTGAACCGTCGCAATATCAAGGATGGCTGGAGGGTGCGCTCGTCAATGATGAGGCCGTGTACCGTCCCTATCCGGCAGAGCGCCTGATCGCCTGTGCCGATCCGCTGCCGCCGCGCACCAAGAGCAAAGACATCCAAGGATCGCTCGAGCTGAAAGCCGCCTGATTAGGCGCTTGTCCTACAGTGAAACAATCATCTGGCCTATGGCGTGTGGGCTGCGGCCGCGTCACGATGGTGCTTCCTTTGTCATCGGGGCGATATCATGCCAGACACACACGACACCCATGGACACGCACAATCCATCGGCAGCGACAATCCGCTACCCGTTGATGGCATTGCCGGCGCCCATGCCGGCACCCAGGAAGCTGCCGAAGCGCACGTCGACGCGGGCGAGCCCGTTTCGCAAAACTTGCCCGACGCGGATGATAGCAAGGCGGCGCCAGGCAGTGACGGCAAACTGCGCAATACAACGGCAGCAAACGCCGATGCCGGACCGGAAACAATTTTTTCGCGTAATCGCAGTTTCAACGGTTCCGTGATTCGCGGCGGAAAAGCGGTGAGCGTGTTCACCGGCTGCGGCTCAATCGGCCGGCGCTGAGCGGGGCTGGTTGCCGGCTCCCATGATCAGCAGCCACAGGCAAATGCCGATCTCGCCTGCGGCTGCCGGCATTCCCGCATAGCTTGCCAGCAAAGTTTGCTTGTAGTTTGCGATGAGCAAGGATCCGCCAAGATCCACCAGGAAGGTAATACAGCCAAGCATCAGCAAGGCGCCTAATACCTTTGGCAAAATGCCTGATTTGAACACCAGATAGCCGAACGGCGCCAGCCACAAGGCCCAGAAAATCTTACTCAAAAACAAACCTTTATTGTATTCTCCGAGCGTCATGACGATCAGCGCGTTGACGCGCCGCGCAGAAAAAACATGCATGAATTCCGCGCCGTGCAAGAGCGACAGTATTTCAAACTGCTGCCGCAGATTACTGAAGGAAATCGGTACGCTCAGCACGGCGAAGGCCACCATCAGGGCACCGGCATAGCGGCCGTAACCGGACAACAGGCGATACAGCACCAGTGGCAAGAGAAAGAACGCGGTGTAGCAGAGGACAGAGGACATCATGCCAAGACGATACAAAGTCTCTTCCTCGTGGAGACTGCGCACGATCTGCACAGCGTCCCCGCGCAAGACCAGATTGGCCGGAACATAGACCAGGCTGAACAAACCAGTCACCACGACCACCAAATACAGCAGACCAGCAAGTCGTGCAGTTTTATTGTTTGGCTGGTCAAGGTTTAACATGGTAAATGTGGCTGGCACAAACGATAAGAGGTGTGGTTGAGGTGGCAATATTAAAAGCCCCTCACTATAGCCCATCTTTTTCAATATCGCTGAAAAAAAGCAAAAGGCCGGCGCCTGCAGAAAGCAGACTCCGGCCTGACCCACGCAGATGTGGACGACGGTTAAGGCAGCGTCTTCAGTGTTGCCTTGACCGGCACCGAGAAGTTGTAGCCGTCATGCTTGTCCCAGTTGATCGACCAGGTCATCACGCCGCGGAAATCCGGATAGGCTTTCAACGGTTTGATGGTGCCGCAATTGAGCAATTGTGTCAGGCACTTCAGCGCATTATTCACATTGGTCGTCGTGGTAAAGCCCGAGCCGGCGGAACTCGGACCGGAAGGCACACCGAAGCCAACTTGATCCGGCCGCAAACCTGCAAAGGTGTTACCACCGTAGCTAAAGCCCTCGATCAGCATTTTGGCCGTGGCCACCAGCTGGTCGGTGGAACCGGCCGTCAGCGCAGCAGTCGAATACGGCGTGTAAATGTTGCCGTTGTTATAGTACTGCGGATGCAGGATCGTCAGCTCATTGCGCAGGGCATTGATGATCGGGATATAGGCGCCCCAAATCGAACCGTAGCTGGTAAAGCCGCCTTCCACGTACACCCATTCCGGCGCCATGGACAAATAGAAACTGGCGCCGACTTTCGCCTTCAGGTTCTTGACTGCGATTGGGAGATAAGTCTGAATGGCCGCGCCTTGAGAGACGCCGTTTTCAAGGTCGAGGTCAATGCCGTCGAATCCATACTTGGTGATGATGGCGTACAGCGAGTTGGTGAAGTTGGTGGCTTCTGCGGTGGAGCCGACCGAGACGGAACCATTCTGGCCACCAAGGGACAGCACCACTTTCTTGCCGGCGGCTTTCTTCGCCTTGATGTCGGCAATGAATTGCGCTTCGCTGCCTGCGCTTGGGTCCAGCGTGAAGCTGACGTTGCCGTTGCCGGCATTGTCGGCGAACGAGACGACGATCACATCCCAATCATTGCTGACTTGGCTGATTGGATAGGTATTACCAGCTGGATTGGTGAAGTTATGCCAGTAGCCAACCAGCGCATGCTTGGCCAGTCCGGGTGTCGGCGTTGGCGTTGGCGTCGGTGTTGGCGTCGGTGTTGGCGTCGGTGTTGGTGTTGGCGTCGGTGTTGGCGTCGGCGTTGGCGTTGGCGTGGTGCAATTTCCGCCTGTCGTCCACAGCGTTGGCGAATCTTTCGGATTCCAGTTCGTACCCACGTAGGCGGTATGTGTCACCAGCGCGGTGTACGACACACCCAGGTAGCTCACGACCTTGCCAGCCGTATAGGTGACGCCTTCTGCCCAAAGGGCACAGGATGGCGTCGGCGTCGGCGTCGGCGTTGGTGTCGGTGTCGGTGTCGGTGTCGGTGTCGGTGTCGGTGTCGGTGTAGGTGTAGGTGTAGGTGTAGGTGTAGGTGTTGGTGTCGGCGTCGGGGTGGGTGTGCCACCGCAGGTGGTTCCTACCGTCCATGGCTTGCCGCTGCCGGCCGCACCACTATTGTTGGCCGGGTTGTCGCCTTGCGTCCAGTACGCGGCCGTATAGTTCACGCCGTTATAGCTGACAGTGTTACCACCGGTGTAGACCGCGCTGCTGCTCCATGCGGAATAGCAAACGGTCGTTGCGGCCAGCAGCTTGGTCTGCTGTTTCGAGGGTGACGAATCGCCCCCGCAGGCTGCAAGCGTGCCGCCCAGCAGGCCCACGATAAGGCTATTGATGATAGTCCTGTTCAATTGTGACTCCATATCAAGTGTTTTATAGACCGCTAGCTGCGGATGGTCTACGACCGGGATACGCGCGAAGCACTTATGCAATGTTTCAAAGAAATTAAGGTCGCAATACCAATATAACACCAATATACATATGACGCATACCAAAATGAAAATTTCTAATACCAAAGCTACATCGATAGTCGTACTGTTGAGGGGATGTCAGCCGGGAGCAAACGCTGCGACCGCCGGCAAGTGCGGCCGGCGGTGCGAAAGGAAGGCAGAGAGGTGGCGCGACGCGGCCACCCACCGATTACATCTGGGTCGGCAAGGCCGAGTATGGCCGATACGCGTAGGACCGGCGCGGCGTACGCCAGAGGCGGCCGAGCGGACTTTCAACCCAATGGAAGAATAGCGCCCCGGCACCAAGGCTGGCGCCCCATGCAAGCAGCACTCCCGCCGCCTGCCAGCCTGGATCAGCCGGGAAAAAGCGCACAAAGGCGGCATTGACGACCAGGCAAACCGGGAAGTGGACCAGAAAGATCGAATACGAAATACGGCCCAGATCATTCATCGAGGACAGTACACGGTTCGATTGCACCGGCAGCCTTGCACGTCCGAACAGGAACAGTACAGCGGCGACTGCCACGGCCAGCGCGATTCTTTCACGAAACTCGATCACCAGTGCGAGCAAGGTCGGCAGCAGAATCATGGCCAGCATCAGCACCACGTTATGCGCCCTGCGCGTGCGCTCGCTGGCCCACCAGGCAACGATCCCCAAGCCATAACTGCCAAAGAAATACGGCGCCCAGACATCCCAATCGCCGTCCAGATTGAAATACAGCAGCGAAGCGCTGGCGCACACGGCAATCACGATGGGCATCAGCCACGGCTTCTGGCCATTGCCGGTGAGGCGGCCAAACAGCCACAACAGCGCGGCCAGCAGCACGTACAGCTGGAAGTCGATGGCCACATACCAAGCGCCCGCGGACAGCGACTCATAGCCCAGCACGCCGTGCAGTAACAAGGCATGGGCGAACAGCTGCGACAGACTCGCCGGCGCAGAGATGGAATCGTGGCTCATCCAGCTTCGGGCCACTGCCGAGGCCGCCACCGCCAATAGCATGGCCACCAAAAACGGCGGCACCAGTTTGGCGTAGCGCCGCCCTATCGTTTCCAGCGGTCTGGACAAACCGGCGAAGCCCTCCGGCGACAAGGATTTGGCTGCCAGGAAACCGCCGATTACCAGGAACACTTGCACCGCCAGCCGGCCCCAGTCTTCCAGCCAGTCCAGCAACGCCGGCATGAGGGGCCGGGCGTAATCGGACATCGGTCCGTACAGCGCCAAATGATGCAAAACGATTAACTGCGCGGCGCCTGCTTTAAATAAGTTAATTAAGCCAAACTGCGATTTGGCATCCTTCACTTCCACCGTCATCGGTCGGCGTCCAACAGCGCTTGCCGGGGCATCATTGCCATAGTCTTGTCCTTTTCCTGGGCAGGCGCGCAAGTGTTACCGCGCCGAAGGCCGAAATGTGTCGTGCAGGAGATCTGCAACGTGGGGATCGCTCGCTAGCAAACCATGCAAGCTGAACGATACAAAATTTTTACATATATGCAACGGGGATACCAACACCGTTGCAAGCTCGGATCAAAGCGCCATACGCTCATCTGTTGTGACTCCAAGGGGCAATATGATAATGCCAAGGGCTAAAAGACGCCAGTCTGCCAGAACTCCCCTGCGTCGCCTCAAGGTTTCGCATTTGGTAACAAATTGTTGCAATAACTGGTAAATATTTGCAACTTTTGGCCGATCACGCGCCCCATCGGTTCTGGTAGACCAGATCATCAAGACAACGGCGCTCGGCCCACCCTTCCATCTCCAGCATCGGCTTCGGATAGAACTGGTCGACATGGCCGAGGCAGACGATCGCTACTGGCCTTCCCCCTGCAGGAATATCAAGCAACTTGCCCAGTTCCTCGGGATCGAACATGGAAACCCAGCCCATGCCAAGGCCTTCTGCCCGCGACGCGAGCCACATGTTCTGGATCGCGCAAGAGACCGACGCCAGATCCATCTCAGGTAGCGTACGGCGCCCGAAAACGTGCGTGTCACGCCGGTCCATCAATGCAGCCACAATCACTTCCGAGCAATCCCGAATACCCTCCACTTTCAGGCGCAGGAATTCGCTTGCCCGGGAGCCGAGCGCGGCAGCGGTCAGATCGCGCTCGCGGGCCACCAGGGAATAAATCTGCTCGCGCAGTTCACCATCGCTGACGCGAATGAAACGCCAGGGCTGCATCAGGCCCACACTGGGCGCTTGATGCGCGGCGAAAAGAATTCGGGCAAGCACGGCCTCGTCGATCACACCGGGTACGAAATGCCGCACGTCGCGGCGCTGGGCAATCACACGGTAAATCGCATCAATTTCCAGCTGGGTGAAGTCGGATGCCGCTTTTTCTATTTTCATTTTAACAATTGACTCTATTGATCGCGCAGGCAATGCCAGCTCGGACACGGCGCGGAAAATCGGGATCGGGATCTGACTGGCCTGCCCAACAGGAATCGAACCTGTGACCCTCAGCTTAGAAGGCTGATGCTCTATCCAACTGAGCTATGGGCAGTCTGGTGCTACGCAGAAAGCGTGGCTGAAATGAAAACGGGCTGTCAATGAATGACAGCCCGTCCTTAATACTTGGTCGGAGTACAAGGATTCGAACCTTGGACCCCCTGGTCCCAAACCAGGTGCGCTACCGGACTGCGCCACACTCCGAAGGCTGTATTATACGTCGCCGGCGTTGACGCGTCAACTTCACGCCGTGAAGTAATCGCTAAGGCCTATTGCGACGCAGAATCAGGCTGCGACCTTGTCCGCAATCCTGCGCGCAGCCGATTCCGCCAGTGCGGCCGACTTCGCTTCCACCATCAC
The DNA here is from genome assembly GCA_036399735.1 of Telluria sp. GTDB lineage: Bacteria > Pseudomonadota > Gammaproteobacteria > Burkholderiales > Burkholderiaceae_D > Telluria_A. Next base: position 956 of record DASWMN010000055.1, on the reverse strand, counting down.
GCGGATCAAGGGTTCCGTGCCCGAAGCGCGGATCAGCACGCGACCCGCGTCGCCCAGTTCCTTTTCGGCGGCTTCTTTCTCTGCGACCATTGCCGGGTTCTTGGTCCAGTCGAAACCGGCCGGCACCTTTACGTTAATCAAGGTTTGCGGGTAGAGCGTCAGCTCGCTGCAGCACTCGTCGAGGCCTTTGCCACTGCGTTTCAGCGCAGACAGAACCTGCAGAGCCGATACAATCCCGTCGCCGGTGGTGTGCTTGTCCAGTGCCAGCAAGTGGCCCGAGCCCTCCCCGCCAAACAGCCAGCCTTTTTCTTGCATGACTTCGAGCACATAACGGTCGCCCACCTTGGCACGGGCAAAGCCAATGCCCAGTTCCTTGAAGGCCACTTCCAGCGCCATATTGGTCATCAGGGTGCCGACCGCGCCGGCCACCGGGCCGGTTGCCATGCGGTCGCGGACCATGATGTAGAGCAGTTCGTCGCCATTGTAAATGCGGCCCTTGTTGTCGCACATGACCAGGCGGTCCGCGTCGCCGTCCAGCGCGATGCCCAGATCGGCACGGTGCTCCAGCACGGCGTCCGACATGGCCTTGGGCGCGGTCGCACCAAAGCCGGCGTTGATATTGAAGCCGTCCGGCTTGGCACCGATGGCAATGACTTCCGCGCCCAGTTCGTGGAACACGTGGGGCGCGATATCGTAGGCGGCGCCGTGGGCGCAGTCGACCACGATGCGCAGGCCACGCAGGTCCAGTTCGTTCGGGAAGGTGCTCTTGCAGAATTCAATATAGCGGCCCTGGGAGTGCTGCAGGCGCTTGGCGCGGCCCATTTTTTCAGGCGAGACGCAGACCATCGGCTGGTCGATCATTTCTTCGATTTCGAGCTCGACTGCGTCGGCCAGCTTGGTGCCATGTTCCGAGAAGAACTTGATGCCATTATCCTGGTAGGGATTGTGCGACGCGG
>DASWMN010000054.1:0-23130 GCA_036399735.1 Telluria sp. | reverse complement strand
ATTCTCACCGGCCCGCCAGAGCGCCTTCGAAGCCCGTTTCGAAGCCCAGAAGATCGCCTTCGGGCCGGTCGTATTCCAGTGCGTGCGCTATGCATGGAAGCGCGGCATGCTGCAGGCACTGGCTGACGCGGGCAGTGGCGGCTTGTCGGTCACGCAAATGGCCGCGACCGGCCGCTGGACCGAATACGCGCTCAAGGTGGTGCTCGAGACCTGCCTGTCGGCCGGCGTGGTGTACATCGAGAATGGCTGTTACGCGCTGGACAAGGCCGGCTTCTGCGTCCTGACCGACAGCATCACCCAGATCAATCTGGACTTCAATCACGACGTTTGCTACCAGGGCCTGTTCAAACTGGACGAGTCGCTCGACACCGAAACGCCGGTCGGCCTGAAGACGCTGGGCGAGTGGCCAACCCTGTATCAGGGGCTCTCGCAGCTGTCGGAGCCGGCCAAGACCAGCTGGTTCGCGTTCGACCACTTTTACTCGGACACCTCGTTCCCCGAAATTTTGCCGGATGTTTTTGCCACCGCACCGCGCAAGCTGATGGACGTGGGCGCCAATACGGGCAAGTTCAGCTGCGCCGCGCTGGCCTACAATCCCGCGGTTGAACTGCATCTGGTCGATCTGCCGCGCCAGCTGAACGTGGCCGAACAAACGCTCAAGGCCGCCGGCGTGCGCGAACGCGCGCATCTGCATCCGACCGATCTGCTCGATCCCGCGCTTGCGCTGCCGGGCGGGATGGACATGATCTGGATGAGCCAGTTCCTGAGCTGCTTCTCGGAGCAGGCCATCGGCACCATCCTCCAGCGCGCGGCAGCCGCCCTGGCGCCCAACGGCCAGCTGCTGGTGATGGATACCTTCTGGGACCGCCAGCGTTACGACATCGCTTCCTACTGCCTGATCAACACGTCGCCGTATTTCACGGCCATGGCCAGCGGGAACAGCAAGATCTACGAAAGCGGTGATTATGTGCGTCTGGCCGAAGCGGCCGGACTGACGCTGCTGACCACGCGCGACGACATCGGCTATTGCCACTCGCTGCTGCGCTTTGCGAAAGCCGGTCCGGCGTGATGAAACCCTGCGTCCTGATTCCCGTCTACGACCACGAACACGCCATCGGCAATGTGGCGCGGGCAGTGCTCGGCCACGGACTTCATTGCATCCTGGTCGACGACGGCAGTTCGGACGGCTGCGCACGCGTGCTCGACGCGCTCGCTGCGGCCGCGCCGGCATCGGTCACACTGGTGCGGCACGCGCAAAATCAGGGCAAGGGCGGGGCGGTGATCACGGGCTTCCGGCGCGCCGCGCAGGATGGTTTCAGCCACGTATTGCAGATCGACGCGGACGGCCAGCACCAGGTGGGCGATATTCCCCTGTTCCTGGCCCTGGCCGCGCAGCATCCGGATGCCGTGATTGTGGGCAGTCCGATTTACGACGAATCGGTGCCGAAGGTGCGCCTGTACGCGCGCTACCTGACCCACGTCTGGGTGTGGATTAACACGCTGTCGTTCGCGATCCGCGATTCGATGTGCGGCTTTCGCGTGTATCCGACCGCGCCCGTGATTGCGCTGCTCAATCGCAGGCAGCTCGGCTTGCGCATGAACTTCGACACCGACATTCTGGTCCGCCTGTACTGGCAGGGCCTGCAGGTAATCAACCAGCCGACACGCGTGAGCTATCCGACCGACGGCGTGTCGCATTTTCGCGGTGTGCTCGATAACGTGCTGATTTCGCGCATGCATGCCACCCTGTTCCTCGGCATGCTGGTGCGCTTGCCGCTGCTGCTGGCGCGCAAATGGCGGGCGCGATGAAAGCAGTCGGCGGCGGCCACTGGGCGGCGATCAACGAATCGAGCTTCGTGGCCGGCATGCGCCTGCTGTTCTGGGTGTGCCGCGTGTTTGGCCGCTGGCCGTTCCGGATCGTGCTGTACCCGGTGCTGACCTGGTACGTGGCTACCAAGCCGGTGGCGCGGCGTGCTTCAAGCGGCTACCTGACGCGCATGCGCGCCTTGACGCCAGTGCCGGCCGGCTGGCTGGGCGTGATCCGCCACTTTGCCACCTTTGCCGAAAATATCCTCGACAAGATGCTGCTGTGGGGCGGTTTGATTGACACCTCCACTGTGCGCTTTCATGGTCTGGCGCAGATGCAGCGCCTGCTCGACGAAAAGCGCGGCGCCATGCTGCTTTGTTCGCACCTGGGCAATGTCGACCTGTGCCGGGTGCTGTCGCACCGCCAGCCCGACCTGAAACTGACGGTGCTGGTGCACACGCGCCACGCAAGGGCGTTTAATGACATGCTCGCTGCAATCGATCCGCGCAGCCAGATGAATTTGATGCAGGTCACCGAGATGACGCCTGCCACGGCGATGGTGCTGTCCGAGCGGGTGGCGGCCGGCGAATTTGTGGTGATCGCAGGCGACCGGGTCCCGGTGTCGGCCCAGCCGCGCGTGGTGATGGCGCCGTTCCTGGGCAGCCCGGCTGCTTTCCCGGTTGGTCCTTATGTACTGGCCTCGGTGCTGCAATGCCCGATTTACCTGATGTTCCCGCTGCGTGGCAAACAAGGCTACGAAGTGCATTTCGAGCATTTGAGCGACGCTGTGCGGCTGCCACGCAAGGGGCGCGACAGCGTGCTGGCAGCGATGGCGGCCGACTACGCCGCGCGCCTGCAGCATTACGCCTCGCTCTCGCCGCTCGAATGGTTTAACTTTTACGATTTTTGGCACACCCAATCTGGACACGAAGATGCAACAAGCTGACCTGAAACAAGCACAACGCACGGTCGAATTCGACCGCAATCGCCTGACCATCGAAGACATCGCCGATATCGCGGCCGGCCGCGCGCGCGCCGTGCTGTCGAACGATCCGGCCTTCCGCGCCGCCATCGCCAAAGGGGCCGATTTCCTCGACCGCCTGCTGCGCGAAGACGGCACCATCTATGGCGTGACGACCGGCTATGGTGATTCGTGCACGGTGGCGGTGCCGCCCGAACTGGTGGGTGAACTGCCGCACCATCTGTACACCTACCACGGCTGCGGGCTGGGCGAGTACCTGAGTCAAGCGCAGACCCGCGCCGTGATGGCCACCCGCCTGCAATCGCTGGCCAAGGGCTTTTCGGGCGTCAGCGTGGAGCTGCTGGAGCAGATCGCGCGCCTGCTCGATGCCGGTCTGCTGCCGCTGATTCCAAGCGAAGGCTCGGTGGGCGCCAGTGGCGACCTGACGCCATTGTCCTACCTGGCTGCCGTGCTGTGCGGCGAGCGCGAAGTCTGGCGCGACGGTGTGCAGGTGAGCGCGGCCGACGCGCTGCGCGAAGCGGGCATCACCCCGCTGCGCCTGCGCCCGAAAGAAGGCCTGGCCATCATGAACGGCACCGCCGTCATGACCGCGCTGGCCTGCCTGGCCTACGAACGGGCAGATTACCTGACCAAACTGTGCACCCGTATCACGGCCATGGCGTCGTTCGCGCTCGATGGCAATGCCCACCACTTCGATGAGACGCTGTTCTCGGTCAAGCCGCATGAAGGCATGCAGGGTGTGGCCGCCTGGCTGCGCGACGACCTGCACGTGGGCCGTCAGCTCGACCGCAACGGCAAGCGCCTGCAGGACCGCTATTCAATCCGCTGCGCGCCCCACGTGATCGGCGTGCTGGCCGACGCGCTGCCGTTCTTCCGTACCTCGATCGAAAATGAACTCAACAGCGCCAACGACAACCCGATCATCGACGCCGAAGGCGAACGCGTGCTGCACGGCGGCCATTTCTACGGCGGCCATATCGCGTTTGCGATGGACGGCATGAAAAACACCGTGGCCAACCTGGCCGATCTGATGGACCGCCAGATGGCGCTCCTGGTCGACAGCCGCTACAACCATGGCCTGCCGGCCAATCTGTCGGGCGCCGAAGGCAAGCGCGCAGCCATCAATCATGGCCTCAAGGCGCTGCAGATCAGTTCTTCCGCATGGACCGCCGAGGCGCTCAAGAACACCATGCCGGCATCGGTGTTTTCGCGTTCGACCGAATGCCACAACCAGGACAAGGTCAGCATGGGCACCATCGCCGCGCGCGACTGCCTGCGCGTGCTGGAACTGACCGAGCAGGTTGCCGCGGCACTGCTGATCAGCGTGCGTCAGGGTGTCTGGCTGCGCCTGCGCAGCAACCCCGCGCTGGAAGCGCCGGCCGCGCTGCTGCAGATGATGGATGCGCTGGGCGAAGATATCGCCCCGGTGGTCGAGGACCGCCGCCTGGAGCCCGAACTGCGCGTGCTGATCGCCCACATCCGCAATCAACGCTGGAGCCTGTATGCGTAGGGGCGCGCCGGCAAGCCGCTGGTTTGCCGAAACCGAAATCGAGATCCAGTTCTACGACCTCGATCCGATGCAGATCGTCTGGCACGGTAACTACGTCAAGTATCTGGAAGTGGCGCGCTGCGCGCTGCTCGACCAGATCGCCTACAACTACAACCAGATGAAAGACTCCGGTTTCGCCTGGCCCGTGATCGACATGAACCTGCGCTACATCGGCTCGGCCGTGTTCGGCCAGCGGATCAAGCTGCGCGCTGAAATCGTCGAATACGAACACCGTCTCAAAATCGATTATCTGATCACCGACGCGGCCAGCGGCAAGCGCCTCACGCGCGCCAGCACCAGCCAGGTCGCCGTCGATATCGCCACCGGCGAGATGTGTTTTGTCTCGCCCGCCATTCTGTTCGAGAAGCTGGGAGTGACCCCCTCATGAAACGTTTTTTACTAAGTGCCTGCCTGACGCTGCTAAGTGCAGCTGCCAGCGCTGCCGCCCCGATTCCGGCCATCCAGGCCATGCTGGCCAAGCCGAGCACCATGTGCGGCCGCTTCGAACAGACCAAGCAGCTGGCCGGGATGAAAAAGCCGCTGGCCTCGCAGGGGCGTTTCTGTGTGGTGGCGGGCAAGGGCGTATTGTGGCGCACCCTCAAGCCGTTTCCCAACACGCTGCGCCTGACGCGCGACGAGATTGTTCACTTCCAGGGCGAGCGCGTGGCCATGCGCCTGGACGCCAAACAGGAGCCGACGGTACGCATGATTAACAGCGTACTGTTCTCGCTGCTCTCGGGCGAGCTGACGGGACTTGAATCGCTGTTCGAGGTCGATGGCAGTGCCACGCAAAATAGCTGGAAGGTCGCGCTCAAGGCCCGCCAGCCGGCCCTGGCCAAGGCGATCGGCGTGATTTCGCTCGACGGCGGCGCCTACGTCAAGAATATCCATATCGATGAAGCGAGCGGCGACAAGACCGACATCGTGTTCCTCGACATCAAGACCGGCGAAAGCGCGATCCTGGCCGAAGAGGCGAGCTTATTTTGAAACGTCAGACTTGGCTCGCCCTGGCCTGGGCGCTGGTGGTGTGCGCGCTGCTGGGACATAACGCTTACCTGTGGCTCGGCAAGCGGATCGTGCCCGGCACTGACATCCTGGCGCTGCTGCCGGTGCAGGAGCAGGACCCGATTCTCCAGCGTTCGTTCACCCAGATGGTGGACGCGGCCCAGCAGCGCGTGATCGTGCTGGTGGGTGCGCCGGAATGGGAGGGCGCCAAAAAGGCCGCTGGCGCCTACAGCGCCGTGCTGGCCAGGCATCCCGATCTGTTCGAAGCGGTCAATGTGTCGGACCAGGCCCAGGCCGACTGGCTGGCGCCGTTCCAGGCGCACCGCATGGCGCTGCTGACGGCGAAACAGGAAGCGCAGCTGCACATGGAAGAGCCGCGCTTCTGGACCGAGACCGCGCTGGCAGGTCTGTACAGCGCCTTCTCGGGGCCGAAACTGGGCAGCTTCCGCGACGATCCGTTCGGCCTGTTCGCGGGCTGGGTCCAGGAGCGCGCCCAGGAAACGCCGGTGCGTCCGCGTGACGGTCTGCTGTTCGTCGCTGACGCCAAGGCCCAGTTTGTGCTGATGCCGATGACGATCAAGCCGTCGGCGTTCTCGCTGTCGGCGCAGGACCGGATCATTCCGCTGCTCGAACAGGCTGCCGCGGCGGCCAAAGCTGCGGCGCCGCAAGTGGAGGTGATTCAGGCGGGCGTGATCCTGCACGCTGCAGCGGCCGGCAAACAGGCCAGCGCAGAAGTGCACACCATCGGCGTCGGTTCGCTGATTGGCATCATCATGCTGACCTGGCTGTCATTTCGTTCTCTGCGCCCGATTTTCCTGATCCTGCTGTCGATCGGTACCGGTTTTCTCGGTGCGCTGTCGCTGTGCTGGCTCATGTTCGGCCAGATCCATCTTCTCACGCTCGTTTTTGGCGCCAGCCTGATCGGGGTGGCGCAGGACTACGGCCTGTACTTCCTGTGCAACCGGCTCGCGGCCGATCCGACACTGAGCTCGGCCCAGCTGATGCGGCGCCTGCTGCCAGGTCTGGGCCTGACGCTGCTGGCGGCGGTGATCGGCTACATGGGACTGGCGCTGACGCCATTCCCCGGCCTGCGCCACATGGCGGCGTTTTCGGCGCTTGGCCTGGTTTTCGCCTGGATGACCGTGGTCTGCTGGTTCCCCTCGCTGATCGGGCCCGGCACGCTCAAGAATGGCGCCCTGGCGCGCCACTACAGCGCCACGCTTGGGCGCTGGCCACGGATCCGCATGAATGGCATGTCGCTGGGCCTGCTGGCCCTGTTCGTGATGGTCTCGGCGCTGGGCTGGTCGCGCCTGGGCGTGAATGACGATATCCGCTCGCTGCAAACGCCGCCCAAGCATCTGGTGGCCGACCAGATCAAGCTGGGCAAGCTGCTCGACGCCCCGACACCGGTCCAGTACTACCTGGTTCGCGGCGCTACTGCCGAAACCGTGCTGCAGCGCGAAGAGGCGCTCAAGCGCCGCCTCGACCCGCTGATCAAGGAAGGCCGCATCAGCGGCTATCAGGCCTTGTCGAACTGGGTGCCGTCGATGCAGGTGCAGGCCACGCGGCGCGCGCTGGTGCAAGATACGCTGCTGCGCGACGGTGGCCCTCTGAGCGCGCTGGCCAGGGAAATCGGCGAAGACGCGGAATGGGTCAGCGCTACCCGCAAGCACCTGGAATCGAACAGCGAAGCGCTGACCGTGGCCCATTTCCTGACCACGCCGCCGAGCGAGCCATGGCGCCACTTGTGGCTGGGCGAGCAGGGCGGGGTGCATGCCAGTATCGTGGCCGTGCGCGGCCTCAGTCTGGCCTCGCTGCCGCAGCTGAAACAGGCAGCCGATGGCATGGAAGGGGTGCAGTGGGTCGACAAAGTGGCCGAGATTTCTTCGGTGCTGGGGCGCTACCGCCAATATATGGGCTGGGTGGTGCTGGGCGCTTACCTGCTGGTGTTCCTGGTGCTGCTGCCGCGCTACCGGGGTAATGCCTGGCGCGTGGTCGCGCCGACGGCGATCGCCAGTATCGCCACCCTGGCCATTCTCGGCTTCGCTGGCCAGCAGCTGCAGATGTTCCACATTCTGGCGCTGATGCTGCTGCTTGGCGTGGGCATCGACTACGGCATCTTCATGCAGGAAGACGCCGACAGGCGCGACACCCCCTGGCTGGCCGTCGGCCTGTCGGCGGTCAGCACCGTGCTTTCGTTTGGCCTGCTCGGGCTGTCGCAGACCCCGGCCCTGCGGGCCTTCGGTTTGACCATGCTGATTGGCGTGATGCTGGCCTGGCTCGTGGTACCTATTTTTGCAAGGAACGGGAATGAAGCGTAAACTGATAGCTGGTCTGGCAACGGCGCTGGTGCTGGGCGGCTGTGCCAGCACCACCACCGAACCGCTGGCGCGTATGGGGCTCAAGCTGGCGCCATCGGGCCTGGGCGAGTCGATCAGCCTGCAGCAGCATCTGACGGTGGAGCGCAATGGCCGCATCGACGAACTCGATGCCGCGCTCGAGATCGATCCTGAGCGGGTTGAAATGGTCGGTCTGGCCTTCGGTCAGCGCGTCCTGTCGATCAATTACGACGGCAAGGAACTGACGTCGTGGCGTCACCTGATGCTGCCCAAGCAGGTGCGCGCCGACGACGTACTGGAAGACATGCAGCTGACGCTTTGGCCGGTGGCATCGATTGCCGCCAGTCTGCCGGAAGGATGGCGTATCGAAGAGGCCGGGCCGCTGCGCCGGCTGTATCTCAAGGATGAACTGGTCGCCACCATCACCTACAGCGCCCAGCCACGCTGGAGCGGGACCATCACGATGGACAATCTGCGTTACAAATACAAGCTGACCATCCAGTCGGCGCAATAGAGTCAAGACCATGAAGCTGTTTTTGAATGACTGCGGTATCGTGTGCGCGCTCGGTGACTCCATCGCCGAAGTACGGCGCCGTCTGTTCGCGGGCGAAAGCGGCGTGGCACCGACCACCCAGTGGTCGCCCGGGCGCGAACTGCCGCTGGGTCGCGTGCTGAGCGCACTGCCGGACGTGTCGCGACGGCCGCTGGCCGACCGCAGCCGCAACAACCAGCTGGCGTTGGCCGCCCTGGCCCAGATCCGCGCATCGGTTGACGCCGCGATCGCGCATTACGGTGCACACCGGGTCGGCGTCGTGGTCGGCACCAGTACCTCGGGCGTGTCCGAGACCGAGGCGGCGATGGCCGAGCACGTGCGCGGCGACGGCATGCCGGAAAGCTTCCACTACGCGCAGCAGGAAATGGGCGCACCGGCTGTGATGCTGGCGCGCGAACTGGGCGTGACGGGGCCGGCCTATGTGCATTCGAGCGCCTGCGCCTCGGGCGCGAAAGCGCTGGCCAGCGCTGCGCGCCTGATCAAAATGGGGCTGTGCGACGCGGTTGTTACGGGCGGCGTCGACAGCCTGTGTGCATTTACCGTAGCCGGCTTTTCGGCGCTCGAATCGGTCAGCCCGGTGCGCTGCAATCCGCTCAGCGCTAACCGTAACGGCATCAATATCGGCGAGGGCGCCGCACTGTTCCTGATGACGCGCGAAGCGGCCGCCGTTGCCCTGTGCGGCTGGGGCGAAGCGTCGGACGGCCACCATATGTCGGCACCCGATCCGGCCGGCAGCGGCGCCCGCATTGCGATTGCCGAAGCGCTGGCACGGGCCGGGATCACGCCTGACCAGATTGATTACATCAACTTGCACGGCACCGCCACGGTGCAGAACGACGCGATGGAGTCGCGCGTGCTGGCCGATATGTTCGGCAACGCCGTGGCGGTCAGTTCGACCAAGCCATTGACCGGCCATGCGCTGGGCGCGGCTGCGGCGCTGGAAGCGGCGTTCTGCTGGCTGGCGATGCAGGACGAGAATGCCGATGGCTTGCTGCCACCGCATCTGTGGGATGGCGCAGCCGATTCCGCGCTGCCGCCACTGAATACCGTAACCACTGGCGCGCGGCTGGGCCGGCCGCTGGCCTGGGCATTGTCGAATTCCTTCGCTTTCGGCGGCTCGAACGCGGCGTTGGTGCTGGGGAGGGCCTCATGAACTGGCCCGCCATTTCCGAGCTGGTGCCGCACAGCGGTGACATGGTGCTGCTCGATCGCGTGATCGAAGCTGACCAGGATACGCTGTGCGCCGAACTGACCATCGGCCCGGACACCGTATTTTTTGACGGGCAGGGCGTGGGCGCCTGGGTCGGCATTGAATACATGGCGCAGGCGATCGCCGCCCACGCCGGCCACAAGGCCAGACTGCGCGGCGATGCGGTCAAGGTCGGCTTTCTGCTGGGGGCGCGCCGCTACCAGGCCAATGTGCCGCTGTTCACGCTCGGCACCGTGCTGCGGGTGCACGTGCAGCACGCGATGCAGGGCGATAACGGCCTGGCTGCCTTCGAATGCAGGATCACCGACAGCGCCAGCGGCGCGCTGCTGGCCAATGCCACCATCACCGTGTTCGAACCGGATAACGTCAACGAATTTTTGCAGCGGAGCTTTTCATGAGTACTAACAGCGAAACAATCCTGGTCACCGGGTCGTCGCGCGGGATCGGCAAGGCCATCGCATTGCGCCTGGCGCGCGATGGCTACGATATCGTGGTCCATTGCCACAGCAAGCGCGATGAAGCCGACGCCGTGGCGCGCGAAATCGTCGCCATGGGGCGCCAGGCGCGCGTGCTGCAGTTCGATATCGGCGCGCGCGATGCGAGCGCCGCGATTCTGGCCGCAGATGTAGAACAGCACGGCTGCTATTACGGCGTGGTGTGCAATGCCGGCGTGGCACGTGACAATGCCTTCCCGGCCATGAGCGGGGAAGACTGGGACCTGGTCCTGAAGACCAATCTGGATGGCTTCTACAACGTCCTCAATCCGCTCATCATGCCGATGGTCCAGCGCCGCAAGCCGGGCCGTATCGTCACGCTGGCGTCGGTGTCCGGCCTGGTGGGCAACCGTGGCCAGGTCAACTACAGTGCCGCCAAGGCCGGCATCATTGGCGCTACCAAGGCACTTGCGCTGGAACTGGCCAAGCGCGCCATCACCGTCAACTGCGTGGCGCCCGGCCTGATCGAGACCGACATGATCAGTGACGTACCGATGGAAGAGGCGCTCAAGCTGGTGCCGGCGCGCCGCGTGGGCAAGCCGTCGGAGGTGGCACATGCGGTCAGTTTCCTGATCAGCGCCGACGCCGGCTATGTCACGCGCCAGGTCATTTCCGTCAACGGAGGCATGGTATGAGCCGCCGCGTTGTCGTCACCGGCATGGCCGGCATCAGCCCGATCGGCAACGACTGGGAAACCATCCGCGCCCGCCTCGGGGAATACCGCAACGCGGTCGTCAACATGCCGTCGTGGGCCGATTATGAGGGCCTTAACACCAATCTGGCGGCACCGGCAGCACCGTTCGAACTGGGCGAGCGCTTCAACCGCAAGGCCATTCGCAGCATGGGGCGGGTTGCACTGATGGCCACCCGCGCCAGCGAAATGGCGCTGCAGCACGCCGGCCTGCTGGTGCACCCGCTGGTCAAGAGTGGCGAGATGGGCATTTCATTCGGTTCCTCGGCCGGGACCACCAGCGCGATGGCCGACTTTGGCCACATGCTGCAGGAACGGACCACGCGCGGCATCAATGCGACCACCTACATCAAGATGATGGCGCACACGGCACCGGTCAACATCGGCGTTTTCTTCGGCCTGACCGGGCGCGTGATCACCACGTCGTCGGCCTGTACCTCGGGCAGCCAGGGCATCGGTTACGCATATGAAGCGATCAAGAGCGGACGTCAGCTCGCCATGATCGCTGGCGGAGCCGAAGAACTGTGCGCGACCGAGGCGGCGGTGTTCGACACCCTGTTCGCCACCAGCGTCATGAACGACGCCCCGCACACCAGCCCGCGCCCGTTCGACGGCAGCCGCGATGGCCTGGTGATCGGTGAAGGCGCCGGGGCACTGATTCTGGAAGACCTGGAGCATGCGCTGGCGCGCGGCGCCACCATCCATGCCGAACTAGTTGGCTTTGGCACCAACAGCGATGGTTGCCACGTGACCCAGCCGAATGCGGTGACCATGCAAGGCGCCATGCAGCTGGCCCTGAATGACGCCGGTCTGGCGCCATCGGCCATCGGCTACGTGAATGCGCACGGTACCGCCACCGAGCAGGGTGACATCGCCGAAACCACGGCCACGGCGCAGCTGTTCGGGCCGGACATGCCGATCAGTTCCCTGAAAAGCTACATGGGGCACACGCTGGGCGCCTGCGGTGCCCTGGAAGCGTGGATCAGCATCGAGATGATGCGCGAGGGCTGGTTCGCACCGACTCTGAATCTGAGCGAGCCCGATGCGCGCTGCGGCCAGCTCGATTACATCCGCGGCGAAGGCCGGCTGATCGACTGCGATTACGTGATGTCGAATAACTTCGCCTTCGGCGGCATCAACACTTCGCTGATCTTCAAGCAATGGCGCTAGCGCCGCTGGTGTGGCTGGTCGACGGCGCGGCGCTGGACGACGCGCAGCTGGCCGGCTATCTGCACTGGCTCAGCCCCAGCGAGCAGACCCGCTACGGCGCCTTTGTGCGGCGCGAGCGGCGCCGCCAGTTTGTGATCGGGCGCGTGCTGCTGCGCCAGATGCTGGGCCGGCTGCTCGATCTGCCTGCCGAAGGCGTGGTTTTGCAGGAGCGCACGGCGGCGGCGCCGCAGCTCGACCATCCGGCCGCCGCGGCCATCGGCCTGTCCATCTCGCACAGCGGTCCCTGGGTGGCGTGTGCGGCCAGCCTGGACAGCAAGGTCGGACTTGATATTGAAGTGGTGGACCCGGCGCGCGACATCGGGGCGCTGGCCGAGCAGGCGTTCACGCAGGAAGAGCGGGACTGGCTGGCGGCGCGTCCGCTGGCAAGCCGCACGCGCGATTTTTATGACATGTGGTGCGCGCAGGAGGCGCGCATCAAGCTGGGACGGGCCAGTGCGCTGCACACGGCCGCACTGGGCACGGCGCAGCTGGCGATCGCGCTGTGCTGCAGCACAGTGCAGACGCAGGCGCCGGCACTGGTGCTGCGTGCACTGGACGATCAGTCGACGCCGAAGTCGAAGTAGCTGTTGGCCGCGGTGGCAAAGAAGCCGGCCGTACGCATCTCGCCGGTGTACAGAACGAGCGCGTATTCGCCCGCCTTGAGTGGCGCTTCCGGGGTGATCTTGTACAGGATGAAGCCTTCGCGCGCGCCCGCCTGGTCCGGCAGGGCGGTGGTGGTGACCTTGACCACACGGCTCTTGTTGATGCCGCTGGAGTAGCTCATGTAGCCGCCGCCGGTCATCACTTCGCGCGTATCGTTGTTGCGCACGGCGAAATTGGCCAGGGTCAGGTAGTTATCGGCCTGGGCATTTTTTGGTACCGACACGATGAATTCCGGCGTGTTCGAGGTCAGGCGGCGCTGTGCAGCTTTGCCGCTCAGGCTGGCGTAACTGGCCATGCCGCCAAAGCCGAGTGCGCGCGCGGCGGTCCGGGTTTGCGGAATGATGTAGGACATGATCTGTGGCTGGCCGTTGACGATCAGCGTGACTTCTTCGGGGTTGTAACCGTGGTTGCCGCTGGCCTTGCGCGATGGCGTGGCCGCACTCGGGGACGATTGCTGGGCACTGGCGCCGGCGCTGGCGCTTGGGGCGGCCGGACGCAGCATGGCGCTGAGAATGGCGGGGGTGGCGCCTTTGGCCTTGAGCTTGATCAGCGCGTCAGCCGAGGTGTCGAACTTGGGCTGGCCGTTGGCGATGGCTGCCAGCACCACTTCCTCGGGCATGCCTGCCTCCAGGAGTTTGATGACGTCGGCGTTGCGCACCGGCGCTGCCATGGCGGCGCTGGCAACCAGAACAGATGCCAACAAGGCGGTGACCAAAGGAGTGATTCGTTTCATGGAGTCTCGCTGTGAAAGGGTGATGTGATTGTTGCTGCTGTGGAGAATAATTGATTTTTTCGCAATATGCAAATCATCTTGCTGACATTCTGAATGTTATATCTACGCAAGTAAAGTTACTATTGTATAATAATGCACCGCGCCATCTTCTCGTCGCGCACGCCCGTACGGCGTGCCGATCCAGTCTCCCGCGTTTGCCCGATTTATCCCCTATTTTTTAGAAACACCGTCCTGATCATGTCTAGTTCCACCTTGTTGTGCCGCTTGCTTCTGGCAAGCGCACTGTGCGCCACGCTGACAGCCTGCGGTACGCTGTCGAGGATGGAGCTCGACACCGACGCCGTGCCGGCGCAGCGCCTTGCCGCCTCGGGCGACCTGAAGGCCGAAGTCGATCAGCTGGCGCAGCCCCTGATTGACAGTGGTGAAACGACCGGTCTGGTGGTGGGCGTGCTGACGCCCAACGGACAACAGCAATTCTTTGGCTACGGCGTGACGGCCCAGGGCGGACAGCGGCCGGACGGCGACACCTTGTTTGCCATCGGTTCGCTGAGCAAGGGTTTTCTCGGTGGGACGGCCTCGATCCTGGTGCAGGAAGGCGCGCTGCAATGGGATGATACCCTGGCCACGCTGCTGCCCCCAAGCGTCAAGCTGAGTGACGATGCGCGCCGCATCACCTTGCGCGAGCTGGTGACCCACACCTCGGGTTTGCCGCGTCAGCCGTTCACGCCGGAAACGCTGACCTACTTTGTCGAGTACCTGTTTACCGGCAAGAGCTTCTATCGCCATTTCGACCGCGACTACCTGCTCAATTATCTGGCCACCTTCAAGCGCAGCGGCGAGCGCAAGCCGCAATACTCGAACATTGGCTATGGCATTCTGGGCGCGATCCTGGAACAGCGTTCCGGCCAGCGGATCGACGCCCTGGTGCACCAGAAAATCCTGACGCCGCTGCAGCTGAACCACACCGGTTACGTGCCGACCGCCTTGCCCGGCTATGCCGAACGTGCGCGCGGGCATGCCGGCGACCAGCCAAAAATGATACGACGCGGCAAACCAGTGCCGGACTGGGAATTCACCGACGTGATGAGCGGCTCGGCGGCGCTGTACTCGAACGCGCACGACTTGCTCGGCTACGCCAGCGCCCACCTGTATCCAAGTGGCGACGCGGTGCGTGACCAGGGACTGCGCAACAGTCTGCAGGTGCAGTTCCCGCGCGCGCAGGAAGCGGCGGCGACGGCATGGATCGTGGATGAGATCGAAGGGCGCAAGATCACCTACCAGATCGGGCTGGTGGCCGGCTACACGGCTTACATCGGCATGGATGTGGAGAGCAAGACCACGGTCGTGGTGTTGCAGAACAATTTCAACTGGACCAACCGGATCGGCCACCGCTTGTTGCTGCGCATGGCACACGCGCAGGCACGCTAGCGATTCACACCCATCAGCTTGTGTACCAGTTCCGATGAGGTAGCCGCCGAAAACTTGCGCATCAGCTTGGCGCGGTGCATTTCCACCGTACGTGGGCTGAGGCCGGTATCGCGCGCGATCACCTTGCTGGTCTTGCCTTCCACCAGGAACGCCGCAATCTCGCGCTCGCGCGGGGTCAGCTCGGCTGTCACCGGGCGCTTCTCGCTCACATCTTCAAACGTCCACACGCCCGCGCCCAGCGGATCGCGTGCATCGATGGCGCGCCCGCTCACATGGCACCAGAACAGTTCGCCATTGGCGCGGCGCATGATGCGCTCGTCCGAATACACGCCGCGCGCGTTCATCACGGGAATGATGCGGTCGCCCGTGCGCAGGAATTCATCGATGGTGGGATACAACACCTGGAAGGACTGGCCGTCCAGTTCGCCGTTGGCGTAAGCAAACATGGAACTGAGCGCCTCGTTGCAGGACTGGATCACGCGGTTGACCGAAATGCACATGCCGACCGGTGCATGGCGAAAGATCATTTCAAAATCGATTGCAGGGGTTGCGCTCATTTGATCCAGATTGACTGTGGCAGATAAAAGGAGATTACCGGTATTTCTACGGTATTGTGCTTTTGGCTGGTGTATTTTATGCTGAGAATCCACTTGGCAGTACAGAAACGAGCGTATGTTGCTCACACTATAAAAGGGACAGTATGAACAAAGTTTATCCCGACGCGGCAGCGGCGCTGGCCGGTATCGTGGCCGATGGCCAGACCATCGCTGTGGGCGGCTTCGGCCTGTGCGGCATTCCCGAAGCGCTGATCCTGGCTTTGCGCGATTCCGGCGTCAAAGGCTTGACGGCGATCTCGAACAATGCGGGCGTGGACGATTTCGGCCTGGGCCAGCTGCTCACCACGCGCCAGATCAAGAAAATGATCTCGTCCTACGTCGGCGAAAACAAGGAGTTCGCGCGCCAGTACCTCGCTGGCGAACTGGAACTGGAATTCACCCCGCAGGGCACGCTGGCGGAAAAGCTGCGCGCCGGCGGCGCGGGCATTCCCGCCTTTTTTACCAAGACCGGTGTCGGCACCATCGTTGCCGAAGGCAAGGAAGTGCGTGAATTCGATGGCGAACAATACGTGATGGAGCGCGCGCTGGTGGCCGACGTGGCGCTGGTCAAGGCTTACATGGCCGACCGTGCGGGCAATCTGGTGTACCGCAAGACCGCGCGCAATTTCAATCCGAACGTCGCGATGGCCGGCAAGATCACCATCGTGGAAGTGGAAAAGCTGGTCGAAGTCGGCGAGATCGATCCGGACCAGGTGCACACGCCAAGCATTTTCGTGCACCGCATCGTCGTCAACGCAACGCCGGAAAAGCGCATTGAACAGCGCACCGTGCGCGCCAACTAAGATCTACCGGAGAACAATATGGCATGGACTCGTGATGAAATGGCCGCGCGCGCGGCAAAAGAGCTGCAGGATGGCTTTTACGTGAATCTCGGCATCGGTTTGCCGACCCTGGTGGCCAACTATGTGCCGCAGAATATGGAAGTGTTCCTGCAATCGGAAAACGGTTTGCTCGGCATCGGCCCGTTCCCGACCGACGCCGAAGTCGACGCCGACCTGATCAACGCCGGCAAGCAGACCGTCACCGCACTGCCGGGTGCTGCTTACTTCAGCTCGGCCGATTCCTTCGGCATGATTCGCGGCGGCAAGATCAATCTGGCGATCCTGGGCGCGATGCAGGTGTCCGAGCAGGGCGACCTGGCCAACTGGATGATCCCGGGCAAAATGGTCAAGGGCATGGGCGGCGCGATGGACCTGGTGGCCGGTGTGCGCCGCGTGGTGGTGGTGATGGAGCACGTGGCCACGGCGAAAGACGGCTCGACCTCGCACAAGATCCTGAAGAAATGCGATCTGCCGCTGACCGGCGTGGGCGTGGTGGACCTGATCATCACCGACCTGGGCGTGATCGAAGTGACCACTAGCGGACTGAAGCTGGTCGAACTGGCACCGGGCGTCAAGCCCGGCGAGGTGCAGGAAGCGACAGGCGCAGCGCTGGACGTGTCGGCATTCTGACGCACCAGCTGCATTCAAACAGGGGAAGGCGCGTGCCTTCCCCTTTTTTTATTTCAAAGTCCAGACATACTGCATGTGCAGCCATTCCTGCACCGGTTTGCCTTTCTTGATAGCCGGCTCGAATTTGCACAGCTTGATGGCCGTGCGGGCCGCTTCGTCCAGGTCGGGGTGGCCGCTCGACTTCTCGACCCCGGTATCGATGACCGCACCGTCCGCGCCGATCAAAAACTTCAGCGTGACCGTGCCTTCGCGGGTGGCCTTGATCGCTTCCGCCGGATACACCGGCTTGGCGCAGCTGGCGAAATTGACCACGGCTTTCTTGTCCTGCGCCGCATGGGCGCAAGCACTCAGGATCAGGGCGGCGGCGCCCACTGCGGCTGTTTTAACGAGGCTCATCAACATCTCCATTTCTTGGTTTAGGAGTATGTAGAATAGTTTGTCTAGACATACTTGTCTAGTTAATTCCGCCTATGTAGACAATATTTTCTATTCGAGCGTCCAGACGTATTGCATCTTCATGGCCGCGCTGACCGCCTGCCCGTGGCGGACGGCTGGAACAAAGGTGCAGCGGGCGATTGCCTCGCGCGCCGCCGCGTCCAGGTCGGCGTGGCCGCTCGATGCCGCCACGCGCGATTCGATCACAGCGCCGGTGGCATCGATCGCGAAACCCAGGGTGACGGTCCCGGTGCGGTTGGCGGCGATTGCGGCCGCGGGGTAGCGCGGCTTGGCGCAGCTGTTAAAGTCGACCAGGGCAGGGCGGTCGACAATCAGGCGCTCCAGCGCCGGTGCGCGCGCCATTGCGTTGGCGTAGATGCCGGCGCAGGCCAGCAGCAATGCCAGCACCGGCAGGCCGGCTTTCCAGTTCAAAGCCTGGGCATCCGGCTGCAGCAAGCGGCGCACGCGGGCCAGCAGATCGCCGCCGCTGGCGGCCAGTGTGAGGTGCACGCCGGCGAACTGCAGGCGTTCCAGTTCCGACAGGGCCAGCGCCAGCTGGCGCGGCTGGCCCGTGTGGCGCGCCGCCAGATCGTCGGCGATCTGTTCGCGCTCGCAGCGGATCCGGCCCGAAATCCACCACACCGCAGGGTGATAGAACAGCACCGTTTCAATCACGTTCTGGGCCAGGTTGACCAGGTAGTCGAAGCGTTTGACGTGCGCCATTTCGTGGGCCAGCAGGGCAGTGAGCAGCTCGGGCGGCATGCCCGATACCAGGGAAGCCGGCAGCAGCACCAGCGGACGCCACCAGCCCGCCGTGAGCGGACTGGCCAGATCGTCCACCACGCGCAGGCGCACCGGCCGCGTGACGCCGAATGTGGCGGCCATGCGATTGGTCTTCTCCTGCCACAGCGGGTGGGCGCGCTGGCGCAGTGCGCTGCGCCGTATCCAGGCCAGCCCCAGCGCCATGCGCAGCGCCAGCACGGCCGCGCACAGAGCCCAGAAGGCGACGATCAAGGACAGCGATGCCTGCAGTTTGCCAAGCAAGCCGCCGGACGCGCCATTGACCGTGTTCACCAGCAAGGCGTCGGCAAAGCGCATCTGTTCTGTCGCGCTTTGGTTGCCATGCAAGCGCAGCATGAATTCGGTGAGGGGCCACAGCAGGCAGGCCAGCAAGCCAATGCAAGCCAGCAGGTAGCGCTGGCGCGGGGCGGCGCGCCGCAGCGCCGCCAGTCCAAGCGCAGTCGCCACGCCGATCATGGCGCCTTGCCAGAGGAAGTGCAGCAGGGTCCAGCCGATGCTGTCGATCAGGGTCGCATTCATTTGGGCTGGTCCTCGTCCTTGAGCAGCTTTTCGATTTCCGCGCGCTCGCTTGTCGAGATCCCGCTCTTGAGCGCGGCCAGTACCAGGGCCTTGGCCGAGCCGGCAAAGGCTTTCTGGATCAGATCCTTGAGCAAGCCGGTCTGCAGCGAATCCTGGGCCTGGGCCGGCGCATACACATGCGAGCGTTCGCTTTCATCGCGGATCAGCAGGCCCTTGGTGTGCATGATCTGCATCAGCCGCAGGACGGTCGCATAGGTGATGTCAGGGCGCTCCTTGCGCATCTGCTGGTGCACCTGTTTGGCAGTGGCAGCGCCAAGCGGCCACAGGGCTTGCAGAAGGTCGAGTTCGGCCGCGGTGGGCTTGGGCGGGGCGGGTGTGGGCATGCGGATCCGATCGGTGGTGGCGAACCGACAGCTTAGCTGTTCTAGACCTTATTGTCTAATGCCTTGCAGCGACCGCAATGAAAAAGGCGCAGCCGTGGCTGCGCCTTGATTTGCGCACGACAGCGGCGCGTTAAGCCGCTTTGCGTACCGGGAACAGTTCGCGGTCGTCCTCCAGATGGGTCGGATGGCGCAGTTCGGACTGCAGGCGTTCGTGGTTGAGTTCCTTTTCCCAGTGCGACACCACCACCGTTGCCACGCCATTACCGATGAAGTTGGTCAGCGCGCGGCACTCGCTCATGAAGCGGTCGATCCCGAGAATGAGCGCCATGCCGGCCACCGGGATGGTGGGCACCACCGCCAGGGTCGCCGCCAGGGTGATGAAGCCGGCCCCGGTAATGCCGGACGCGCCCTTGGACGTGAGCATGGCCACACCCAGAATGGTCAGTTCCTGCATCAGCGTGAGCTCGGTATTGGTCGCTTGGGCCACGAACAGGGCTGCCATGGTCATGTAAATGTTGGTGCCGTCCAGGTTGAACGAGTAACCGGTCGGCACCACCAGGCCCACCACCGGCTTGGAGCAACCGAGCTTTTCCAGTTTGCGCATCAGCGCCGGCAGGGCGCTTTCCGACGAACTGGTGCCGAGCACGATCAGCAGTTCTTCCTTGATGTAGGAAATGAAGCGGAAAATATTGAAGCCGGTGAGCCAGGCAATCGTGCCCAGCACGAACACGACAAACAGGCCGCAGGTCAGGTAGAACGAGCCCATCAGCTTGGCCAGGGGCAGCAGCGAGGCCAGGCCGAATTTGCCGATGGTAAATGCCATGGCGCCAAACGCGCCGATGGGCGCCGCTTTCATGACAATGCCGACCACGCCGAAGATGACGTGCGACAGGTCGTCGATCAGCTTGGTGACGGGCCGTCCGCGCTCGCCCAGCAGCGACAGCGCAAAGCCGAACAGAATGGCGAACAGCAGCACCTGCAGGATGTCGCCCTTGGCGAAGGCATCGACCACCGTGGTCGGGATGATGTTGAGCAGGAAGTCGACCGTGCTTTGCGAATGGGCCTTGGCCGTGTATTCGGCAATGCTCTTGGTGTCGAGCGTGGCGGGATTGGCGTTGAAGCCGTCGCCCGGGCGCACCACGTTGGCCACCACCAGGCCGATCGCCAGCGCGAAGGTGGAAACGACTTCGAAGTAGAGCAGGGCCTTGCCGCCGACCCGGCCGATCTTCTTCATGTCTTGCATGCCAGCAATGCCCGACACGACCGTACAGAAAATCACCGGCGCGATGATCATTTTGATCAGCTTGATTAAGCCATCGCCCAGCGGCTTCATGTCCACACCCAGCTTGGGATAAAAGACGCCCAGCATGATGCCGCAGAAAATGGCGAACAGGACCTGAACGTACAGCACTTTGTAGAACGGTTTCTTTTTCATGGCGGTGTCTCCGGCCGGTGTTGGAATCCTTTCATGATTGTTCAATTTGACCGCGCAATCTATTGTGGATATCCGCAGTGCGTCGAAATTCTTTATAGGAACTTTTCCGAGGTCTTCCTATTGGGTGCGCACGAACTTCCCGCCCTTCATCACCAGGCTCACCTTGGCCAGGGTATCGATCTCCAGCGTCGGATCGCCCTCGACCGCCACCAGGTCCGCCAGCAGCCCCGGCTTGATCTGGCCGAACTCTCCCTGCTTGCCGAGGATGCTCGCGGCCACCGAGGTCGCTGCCTGCAGCGCTTCCACCGGCGTCATGCCGAGTTTGACCATCCAGGCCAGTTCGCGATAGTTGCTGCCGTGCGCAAACACGCCCACATCGCTGCCGTTGCCGATCACCACGCCGGCCTGGCGACCCAGCTGGAAAGCGCGCGCGGCCTGCTGCATGGCCGCGGTCGGCGGCCCGCCGCGCACATGTTTCTGGAAGTATTCGCCGACCGCTTCCGAGGCAGTCAGGGTCGGTACATAGGCCACGCCGCGTTCGGCCATCAGCTTGAACGTTGCCGCGCTGGCGCCGTAACCATGCTCGATGGTGTCGGCCCCGGCCAGCACTGCCATGCGGATGGCCTCGTCGGTGCTGGCATGCACGGCCACCTTGCGGCCGGTCACGTGGGCCGCCTGCATCATTGCCTTCAGTTCTTCCGGGGTGAAGGTGGGGCGCGCTGTGCCATCGATGCCGGTGCGGTAATCGGCGTAGATCTTGATCCAGTCGGCGCCGCGCGCGGATTGCTCGCGCACGGCGCGCGTGACCTCATCGACGCCGGTGGCTTCCTGTGCGCCTTTGGGCAAATCCATATCAGGCCGGAAATTGCGGGCCGCCGGGCCATAGCTGTGGGAGGCGACAATCGCCAGCGTGGCGATAAACAGGCGCGGCCCGGCCACGGTGCCGTCTTCGATGGCGCGCTTGACGGCGACGTCGGCATAGCCGGCGCCTTCGCTGCCCAGATCACGCAAGGTGGTAAAGCCGGCCTGCAGCGTGGCGCTCGCGTGTTTGCCAGCGACCAGGGCGCGGTACTCGGGCTGCTCGCGCAGGACCTGATCGTCCCATGTGGTTTCGTTGTATGGATGCAGGAGCAGGTGCGAATGCAGGTCGATCAGGCCGGGAATCAGGGTCTTGCCGGGCAGCGCGATCCGCTCGGCCATGTCGGGCACCTGGATGCCCGTTGTGGGGCCGGCCGCCAGGATGCGGCCCTCGTCCACCAGTACCGACCAGCCGCTGTGGGCCTTGCCGCTACCGGTCCAGACCCGTTCAGGGGTCAGCAGCACGGGCGCTGCCTGCGCGGCGCCGAACTGCAAGGCAAGCGTAAACACGGCGATGGACCATCGTTGCACGGCAGGCTCCCAAGAATGTGGAGCCGCAATCATAGCCCAGGCGGGCCGGATTTACTGTGCCGCCCAACCACCATCCATGTTCCAGGCCACGCCGCGCACCTGGTCGCCGGCCGGGCTGCAGAAGAAGACTGCCAGGGCGCCCAGTTCCTCCGGGGTCACGAATTCGCCGGACGGCTGTTTCTCGGACAGCAAAGCTTTCTTCGCGTCTTCGTTGCTCAAGCCTTCCCTGGCGGCCCGGTCATCCACCTGCTTTTGCACCAGCGGGGTCAGCACCCAGCCCGGGCAGATGGCGTTGCAGGTCACGCCGGTATGGGCGTTTTCCAGCGCCGTGACCTTGGTGAAACCGACCAGCCCGTGCTTGGCAGCCACATAGGCCGACTTTTGCGCCGAGCCCACCAGGCCGTGCACCGAAGCCAGATTGATGATACGGCCCCAGTTTTTTTTCTGCATGCCGGGCAGCGCCAGGCGCGAGGTATGGAAGGCCGAGGTCAGGTTGATGGCGATGATGGCATCCCATTTGTCGACCGGGAAATCCTCGATATTGGCCACGTGCTGGATGCCGGCATTGTTGACCAGCACATCCACGCCGCCAAATTTGGACTCGGCAAACTGCATCATGGCGGCGATTTCTTCCGGCTTGGACATGTCGGCGTTGTGGTACGCGGTCTGCACCTCGAATTCGCGCCCGATATCGGTGTACAGCTTCTCGATCTGCTGGGCGTCGCCAAAACCATTGAAGACGATGTTGGCGCCTTGCTGGGCCAGCGAGCGGGCGATGCCCAGGCCGATGCCCGAGGTCGAACCCGTGACCAGGGCTGTTTTGCCGCTCAACATGCTAGTTTTCATTGTGTCCTCTGTCGGAAAGGTTAGTGGGTGATGATGTAGAATTCTAAACACGATAAAGATTGAAACACATATTTGAATTTGGAGTGGGCATGACCGAAGCAAGTATTAAATCCGTCCAGTGCTGCTCTCCAACCGGCCTGCACCAGATGTCTTACAAGGAATGGGGCGCGGCGGACAACCCGAACATCCTCATTTGCGTGCACGGCGTGACTCGGGTTGGCGACGACTTCGATGCGCTGGCACGGGCCTTGTCCGGCCACTACCGCGTGATCTGCCCGGACGTGGTGGGGCGCGGGCGCTCGGGCAAACTGCTCAATCCCGCGCTGTACAGCGTGCCCCAGTATGTTAGCGACATGGTGACCCTGATTGCACGGGTAACGGCGCACAATGCTTCTGCGCGGATCGACTGGTTCGGCACCTCGATGGGCGGCCTGATCGGCATGGCGCTAGCCTCGCTGCCGGGCAGCGAAGCGAGGGCCATGCCGATCAGGCCGCCCATCGAGGTGCCGAACCAGTCGATTTTTGCAGCCTCATTGTGCGCCGTTACACGGGCAATCAGCGTGATCATGTCGCTCACGTACTGGGGAACCG
>DASWMN010000053.1:0-4612 GCA_036399735.1 Telluria sp. | reverse complement strand
ATATTCCGCCGCCGATTTCGAGAACGCCACCAGCACCATCGTCATCGGCGAAGCTGCCACGCGCGCGGTGGCGCCGCAACTGGCGACCCTGGCGCTGGATCAGCAGGCCTGGACCGAGCACATGGCCGCGCGCAAAGGGCGCCATCTGGCGGCCGGCACCATCCACGCCGTGCGCATCGATCCTTACAGCCTGCGCCACGTGAGTGTGGCTGCGGTGCAGGCCAAAGTCACCATCAAGCCCGGCGCCACCTTCAACATGGATGAACTGCAGGCCAACCTGAACAGCCTGTATGCCAGCGGCGACTTCCAGAACGTGAACCACCGTTTCGAGCAGGATACGGGCGGACGCACGCTGGTGATCGAACCGGTGGAAAAGGAATGGGGACCGAACTACATTCGCGGGGGCTTTCGCCTCTCCACCGACCTGGCCGGCGAAAGCGACTTCTCGGTCCTGCTCAACCATCGGTCCAAGTGGCTCAACGCTGCCGGTCTGGAATGGCGCAACGACGTCTCGCTGGGCCAGGTCATGTCGATCAACTCGCAGCTGTACCAGCCCTTCGACGCCGCCGGCGACTGGTTCGCCGCGCCCGTGTTCCGCCTGTCGCAAACACGCGACAACCTGATCGTCAACGAACGCCCGGTGGCCACCTACACCATCCGCCAGCACACCTTCGGATTCGACCTGGGGCGCCACATCGACAACGCCACCACGCTGCGCTTCGGCCTGGAGCGCGGCAGCTCGCGCGCCGACCCGAGCGTGGCCGTGCCCGATTTCGCCACCCAGTCCGACCGCATCGCCGTGGTCAAGCTCGAGTACCTGCAGGACCGGCTGGACGACTGGGTGTTCCCAACCACGGGCACCTTCTCGTTTGCCAACCTGCGTGTGTCCGCGCCTGGCATGGGCGCCGACGCCAGCTACCGGCGCCTGGAAGGCGGCCTGGAAGGCGTGTGGGGCGTGCGCCAGCATCGCATCAGTCTGGCCGCGCGCGGCGGCAAGATCTGGGGCGCAGACGCGCCCTTGCTGGAACTGTTCTCCCTGGGCGGCGTGCTCAACATGTCGGGCTACCCGAACCGCCAGTTCATCGGCCAGGGCTATGGTTACGGGCGCGCCATGTACAGCCGCCAGACCGAGTTCTTCGGCCTGAAGAACATCTATCTGGGCGGCACGCTTGAAGCGGGCCACATCTCGCGCCGCTTCAACGGCGCCGAGACCGGGACCAAGTTCTCGGCCGGCGTGTTCGGCGCCCTCAACACCGGCCTGGGACCGTTCACGATGGGCGTCGGTGTGGGCGAAAACGGCAACCGCACCTTCTATCTTTTCTTCGGCAAACCTTAATTGCGTTATAAAATCTTCCATCCCCGGGGTCAGACCTCAATTCTGAAACTGTTTTTTAATCGGGGTCAGACCCTAATCTTGCATCGTCTTCCTGGAAGAACGGCGAACGTTCAGCACCAGATATGCGATTTCCGACGAAGTTTCAGTGGAATCTTGGCGCCAGAGCATCCAAATTTGAGGTCTGACCCCGATTAAAAAACAGTTTCAGAATTGAGGTCTGACCCCGATTGGGAAATTATTTATACAAAGGAAGTGGCTATGAAACAGATCGTGGACCCGGCCAAGGCCGTTATCGGGAACGTCGGCGGCGCCGTCAGTGAAACGGGCGAGCTGCTCAAGCAGAGCGGCCCGCTCACGCCCGGGATCGGCATCGCCAGCGGTGTGGTCGCGCTCACGCTCGGCATCCTGTGCTTCCTCGGCGTGCTGGCCTTTCACTTCCCGCAGTATCTGACCACGCCGGAACTGCGCCACAAATACAATCCGGATATCATCCGCCACATTATGTTTGGGGCGCTGGTCATTGCCGGGTCGATCAGCCTGCTCAACGTGCTGTTCAAACGCCAGCGCGGCTTGAATGGCGTGGCCGCGGCCCTGGTCCTGGCCACGTTAGCCCTGGGCGGCTCGCACGTGCCGGTCGCGGACTTCCCGGACAACACGCCGTATATCGGCATGGACTGGTTCATCCTCGACCTGCTCGGCTCGACCGTGATCTTCGCCGCCATCGAAAAGCTGTTCCCGCTGTACAAAGGCCAGCTGCTGTTCCGCAAGGAGTGGCAGACCGATATGGTCCACTTCGCCGTCAACCACTTCATCGTCGGGCTGGCCCTGTTGACGGTCAACTTCGCGATCCACCGCCTGTTCGGCTGGATGGCCAACGATGCGGTGCACGCGGCCGTGCAGTCGATTCACTTCATTCCGCAACTGCTGCTGTGCATTCTGGCGGCGGACTTCGTGCAGTACTGGACCCACCGTTCGTATCACGAGATCCCTTTCCTGTGGCGCTTCCACGCCGTGCACCACTCGGCCAAGACCATGGACTGGCTGGCCGGCTCGCGCCAGCACATGTTCGAATTGATCGTCACCCGCGTCGGCGTGCTTGGCATTTTGTACGTGCTCGGCTTCGACAAGACCGTGATGGACGCGTATATCGTCATCGTCGGTTTCCAGGCCGTGTTCAACCACGCCAATGTGCATCTGCCCTGGGGCCCGATCAAGTACTTCATCGTCACGCCCGACTTCCACCACTGGCACCATTCCTCCGACGACGTCGCGATCGACAAGAACTACGCGGCGCACTACGCTTTCCTGGACCGCATCTTCGGCACCGCCATCAAGGGCCAGACCGGGTTCCCGGAAAAGTATGGCGTCCAGGGCGACTACATGCCGGACGGCTTCACCAGGCAGTTCATGTTCCCCTTCCGTAAGCAGAAATGATGGATGCCGCAAGCCGTACCCACATCCTCGCACTTGCCCGCCAGGCGCACGCACTGACCGAGTCCGCGTATACGGCGGACCCGGCCACCAAAGGCCAGCCCGGCTGGTCCAGCAAGCAGCGCGTTCTGCTGGCCGACATGGCGCTGCACCTGGTGCAGAGCGCGCTGCGCGAGGGCGACATCGATACCACGACACTGAGCAACAACCTGTATTCGATCCTGACGATCAGCGCACCGTTCCTGCCCGCCAAAGGACTGGACGACTACGCCGACGCCATCATCCAGCCATGAAAATCATCGCGCAAAAAGCGGGTAAAACCGACAAGCTCGACCGTCTGCGCTACCTGCGCCAGGACGGCAGCAGCACCGAAACGGCCATGCCGCGCCAGGGCATCCTGCCCCATGATCTGGTCCACTTCGTGGTCGAAACGCAGCTCGGCCTGCAAAACGGCTTCACCGGCTTGGTGGCCCGCGGCGCCAACGCCAGCTTTGCCATGGAAACCACGCACGAGCCGATCGGCAAGGACGTCGCAGCCGAGGCGATTCAGGTCGAGGGCATCGTCGAAGCGCTTCAGACCCAGCTCTGGAGCGGCCAGTTCAGCGCAGGCGACTTCCTTGAAGGGGTGCGCACGGCTTGCCTGATGCGCGCCACCCCCGCCTTCGAATTCGCCTCGCCCGCCACCGGACAGCGGCTCTTCGATGCCGCACTCGAACTCGACGCGCAATGGCAGGCGGTCCCCTTTTACGGCAGCCTCACTGTGGACTTCCCGGTTTAGTCGTAAAATCAAGCTTGGTTAATACACAAGCTGCGGAGGCGTGATGGATTGTGACGTACTGACCCTGTCGGGTCTGTGGAATTCCGGACCCGAACACTGGCAAACCCACTGGGAACGCAAGCATCCCGATTACGTGCGCGTGCCGCACCGGGACTACAACAACCCTGAGCGCGATGAGTGGGTGGACGAGCTGGACGCCGCCATCGCCGCCAGCGAAGGCCCGCCGATTCTGGTGGCCCACAGCCTGGCCTGCCAGCTGGTGGTGCAGTGGGCCCGCTCAGGCTCGCAGCTGAAAATCGCCGGCGCCTTGCTGGTGGCGCCCAGCGACACGGAAGCGGCCTCGTATCCGGTGCCGGCCAATGGCTTCGCGCCCATCCCGCTCGACCAGCTGCCCTTCCCCGCCATCGTGGTGGCCAGCGCCAACGATGAATATGTGGCGCCCGCGCGGGCGCGCCAGTTTGCCGCGGCCTGGGGTGCCCGCTTTGTCGATATCGGCAACGCCGGGCATATCAATGGCGAGAGCAAACTGGGCGATTGGCCGGTCGGCGAAAAGCTGCTGGCAGAACTGTGCGCCCAGGTGCCGCGAGCTTAGGACGGCCCCACGCGCTGAAAAAAACGGCCCGGACGCTTGCGCGGCCGGGCCGTTTTTTTCCAGCGGCGCGAATTATTTTGCGGTCGACGCCAGCAGCATCTCGTTGAGGCGCTTGACGAAGGTGGCCGGATCGCTCAGCGAACCGCCTTCGGCCAGCAAGGCCTGGTCGAACAGGATGTGCGACCAGGCGCCGAAGTCGCTGCTGTCGGCGCTTTCATACTTCAGGCGCGTCACCAGTGGATGGTTCGGATTGATCTCGAGGATGGGCTTCGATTCCGGTGCATTCTGGCCAGCCGCCTTGAGCATGCGCAGCAGGTTACCCGACAGCTCGTTCTCGTCCGCCACCAGGCAGGCCGGCGAATCGGTCAGGCGGAACGTCACGCGCACGTCCTTGGCCTTGTCGCCCAGCGCGGTCTTCATGCGCTCGACCAGTTCCTTGTACGAGTTTTCGGTCTCTTCGTGCTCTTTCTTCTCG
>DASWMN010000052.1:0-4428 GCA_036399735.1 Telluria sp. | reverse complement strand
CTTTTTTCTTGCCCATGCTCATGCTCACTCTTAAATTCCGCCCTCGAACACCGATCCGTGGGTGTGCAGCAGCGCCAGCGGCGTGCGCAGGCCCGCCAGGTAATCGTCCACGCACTGCAGGACGATCGGGCTGCGGTGGCGCTCGTGGCAAGCCGCCAGCTCGTCGCGCGTCATCCACATCGTGCGCAGGATGCCGTCGTCGAGCGGCTGGTCGTACTCCTTGCCCGCTTCGCCGCAAAAGGTAAAGCGCAGATAAGTTACGTCGGTGCCCAGTCGCTTGGAGGTGTAGCGTGACATGTACATGCCCACCAGCGCGTGCGGAACGAAGTCGTGCGCCGTCTCTTCCAGCACTTCGCGCACCACCGCCTGTTCCAGCGTTTCAAGCGGGTCCAGGTGGCCGGCCGGCTGGTTCAGGCGTATGCCTTCGCTGGTCTCTTCTTCCACGAGCAAAAAGCGGCCATCGCGCTCGATGATGGCGGCGACGGTAACGGATGGTCTCCAAGTGTGCGGCATGCAGGTCCCCGAAAATGAGTGCGTCATTTTACCTTGACCCGTCCGCCTGCGCATTTATAGGCCGCACACTTTGATCTGATACAAGAAATGTGCAAAAAACTGTGACTTTGTAGTGCAAGCGGTTTGAAATTCGAGGAGCCCGTCTAGAAAAAACGAACGGTAGTACTATTTTGATGTTTCCGTGTAATATCCTAGCCAACTTGTTAATTAGGAGGCGTCATGAGAATAGGCATACCGGCCGAAACGCGGTCGGGCGAAACCCGTGTAGCTGCAACTCCCGAGACGGTCAAAAAGCTCGCCGCCAAGCACCAGGTGATCGTGCAGTCGGGCGCCGGGCTCAATGCCTCCGTGATCGACGACGCCTACGTGGCCGCCGGCGCCACCATCGGCAACGCGGCCGACGCATTTGGCGCCGACGTGGTGCTCAAGGTGCGCGCCCCGAATGCCGAGGAACGCGCGCTGATGAAGCAGGGCGCGGTCCTGATCGGCATGCTCAATCCTTTCGACGCCGACAATATCGCCGCCATGGCCGCCGCCGGCCTGCAAGCGTTCTCGCTTGAAGCCGTGCCGCGCATCACGCGCGCGCAGTCGATGGACGTGCTGTCCTCGCAGGCCAATATCGCCGGCTACAAGGCTGTGATGGTGGCGGCGAACACCTACCAGCGCTTCATGCCGATGCTGATGACCGCCGCCGGCACCGTGAAAGCGGCGCGCGTGCTGATCATGGGTGTAGGCGTGGCCGGTCTGCAGGCGATTGCCACCGCCAAGCGCCTGGGCGCCGTGATCGAAGCGTCCGACGTGCGCCCGCCCGTGAAAGAGCAGGTCGAGTCGCTGGGCGCCAAGTTCATCGACGTGCCGTATCTGACGGACGAAGAAAAAGAAATCGCCAAGGGCTCGGGCGGCTACGCCAAGGCCATGCCGGCCGACTGGATGCGCCGTCAGGCAGAACTGGTGCATGAACGCGCCAAGCTGGCCGACATCATCATCACCACCGCGCTGATTCCGGGCCGTCCGGCACCGGTGCTCATTTCCGAAGAAACCGTCAAGGCCATGAAGCCGGGTTCCGTGATTGTCGACCTGGCCGTGTCGCAGGGCGGCAACTGCCCGCTGTCGGAATTGAACAAGACCGTCACCAAGCACGGCGTGCACATTGTGGGCGAGCCCGATCTGGCGACCCTGGTCGCCGCTGACGCCTCGGCCCTGTATGCGCGCAATGTGCTCGACTTCCTCAAGCTGATCATCGACAAGGACGAAAACCTGGTGATCGACCGCGAGGATGAAATCCTCAAGCCGACCCTGGTCTGCGCGGGCGGCGAAGTGTTGCGCAAATAATCCATTTAAAACTGAAAGAAAGAAGTAAAAGATGTCCATGCAACGAGTAATGCTGCGTTCCAAACTCCACCGCGTCACCGTTACCCAGGCCGACCTGCACTATGAAGGTTCCTGCGGTATCGATGCGGACCTGCTGGAAGCAGCCGATATCTGGGTTAACGAAAAAATCGAACTGTACAACGTCAATAACGGCGAGCGTTTCGCGACCTATGCGATCGAAGGCCTGCGCGGCAGCGGTTGCATCCAGTTGAACGGCGCGGCGGCGCGCAAGGCGCAGCTGGGCGACCTGCTGATCATCTGCACCTACGCACCGATGAACGAAGAACAGGCGAAAGCGTACACCCCGAAGGTCGTATTCGTTGATGCGAACAATAAAATCACGGGAATGAAAAAGTAATTTTTCAAAAATAGCCAAGAGGGAGGCACCATGGAAGTCAGCCACACCATCATCAATCTCATCATCTTCGTGCTGGCCATTTACGTCGGCTACCACGTCGTATGGACCGTCACGCCTGCGCTGCATACGCCGCTCATGGCGGTGACCAACGCGATCTCGGCGATCATCATCGTCGGCGCCATGCTCGCTGCCGGTCTGACCACCGGCATCGTTGGCCAGGTTACCGGCACGCTGGCCGTGGCACTGGCAGCGGTCAATGTGTTTGGCGGCTTCCTGGTCACCCAGCGCATGCTGGAGATGTTCAAGAAGAAGGAGCCCAAGGCGCCCAAGTCGGAAGCCAAGTCGGGAGATCACGCATGAATTTCATCACCATGAATATGGTCACGATGTTCTACCTGATCGCTTCGGTGTGCTTCATCCAGGCGCTCAAGGGCTTGTCCTCGCCTGCCACGGCGCGCAAGGGCAATGCCTTCGGTATGATCGGGATGGCGATTGCTGCGGTAACGACGGTGGCGCTGATCCTCAAGCTCAAGGCAACTGCGGTGCCGGACGGCGGCCTCGGTTTCGGCCTGGTGCTGCTCGGTGTGGTGGTGGGCGGCGGCATCGGCGCCTTCGCGGCGAAAAAGGTCGAGATGACCAAGATGCCGGAACTGGTCGCGGCGATGCACTCGCTGATCGGCCTGGCCGCGGTGTGCATCGCGATCGCCGCGGTGTCGGAACCGTCGGCCTTCAATATCGCCAAACTGGGCGAAGCGCTGCCATTCGGTAACCGCCTCGAACTGTTCCTCGGTACCTTCATCGGTGCGGTGACCTTCTCCGGTTCGGTGATCGCCTTCGGCAAACTGTCGGGCAAATACAAATTCCGCCTGTTCCAGGGCGCGCCGGTCAGCTTCCCCGGCCAGCACATGATCAACCTGGGCGTGGCGATTGCCATCGTGGTCCTGGGCCTGGTGTTCTGCTTCGACGCCAATACCACGCCGGCCTGGACGCCGTTCATCATCATGGCGGTGCTGTCATTCGTGCTCGGTGTGCTGATCATCATTCCGATCGGCGGCGCCGACATGCCTGTGGTGGTCTCCATGCTCAACAGCTATTCGGGCTGGGCGGCGGCCGGTATCGGCTTCTCGCTGAATAACTCGATGCTGATCATTGCCGGTTCGCTGGTCGGTTCGTCCGGCGCGATCCTGTCTTACATCATGTGCAAGGCGATGAACCGTTCCTTCTTCAACGTGATCCTGGGCGGCTTCGGCGGCGAAGCAGCAGCCGCTGCCGGCGGCGCCCAGGAGCAGCGTCCGGTCAAGTCGGGTTCCGCCGACGACGCGGCCTTCATCATGAGCAATGCCGAAACCGTGATCATCGTGCCGGGCTACGGCCTGGCCGTGGCGCGCGCCCAGCATTCGCTCAAGGAGCTGGTGGAAAAGCTGACCCACAAGGGCGTAATCGTCAAATACGCGATTCACCCGGTGGCGGGGCGCATGCCCGGCCACATGAACGTGCTGCTGGCCGAAGCCGAGGTGCCGTACGACCAGGTCTTCGAAATGGAAGACATCAACGGTGAATTCGGCCAGACCGACGTGGTACTGGTGCTGGGCGCGAACGATGTGGTCAACCCGGCCGCCAAGGATCCGAAGTCGCCGATCGCCGGCATGCCGATCCTGGAGGCGTACAAGGCCAAGAGCATCATCGTCAACAAGCGCTCCATGGCTTCCGGCTATGCGGGTCTGGACAACGACCTGTTCTACCAGGCGAACACCATGATGGTGTTCGGTGACGCCAAGAAGGTCATCGAGGCGATGGTCAAGGCTGTCGAGTAAGCGCCCGCACCCGTAACAGCGCCCCTTGAACAAGCCGATAAAGTGGCCTTTGCTGATCGGGGGCGCGCTTGTGCTGTGCGCTGCAGCCGGTGCGCTCTGGCTCAGCGTGGCCGAAGCGTCCCGCATTGCCGTCGCACTGCCGTCCGGTGTCGGCGCCGGGCCCCGGGTCGATGCCGCTGCAATGGCCGCCGACCTGACCCGCTTGCACAGCTTCGGCCTTGCGGTACGGCCGGCCGGCTCGTTCAGCGGGTCGGCAACCCAGAACTTCCTGGCGGCGCGTTTCGGCCAGATCGGCATGCTGGCGTACCCACGCCAGTACGATCTTTCGCGCACCGACCTGCGCAAGCTGCCGGGTGAACACCGCTACATGAT
>DASWMN010000051.1:0-8300 GCA_036399735.1 Telluria sp. | reverse complement strand
AACGGGATTGAGCAAGATGATGTCCTGGGCGTCGCGCCGGCTATACAACAAAGTTCCGTCCGGCAAAGCGGCCAGGCCCCATGGAATATCGGTGTCGGCGGCGACCTGCCTTGTCGAGCAAATCACGTCGGTGCAGGCGCTACCCGTGGTCAGCGCCAAGGTCGTGCCGCGTGGCGATACATTGCCTTGCGCGTCGCGCGCTGCCACCGTGTACTGGTAGGTCGTACTGGCGGCCAGCCCGGTGTCGGTGTAGCCCAGCGTATTGGTGGTGCCGGCCAGCGTATTGTTGCGATAGACGTCGTAGCCGGTCACGGCCACGTTGTCGC
The DNA here is from genome assembly GCA_036399735.1 of Telluria sp. GTDB lineage: Bacteria > Pseudomonadota > Gammaproteobacteria > Burkholderiales > Burkholderiaceae_D > Telluria_A. The sequence goes on along the minus strand of DASWMN010000051.1, from coordinate 7,974 downwards.
TCGAAGCGGTCCATGCCAGGGTCGCCGTGGTTCCGCTCACGCTGCCACGCAAACCGGTGGGCACCGACGGCGGCTGGGTATCGGCCTGGCACTGCGGCACTTTGAGCGGCAGCGAGCTGCTGGCCTGCGACACGTTGCCGGCCGCGTCGCGCGCGTTGACGTACACGCCCCAGTTCGCCCCGGGAGTGAGGACCAGTTGCGCGCTGAGCGTGCTGGCGTTGACCGTGCCCAGCGCCTGGCCGTCGCGATAAATGTCGTAGTAAGCCACGCCCACGTTGTCGGTCGATGCGCGCCATGTGAGTGTGGCGGACCGGCACGTGAGCGCATCGATCGCCAGAGCGGTGGGCGGGGTTGGCGCCTGCGTGTCGCCGGTGGGCGGCGTGGTCGTGCCCACGGTCCATTGCTGATGGGCGCTTGCCTCGCAGCGCCAGGTATCGATGCCGGTGGAATTGGCCGTGGCTGCGCCCTTGACCGTCAGACAGAGCCCGGATTGCGGGTTGACGATGGTCTTGTCCGCGCGCAGCGTCCACTTCTGATTGGCACCGCCATGGCAGGTGTAGGATTGGACAATGGCCTGTGGCTGGGTACTTGCGCCCTTGATGTCGAGGCAACGGGTGCCGTCGAAGGTGCGTAGCTCGCCGGCCGCCGTGAACGCCCATGTCTGATTGGCGCCGCCGTGGCAGTCGAAGATAATGGCGGGCGTACCGGGCGCCTGGCTGCCCTGGGCGATATCGAGGCAGCGCTGCGACGCGCCGCTGACCAGTGTGGCGGGGGTGGCCGCATGGCTCGGCACGCCGGACAATGCGCCCAGGCAGACGACGGCATACAGCACGGCAGTGCGCGGCGCATGCCCGTCGCGCAGGGTGTTGTCGCTCAGGATATCTCTCATTGGAATCTTTCTCATCAGGTCAGTGGCGTGGATCGCAGGCACAGCCGGCGTAGTATCGGATGCAAAGTCGGCGTCAGCACACTCGGAAATTGCACCTAAAAAATCTTCAGTGACTGTCCGAAATGTGACGACGAGTGCTCAGGCGAAACGATGAACTTACGCCAAAAACCGCGGCGGCGATAGCGAAACTTGTTAGATGAGAATCAGGCGAACCCGCGCTCAGCCAGCGAACCTGAAAGCGCTGCAGATCCGCCGGGAACGACGCTTACAGGCGATAGTAGCGTACGTTCAGCTGCAGCCAATCATCGGTAAAATCGTTGCACGTTGCGGGCAGCGTGCTCGAATCCAGATAAACATCGCTCATCGGCATGCCGCTCGACTTTCTGGAAACGCGCCCTCCTCTTCGGACGGAGCTGTTTGCCCGCCGGGACGATGCCGCGCCGACCGGACCGTCAGGGCACGGTGGTGCTGGCCTGCCCCGGCACCAGAATCTGAATCACCCCGCCCCAGCTGCAGGCCAGTTTCGAATCGCTGTTCAAGGCCGGCATGCCGCCAATTGCCACAGTGGGTGCGCCGACGATCCAGGGGCCGGTGGGCACCGGTATGCAAGGCATCGGTGTCGGCACACCGAGCGCCGCGGCGGTGGCCGCGATCACCATCGGATTGGCCATGCTGGTGCACATCCCGAACGGGGGCACGTTGACGATGGGGGCGAAGTCCATGATCGTGGCGGCCGGCACGCCGTCGACACTGACGCGGTTGGCAGGCAACACCGCCAGCGTGCTGGGGGCCACGCCGAAGCTGCATTGCAGAGAGGCGCCGAGGCAGACACAGAGCGACATGGCGCGTCTTTCAGGCCGCAAGCGCGTTGCCGCGCTCGTCGAAGCGCTCGGCGGCGCCCACCAGCCGTCCCGCCACAAATGTACGCCGTTCGCTCAGCGCGCCGCCCGGATGGAAACGGCGCCACTCGCCATCGGGCAGGCCATACGCGTAGCGGGTCTCTTCGAACAGCGCGCCGTCGGGATAATAATCCTGCTGCAGGCCATGCACGCGTCCGCGCCGGTAGTGCGTGCGGCGCAGGACCACGCCTTCCAGCGAATAGAATTCAGCCGGTCCGTCGAGCCGGCCATCGGCAAAGTGCAGCCGCGCCGATGGCCGGTGCGGGGCATGCAGCATGATGCACTCGCCCTGCTGCACGCCGCCGGCAAAGCGCATGGCCGCCTGGGGCGTGCCATCGTCATGAATGCGCAGCACGCCTTCGAGCTTGCCGTCGGCAAGTTCACCTGCCATTTGCACTTTTCCCTCAGCGTCAAACAGCGTGAAGGCCTGGCCCTCTTTGGCTTCGTTCAATTTATTTTCACCATCCCGCCTTTCAGGGTCAACATGCCGCCGCCATCGATGGTCTGGCTGGCCCCGGCCTTGCTGGTCAGGCTGGTCCCGGCTTCCATCGCCAGCGTGGTCCCCGCCTTGCTGCTGAGCTCCGTGCCGGCCTTGCTGCTCAGGGCCTTGCCGGCCTCGATCAGGATGCCGGCCGCCCCTTTGAACTTGATCTCGCCCTGCACATCAATGGTCAGGTCGCCCTTGATGGTCAGGACATAGCCGCCCTCGACCTGGTGCGTGAAGTCGGCCTTGTTGTCATGCGTTTCGGCGCCTTCCACGGCCAGTGCGCGCGTGCCCTTCACGCTCAGGCTTTCGTTGCCTTCGGTCAGAACCGTGCTCAGATTACCCTTGGCGAGGGTCACGCTGCGGTTACCCTCTTCCAGTTCCAGCGTCTGGTTCTGCTTGATCTTGCAGCTGTCGTCATTGCCCACCACGCGCACGGCATCGTGCAGCACCTCGGTCAACATGTCCTTCTGGGCATGCAGGTACAGTTCTTCGGCATCCTTCTTGTCCTCGAAGCGCACTTCGTTGAAACCCGCGCCGCCGGGCGAAGAGCTGGTCTTGAAGCCGCTCCTGGTCTGCTCGGCCGGCATGCCGTAGGGCGGCGCATTGGCGCCGTTGTAGACGCAGCCGGTCACCAGGGGACGGTCCGGGTCGCCCTCAAGAAAGCTGACCACCACTTCCTGGCCGATGCGCGGAATGAACTGCGCGCCCCAGCCTTTGCCTGCCCACGCCTGTGCCACCCGCACCCAGCACGAGCTGTTCTCGTCGTTCTTGCCGGCCCGGTCCCAGTGAAACTGGACTTTGATGCGGCCAAATTCATCGGTCCAGATCTCCTCGCCTTGCTTGCCCACGACGATGGCGGTCTGGGTGCCGTGCATGCGCGGACGGGAGGTGACGCGTGCCGGCCGGTAAGCCACGCTGGCGGGCAAGGCGGCAAAATCGTTGTTGTAGGCTTCATGCGTGGCTTCGTGACACAGTTCGCTGACCACCCAGGCGGCATTTGCGTCAGCGCGTTCGTGTCCGGTCAGTTCGAAGGTATGCCCGGGCACCATGGCGCGGCTGTCGCTTTGCCCGCTCAGCTGGCGGCCCCCCGCCACCTGGCCTTCGGCGCGCGTCTTGGCGATGGCGTCGCCGCGCGCCTTGGTACTGTAGCCACCGGGATAATCGTAGTGTGCCGGTCCGCCCGCGCCGGCCTGCGCGCTGGCCGTCAGCGCCGCCGCCGGTGTGACAAACGCGAAGTCGGCCGTGCGGAAACCGGCGCTCACTGCCTGCTGGCCCAGCTCGCCCGCATAAATGCACTGCTGCTCACGCGCGCCCAGCGCGGCCGGAACGAAGGCAATCGGCGCCCCGCCCGGACATGCGGGAAAGGCGTCGGGGGCATCGGCCAGCACCAGCATATGGTGGCCCGCCTCATGGCGGAAAAAGTAAAAGATCCCCTCTTCCTCGAGCAGGCGCGAGACAAACGCGAAGTCGGTCTCGGCGTACTGCACGCAATACTCGCGCGCCGCATAGCTGCCGCTCAGTTGCAGCTGATAGTCCTGGTAGCCGCCCGCCGCAAATACCGCTTCCACGATATCGGGCACGCTTTTGGCCTGAAAGATGCGGTTATCCGACGACAAGGTCAGCCACCAGAGCCAGGGCCGCAGTTCAATCGCATACAAGGCATAGCCGTTTTCAGCCGGCCGCTGGCGGATGCGCGCGCACATGCCGTCGAGCAGACGCACCGCGGACGCGGCGCCCAGGCCAACGGTGATGTGCTTGCCAAGCGCGGCCGCGAGGTCCAGCGCGGTGTCGGTCGTGCGACAGGTGATCTCGACAAGAAACAGCCCGTTGAGCATTTCCGAACCCGACAGGCGCGCAATGAACAGCGCATCGAGCGGGGCCTCGGCCTGGAGTGCCAGCGTGGTCAGGCTGCTGTCGGCGTGGCCTGGCATCTCAGTGTCCCGCGCGCACCGGCGTTACCAGGCGCCGTGCGGCGCTGCCGCGGCGCCGTCCAGAATCGACTCGGCCAGTCCGATCATCAGCTCGTCGTTGATGACGCGGTCGATCTCGCGCGCACCATGGGCGCTGCAGCGTTCCAGGATCCAGGCGACCGTGGCCTCATCGAAACCGGGGAAGTCGGGGTCGGCCGCCAGCACGCGCGTGTGCAGCTTGTCGAGCTGAAGGCGCACGATGGCGCGCATGTCCGGCGCCTGCAGCGCCAGGTAAGGCGCCACCGCCACCCGTGCCAGCAAGGCGGGGCGAAACACCTGTGTCAGGAGCGGGCGCAGGCGCTCCACCAGCGCGGCCGGCGCCGCCCGCGTGGCCGCGTCAGCGGCCATGATCAGTTCCGCGCCGGCGTTGGAAGTGGCCAGGATGACGGTATTGCGGAAATCGACCAGCAGGCCGGTGCCGTCTTCCATCACCCCCTTGTCGAACACGTTGTAAAAGGCCTCGAGCACATCCGGGTGGGCCTTTTCGAATTCGTCCAGCAGCACCACGCTGTAGGGCTTGCGGCGCACCGCTTCCGTGAGCACGCCGCCGCTGCCAAAGCCGACATAGCCGGGCGGCGCGCCCTTGAGCTGCGACACCGTGTGGGCTTCCTGGTATTCGGCCATGTTGATGGTGACCATATTGCGTTCGCCGCCGTACAGCGCATCGGCCAGCGCGAACGCGGTTTCGGTCTTGCCCACACCGGATGGACCGACCAGCAGAAACACGCCGACCGGCTTGTCCGGATCGGTCAGACCGGCCCGGTAGGCCTTGATGCGGTTGGCGATCAGCGCCAGGGCGCCGCTCTGACCGACCACGCGCCGCTCGAGCCGCTCCTGCAGGGTGCGCACGGCATGGCTCTCGTCGGCCATCATCTTGCCGACCGGGATGCCGGTCCAGGCCGAAATGACCGCCGCCACGATCTTGGAATCGACACACACCGGCACCATCGGATCGTCCTGGCGGATCGATTCGAGTCCCGCCTCGAGCCGCTGCAGCTGGGCCGCGAGCAGGGCCGGGGCGGCGTCGTCTTCCTCCTCGCAGGCCTGCGGAGCGCTACCGGCGGCAGCGATGCGGCGCCGCAAGCGCAAGATTTCCTGCACCGCCGCACGCTCCTCGTCCCAGCGCAGGGTCAGCGCATCGAGCGTCAGTCCCAGCGCCGCCTGTTCGCCGACCAGCAGCGCGATCGCCTCGCCGTGCGCCGCGCCCGTGGCCTGTTCCTGGCGCAGGCGCTGCAATTCATCGCCCAGCGCGGCCAGCCGGCGCCGTGCCGCCTCCACCTGGGGCGGCGTATCGTGCTGGCCCAACGCCACCCGCGCGCAGGCGGTGTCAAGCACCGAAATAGCCTTGTCCGGCAATTGCCGGCCCGGCAGGTAGCGCTGCGACAGCTTGACCGCGTCGTGCACCGCGCTTTCCAGAATGGCTACGTTGTGGTGCTGTTCGAGTTTGATGGCGATCCCGCGCAGCATGTCGACCGCTACCGGCTGCACCGGTTCCTCGACCTGCACCAGCTGGAAGCGGCGCGCCAGGGCGGGATCCTTTTCGATGTATTTCTTGTATTCGAGCCAGGTGGTGGCGGCCAGCGTGCGCAGTTCGCCGCGCGCCAGCGCCGGCTTGAGCAGATTGGCCGCGTCGCCCTGCCCGGCCGCGCCGCCCGCGCCAATCAGGGTATGCGCTTCATCGATGAACAGGATCACCGGTGACGGTGCCCGCCTTACCTCGTCGATCACCTGGGTCAGGCGCTGCTCGAACTCGCCCTTGGCGCCGGCCCCGGCCTGCAGCAATGCCAGGTCGAGCACGCGCAGCGCCACCTTGCGCAGCGGCGGCGGCACATCGCCTTCGGCAATGCGGCGTGCCAGCCCCTCGGCCACCGCCGTTTTGCCCACGCCGGGCGCCCCCACCAGGATCGGATTGTTCTGGCGCCGGCGCAGCAAAATGTCGATGACCTGGCGGATTTCGGCGTCGCGTCCGACAATCGGATCGATCTTGCCTGCCCGTGCCTGCGCCGTCAGATCTTCGGTGTAGCGCTCGAGTGCCGTCATGTCCGCCGCCGCTGGCGCGGCGTCAGGCGCCTTGTGCTCGATCGATGCCGCCGTCCATTGCACCAGCTTGGCGCGCAGGGTGTCGCGCCCGATCTGCAGCAACGACGAATTGGCGGCGCGCAGCAAGGCGCGGGTCGGCTCATGGTCGACCAGGGCCAGCAGAATCGCGCCGGAACGCACCTGCGGCTGCCCCAGCGTCAGACTGCTGAGCATCCATGCTTCCTGCAGCAGGGCGATGAAGGCGGCGCTGAACGATGGCTCGCGCACGTTCCCGCGTTTGACCTGCTCCAGGGCGGCGTGCAATTCACGTTCCACAGCCGTGCGCTCCACCCCGGTATGGCGCAGCACCGCATCGAGGTCGTTGCCGGCAGCGGCAAGCAGCTCCAGCAACAGGTGTTCGATCTCAACGAAAAAGTGCTGCTGGGCCATGCAGCGCTGCACTGCCGCGCGCACCGCGCCGGCACAGTGCGGGTTCAGGGTGCGCAGCAGAATATGGTAGTCGACGCTCATTGGCAGCCTCCTGGGTCGTTGACAAGCAGTTCAATACGGCACTCGGACGGCGCCGGCGCCAGCCAGCTGGTATGCCCGAGCAGCAGGCCGGGCCCCAGTACCGGCGGCGGCACCTGCGCCGGCGCCAGCGCCATGCACAGATAGCAAGCCAGATTCGGCCCCAGGTACCAGGCGCACAACAGGCACAGCTCGTCGTGCCTGGCGCCACCGGGCAGCAGCGCCAGGTACAGCGCCGGCGCGATCTGGCCCAGGTCAATTCGGATCGCGCCACCCTGGTCCCAGGCGCGCTGGCCCAGCACGGCGCCGGCGCCAAGCAGGTCGTTGCTGCCATGCGCGCCCAGCACGGTCTGCAACTGCGCGGGCAGCGTGATCCAGCGCCCCGCCCATTCCCGGCCCTGCACCACCACCCCGAACTGGGTTGCCAGCAGCGCCAGAAAGCCGTGCAGGGAATGGCGCTGCTGGGCGCACACCGGCAAATTCGACAGCAACATGCGCTGGCAATCGGGCCGCACCTCGCCGGCCGGCTGGCCAAGCAGGGCCAGAATGGCCGGCGCCAGCGGCCCGCTGCCAGGTTCGCTGAACGGTCCGGCAGCGCGAAAATCGTGTTCGGCGCGATACACCAGTGACAGCAGGCGGTGCTGAAATATCGACAGAAAGTCGACCGCCCCGCTGTCGTGCTCGAGCAGGTGTGCGCGGATCAGCTCGACGTAAGCCTCGGGCAGCGGGCCATCGGGACCTGCCAGCCCGAAAAAATTGGCAATCAGGGTGTAGCCGCCATCCACGCCGACGGCAATGCGTTCGATCGGCCGGGTGCGAAAACTCAGCTCGAACGTGGCGCTCAGCGACAGGGCTTCCTTGCGCGGGTCGCTGCCCTGTCCCAGGGCCACACTGGCGCCACTCCCGGCGCGGCGCGCCACTTGCTGCAACAGGTCGACCGCCTGCGCGAAGTCGAACTGGCCCGGCGCGGCCAGCAGGCGCACGAGCACGGCGGCGGACGGGGCCGGCGCGTGCATGGCTTACAGTCCCTGTTCAAGGCTGGGCTGGGCCGCCCAGCGGAACAGTTCACGGCCATCATCGTGGCGCAGACTGAGTTCGACAAAGGTATTGATGCCCGCGTAGAGCGCCAGGAAGCGATGCAGCACCGCGCCGAACAGCATGGCGCTGGCGCAGCGCATGCCG
>DASWMN010000050.1:0-10835 GCA_036399735.1 Telluria sp. | reverse complement strand
GAACAACATGTCAGAAGAACAAGTTCGCGCCATCATGGCGACCCAGATCCCGCGCGCCGCGCGCCTGGCCGCCGCCGACGACATTGTGAGCAATGAGGGCGGGCGCGAGCAATTACGCCCCCAAATCGCCCGTTTACACGCCAATTATCTGGCTTTTTCGGATAGATTGTCACGATTGCCAAGGGAGCGTTTGTAATTTTGCTTCTCTTGGTTCAAAATCACGTGATTCTCCTCCAGCCCACCATGTAAAGGGATGTCATTTTGATCGTCTACGAATACCCTTTCAACGAGCGCATACGCACGTTGTTGCGGCTGGAAGACCTCTACGAGAAGTTCAAGTTCTTTGTCCATCAAGAACATGCGATGCAACATCACGTGGCGCTGGCAACCATCTTCGACATGCTCGAAGTGGCGGGGCGTGCCGATCTCAAGTCCGACCTGCTGCAGGAGCTCGAACGCCAGAAGCAATCCCTGCTCAGTTATCGCTCCAACCCCAACGTTGCCGCCGACATGCTCAATGCCGTGCTGGCCGAACTGGAGACGGTCAGCGCCGCCCTGGTAGCGGCACAGGGCAAGACCGGCCAGAACGTGCGCGACAACGAATGGCTGATGAGCATCCGCGGGCGCACCATCATTCCCGGCGGCGCCTGCGAATTCGACCTGCCTTCCTACTATGCCTGGCAGCGCCGCCCGGCCGAACAGCGCTTCAATGACATCATCAACTGGTTCGCTCCGCTGGCGCCGCTGTTTGACGCGCTGGCACTGGTGCTGCGCCTGCTGCGCGACTCGGGCGGCCCGGTCAAGATGATTGCCATCGCCGGCAGCTATCAGCAGATGTTGCAAGGCAAGGTCTATCAGATGCTGCGCCTGACGCTCGACGAGAGCATCGGCGCGATTCCGGAAATATCCGCTAACAAATACATGCTGTGGGTTCGCTTCACGACCCAGGGCGGCGACCTGAAACCGAAGCCGCTCGAAGACGACGTTCCGTTCGAACTCACACTGTGCAACTTCTAACGCTGTGAGTCATGCCATGCCTGTTGTAAACTGCCCTACCTGCCAGAAAAAAGTCGAATGGACCGAGGCGAACAAGTTCCGCCCTTTCTGTTCCGAGCGCTGCAAACAGATCGACCTGGGCGCCTGGGCCGAAGAAAAATACACGATACCTGGCGCGCCCGCCGACGACGACCTGATCCCGGACCAGGACAACCTGTAGTCGCAGCAATTATTGGGGCAGGCCACCGCGATGGCATACAATGGCCTTTTGCCGCCTTCGAAGGAACTGCCGTGCCCGACTTCGGAACACGCCCATGAGGCTCGACAGTTTCATCCATGACCAGATGGACGCCATCCTGGCCGAATGGGAAGGGTTTGCCCAGACCCTGACGCCGGCTTCCACTGCCATGAGTTCGCTCGCGCTGCGCGACCATGCGCGCCAGATCCTCGCCACCATCGCCACCGACATCGGTACCCGCCAGAACGACGCCGAGCAGCTCGCCAAGTCGCAGGGGCTGGCGCCGGACCAGGCGGCGGGGCAGAGCGCGGCCTCGATTCTCGGCGCCCTGCGCCAGGCCAGCGACTTTTCCCTGCTCCAGCTGTCGGCCGAATTTCGCGCCCTGCGCGCCACCGTACTGCGCCTGTGGCTGCCGCAAGTCAACCAGATGGACGCCCAGGCGGTCGAACACATGGTGCGCTTCAATGAAGCAATCGACCAGGCGCTGGCCGAATCGGTGATCACCTATTCTGCCCGCGCCGACCACACGCGCGAGCTGTTCCTGGCCATTCTCGGACATGACCTGCGCGCCCCGCTGTCAAGCATGACCACGGCCGGCGACCTGCTGGCGCAGGTCCGTCTCGAGCACGACAAGGTGGCCGACATCGGGCGCCGCGTGAAGCGCGGTGCGCGCCTGATGAGCACCATGGTGGAAGACCTGATCGGCTACACCCGTACCCAGCTCGGCGCCGGCATGCCGACCGTGCTGCACGCGGTCGACCTGCGCGAAGTGGGCCAGGCCGCCATTGACGATGCCAGTGCCACCCATCCCGGCGCGCGCTTCGAGTTGCGCGCCGAGGGGCCGCTCGACGGCCAGTTCGACAGCGTGCGCCTGCAGCAGCTGCTGACCAACCTGCTGGTCAATGGCGCCCAGTACGGCACCGAGGCGCGGCCGGTGCGGCTGGCCATGCACGGCAACGGCACCGGCATCACCATTGAAGTGAGCAACGATGGCCCGGTGATCGCGCCCGAGTCGCTGGAATCGATTTTCAGTCCGCTGGTGCAACTGCCCGGCGTCGACCCGGACGCGCGCCCGCGCACCAGTCTGGGACTGGGTTTGTTCGTCGCGCGCGAAATCGCGCTCGCCCACGGCGGCGGCATCCACGCCGCCTCCAACGCGCAGGATGGCACGGTCTTCACAGTCGCCCTGCCGCGCGGCAGCGCGCCCTAGCGCCACGCATTACCGGCGTCGACCGGTAGCGCTCCATCGTCGCACCGTCCCCGCTGCGCTCGTCAACACCGCCCGACCAATCAAACCGCCCGGCCCTTGGCGCACATCGCGACAAATTGTCCCCGCGCGGGCGCCGGGGTAGTCCCGCCAAAAACGGCAAACCGAAAAAACCGCGCGCGAACACTCGATAGTGCACGCGCCTGCACGAAAAACGCACGATTTCGCGCGATGAGTCCACGAAAGCGCGCGATTCTGAACGATCAACCAAATGTGCGGTTAAAACGGATGGGTACAGCGCTATCGTCGAAAATCGTGCGCTGTGCGCGTGAAATCGTGAACAAACCGGGCCTTCGCGTGATCGCTTCGCGCGGTTTCGCAGGCACTTCGCTTAATAGCGCGTCAAATCGTGCAAACGCGCGCCATTTGGAGAACACCATGCGAAAACACCACCCCGACCCCTACGAACACATGCCGGTTTCCAAAGATGTCCTGATGCGTCTCGGCTAGATGCTGCATCAGGAGCATTGGGAAATCGTGGAAGAAGCGGTCGACGAATGGATGCGCAAGGACCAGCCTGGCGCGGCCGGCGAGCCGGAATTCGCCGGCTACCAGTGGAAGAGTCTGTTCCTGCCCGACGGCACCGTGATGCGTACGGTATTTGCTGGCAGAAGCCATCACTGCCGCGTCGACCAGCACCAGATCATGTACGAGGGCAAGGCGGTGTCGCCGAACGGCTTTGCCAGCGCCGTTGGCGGCGTCCGCCGCAACGCCTGGAAGAGCATCTGGCTGCTGCTGCCTGACACCAAACACTGGCAGCGGGCCGATGCCATGCGCGTGCGCAGGCAGCCGCTGGCAAGCCGCAGACTGCCCGTTGGCGCGCGCGCGGGAACGCCTGCGCCAGTCAGCGCCCGGCGTAGCGCCGAAGCCCTGCCACCGGCAAGGTCAGACCCGATCACAATGCCGGCCAGCGCGCCACCTGCCGCGCCAACCGCGCGTACGCCCACGCCAGTGCCGCTCGGAGTGCAGATCGCAGCGGGCCAGTACGACCCGTTCGCGGCGCCGCTCGCGGGCCATTACCGCTGGGCGGCACGGCCCGGTATTCCCTGACGCAGGCAGGGCTGCCCCGCCCGGTGCTTACGATCGGTAGCGGTCCATCTGCAGGCCTTCCATGCTGATCTCGGGCGCGCGCCCGCCGATTAGATCGGTGAGCACCCGCGCCGAGCCGCACGACATGGTCCAGCCCAGCGTGCCATGGCCGGTATTGAGGAACAGGTTCGGGTAGGGCGTGGCGCCGATCAGCGGCGTGCCGTCCGGGGTCATTGGACGCAGGCCGCACCAGAATTTGGTCTGGGTCAGATCCCCGCCATGGGGATACAGATCCGATACCGCGCGCACCAGGGTCGCGCGGCGCTTCGCGCGCAGGCTTTTGTCATAGCCTGTCAGTTCGGCCGTGCCACCCACCCGGATCCGCTCGCCCAGGCGCGTGATGCCCACCTTGAAGGTCTCGTCCATGACGGTCGATTCGGGCGCGCCCGCCGGATCGATCACCGGCATGGTGATGGAATAGCCCTTGACCGGATACACCGGAATGCGCACCCCCAGCGGCGCCAGCAGCAGCGGCGAGAAGCTGCCCAGGGCCATGACGTAGGCATCGGCGCGCAGCTCGCCGTCCGAGGTCGCCACGGCGCTGATGCGCCCGCCCTCGCTGCGCAGCGCCTCGATCGTGACGTCGTTGCGGAACACCACCCCCAGCTGCGCCGCCATGGCCGCCAGTGCCTGGGTGAACTTGAAGCAGTCGCCCGTTTCGTCATTCGGCAGACGCAGGCCGCCCAGCACCTGGCCGCGCACCCGGGCCAGCGCCGGCTCGACCTGCTCGCAGCCGGCCACGTCCAGCAGCGAATACGGCACCCCGTACTGTTCAAGGACGGCAATGTCATGCGCCGCATCGTCCACCTGCTGCTGGTCGCGGAACACTTGCAGCGTGCCCTTGCTGCGATGATCGTATTCGATCCCGGTGGCGGCGCGCAGCGCGACCAGACAGTCGCGCGAGTATTCGGCCAGGCGTACCATGCGCGCCTTGTTGACGGCGTAGCGCGCCGGCGTGCAGTTGCCCAGCATCTGGAACAGCCAGCGCCACAGGGCCGGATCCAGGCGAGGCTGGATCACCAGCGGACTGTGGCGGGCCAGCATCCAGCCCAGCGCCTTGGCCGGCACGCCGGGAGCGGCCCACGGGGCGGCCATCCCCGGCGAAATTTCGCCGGCATTGGCAAAACTCGTTTCCAGACCCGCGCCAGGCTGGCGCTCGATGACGGTGACACGGTGTCCTGCTTTGGCGAGGAAATAGGCGGACGTGGTCCCAACCACCCCGCTGCCAAGAATAATCAGATCCAAGCAAATCCTTTCAGCGCCCCGCACGCGCTTACGCGCGCTTGCGTCAGTAGCGTAGTTGGTCCAGCCATGCGAGCAGCGGGATGGTGGCTGGCAGCAGGGGCGTCACGCCCACCGATCCCTGCCATGCAAAAGCCTGCCCTTCCAGGCTTTGCGGCTCCCCCTGCCACGCGCGGCTGATGAAAAAATGCAGGCGTACGTGGGCGTGTTCGTACACGTGCTCCACACCGCACCATTGGCTCGCTTCCAGGATATGGATGCCAAGCTCCTCGACAAATTCGCGCTTGAGCGCGTCGAGGATGGCTTCGCCGGGTTCGACTTTACCGCCCGGGAATTCCCAGTAGCCGTGGTAGGGCTTGCCGGGGGGGCGCTGGCCGAGCAGCACGTCGCCGTTCGGTTTCATCAGAATGCCGACCGCCACATCGATCGGTTTGGCGGACTCGCTCATGGCGCCATCTTGCCGGCGTAGTCCTTGGCGAACTGCCAGGCCACGCGGCCGGAACGCGAGCCGCGCGCCAGCGCCCAGCGCAGCGCATCGGCGCGCGCCGCCTCGATCTGCTGGGCGTCGCAGCCAAAGCTGGCCAGCCAGTGGGCGACGATGCCCAGGTAATCGTCCTGGCGGAAGGGGTAGAACGACAGCCACAGGCCGAAGCGCTCCGACAGCGAGATTTTTTCCTCCACCGTTTCGCCCGGATGCAAGTCGCCGTCGGCCGCATGCGTGTAGCTGGCGTTGTCGCTCATTTTTTCCGGCAGCAGGTGGCGCCGGTTGGAAGTGGCGTAGATGATCACATTGTCCGACTGCGCCGCGATCGAGCCGTCCAGCGCGACCTTGAGCGCCTTGTAGCCACGCTCGCCTTCTTCGAACGACAGATCGTCGCAAAAGATCACGAAGCGTTCCGGCCTTCCCGCCACCAGGTCGACAATGTCGGGCAGCTCGGCCAGGTCGTCCTTGTCGACTTCGATCAGGCGCAGGCCGTCGCCGGCGAACTGATTCAGGCAGGCCTTGATGAGGGACGACTTGCCGGTGCCGCGCGCGCCTGTCAGCAGCACGTTGTTGGCGGGCCGCCCCTGCACGAACTGGCGCGTGTTCTGTTCGATCTGCTGCTTCTGGATACCCACATGGTGCAGGTCCGACAGCGCAATCGTCGAGGCATGCATCACCGGCTGCAGATAGCTGGCGCCACCGGCGGCGCGCTTGCGCCAGCGGAAGGCATGGCTGCGCTTCCAGTCAGGCTCGCGCGGGTGGCCCGGTGGCAGCACCGCTTCGACCCGCGCCAGCAGCGCCTCGGCGCGCAGCAGGAACTGTTCGAGTGGCGTCATCGGCGCTTACGAACGGTAGTCGGCGTTGATGGTCACGTAGTCGTGCGACAGGTCGCAGGTCCAGACCGTGGCCACGTTGGCGCCGCGCCCCAGCTTGACGCGCACCGTGATTTCGCTCTGGCGCATCACGCGCTGGCCGTCGGCTTCCTGGTAGGCCGGATTGCGCCCGCCCTGCTTGGCCACCAGCACATCGTCCAGATACATATCGAGCTTGCTCACGTCCAGATCGTCCACGCCGGCGTAGCCGATCGCGGCCAGGATACGGCCCAGGTTCGGGTCGGACGCGAAGAAGGCGGTTTTCACCAGCGGCGAGTGGGCGATCGAATAGGCGATCTTGCGGCATTCCTCGACGTTCTCGCCCTCTTCCACTGTGATGGTAATGAACTTGGTGGCGCCCTCGCCGTCGCGGATGATCTGCTGCGCCAGGTTGCGCGCGATATCGGTCACCGCGCTTTTCAGTTCTTCGTACTCGGTCCCGGCGGCGTTGGCAATGGCCAGGCTGCCGGTGCCGGTGGCGATCAGCATGAACGAGTCGTTGGTCGAGGTGTCGCCATCGATGGTGATGCAGTTGAACGAATGGTCGGCCGCGTGCTTGACCAGTTCATCGAGCACCTCCTGCGAAACCTTGGCGTCGATCGCCAGGTAACCGAGCATGGTGGCCATGTTCGGGCGGATCATGCCGGCGCCCTTGCTGATGCCGGTCATGGTCACGCTGTGGCCGCAGATATCCACCGTGCGCGAGGCCGCCTTGGGCTGGGTGTCGGTGGTCATGATCGCTTCGGCCGCGTTGAACCAGTTGTCCAGCTGGAGGTTCGCAATGGCGTCGGGCAGGCCGGCGACGATTTTTTCCACCGGCAGCGGCTCCAGGATCACACCGGTCGAAAACGGCAGGATCTGCTGGGCATCGCAGCCGAGCAGCTTGGCCAGCGCGGCGCAGGTGGCGTTGGCATTGGCCAGGCCCGGCTCGCCGGTGCCGGCGTTGGCGTTGCCAGTGTTGACCACCAGCGCGCGGATCGGCTTGCCGCCGTCGGCCACGGCCGCCAGGTGCGCCTTGCTGACCTGGACCGGCGCGGCGCAAAAGCGGTTCTTGGTGAACACGCCGGCCACCGTGGCTGTCTCGGCCAGCTTCATCACCAGCACGTCCTTGCGGCCCGGCTTCTTGATGCCGGCCTGGGCGTACCCGATTTCGATACCGCCCACCGGTTTCAGGTCGGCGGCGACTGGCAGGGGGGAATTGACGGCCATGGTGTTCTCTCTAGCGTGGGGTAATGGAAGCAGATATTGTACCGCCTGCAAGAGATGCGCGCGCTCATCGTCGCGTCCTGCCTGGCCCCGGCCGCGTGGCTGCTGCTGATTCCCTCAGGCATCGCTGATCAGGCGCATCCCGCCTGCATGAAGCCGCACGGCGGGTGTCCGCTTCAGTCACGCCTGGGCGCGCTCGCGCCGCAGCTGTCGGCAATCCGGGTGAAGCGGGTTACCGAGGTAATCCTGCGCAGCGCGGCCGGCCCCGGCGCGGCCGGCCCCGGGGCGGCGCCTTGCTCGGCAGCCGCCGCGCGCGCTTCGGCCACGTAATTGTCCCAGTCCTTCAGCACGCCGGCGGCATCGGCCCGTTCTTCCGGCGTCGCCCCGTGTTTGGCGGTTTGCTCGAACATCTTGCGCTGGGTAGCAAAATCAGGCAACTGGCTGCTACCGAGACGCTCGACGCTCACTGTCCTGTACTGCCAGGTTTTCGCATCGAGCCTGGTCACCGTGGTGCTCAGATCGGCGAAATCGCAGTGGGTGGCAAACGTTGTGCCTTGTGCGTCCACCACCGGCTTGCCCAGCGCGCGGCAGCTCGATGCGGGCAAGGGCATGCCGCCGTTTGGCGCGCGGGCCGGCATGCAGAAGGTCACCGGTGCGCTGGCCGGGAGGGTGTGCTGCTGCGCTCTGCCCTGGCCCCGACGGCCTTCCAGCGTGCCGCTGCCATCGGCGCCGCGGGTGCGCAGCTGCGCGCTGATATCGCCCTGCGACAGGGTGGCGTCGCCGTCGAGCCGGTACAAGCCGGGTGGCGGAAACGGATCGGCCGGGGCGCCAAGGGCGCTCGGCGCCTCCGGCAGCAGCAGGCAAGCGGCCAGCGCGCCGGACCAGACTCTATTCTTGATTCGCATGGTGGGACTCCAATCAGTGCAGGTCAGGGATACGGGGCGCTTGCCGCGCGCGCTGGTGGCGCGCCCACAGCGCCGCTCCGGACAGTCGAGGCTAGGGCGCTGCGGCATAGGACAGTTCGTTGTTATGCGGCAGCTGGTGCGCTGCCCAGCGATAGATGGCATGGGCATGCGGACAGAGCGCTGTCAGCAGCGGTGGCACGGTCGCGTGCTTGCCGCTCACTGCCGCCCGGGCAAAATCGTCGCAACTGGCAAATTGCCTGCGCCCTGGCTGCCACTGCAGCATCGTCTGCCTGGTGACCAAAAGCGGCAATTGTTCGCCCGGGATTGTGATCGGCAGGTAAGGCACCAGGATGCTGCTGCCTTCCATGTACGAATGATAGGCATCGGCCAGCCGGAACTGGCCTTTGGCCACCCCGCGGAACAGGAACATCCGGTCCGTGGAACGCATGCCGCCCATGCCGGCCGACGCGGTGAAATCGCACACGCCGTCGCCGTCAAAGTCCATCCACGTGATGACACTTTCCTGGCCGTTCGGGTAATAAAAACCATGCTCGACCAGCGCCGCCCTGATGGTCCGGATCTCTTGTTTGCTGCGCGGCGTTTCGTCACTGCTGTCCTCGCGCGGATCCTGGGCCGGATCGTACAGACGCAGGGCGCGCGCCAGTTCCCGCCGTGGCTGCCGGGCCTGGACACACGCCATTGGCGGCGTGCGCGTCAGCTGCTTCCCGCCGATGGTCAGTGCGGTGCCGGTCGCCTGCGCGCCGCTGGCGGCAAGCGTCAACAGGCACAGCGCCGCAAGCTGCGCCCTCTTCATGGGAGCCGCGCGCCCCGGGGCGAAAAAATCGTTGCGCTGGTTTCTTCCAGCGCGGTCGCGTGGCCGGCGGTACAGGCGAAGGCCAGTGTCAGGCATGCGGCAATGCGCGTCAGTGTCTGCATGGCAGATTCCTTTTTAGCTTCGCTTGCGCCGCCGGCGCCGTAGCGCGGGCGGGACGGGTCTTAGTTGCAGGTATTGGCGATCCGGGTCCAGATCGTGCGCGCACTGCCATGCATGGTGGGATTGCCGGGCGCGAGTCGGGCAAGGGCGGTTTGCAGCGCCGCCTTCACCTCGGGATCGCGCGTTTTCTCCATTTCCGCCTTCATCTGGGCGATGGTCGCGGCGTATTTGCTGTCGGCTTCTGTTTGCATGGCAGGCAGTTGCGCCAGCTGCTGCTGGGCTTGCGCGCGCTCCTGCGCTGTGGCGCCATGCTGGGCTTGCTGCTTGAGCAGCATCTCCATGCCCGCCATGCTGGGCGCCGCCCCGGTGCTGAGCATGGTTACCCGGTTCACGTATTCCCAGCGATCCTTGTCGAGCTGCCGGATCGCGAGGGTGATTTTCCCATGCGGACAGGTAGCGCTGTGCAGCCACCCGTCCTTGGTGACCGTGGTGCGCTGATCCTTGCAGGCCAGCGCTTGCGGTGGCAGCGGTGCCCCGCCGGTGATGGCCTTGACGCAGTGCGTCACCGGGCCTTCGCCTTTGAACTGGCGGGTGGCGCTGTGCTCGCCGCTCTTCCAGCGCGCCGTCGTGTCGCCGCTGGCACCGTCGGTGCTGCTTTGCAACCGGGTCGGATTGCCGGCATATTGCATGGCGCCGTCGGTATCGATGCGGTACAGGCCCAGCGGAGGCAACTCGGCGGCCCCGGCGATGCTGCCCCACACCAGCGCCGGCGCCAGCAAGACCTGCAGGGAATGCGTCACTTGGAAATGATTTTGCATCGATGCTCACCTTTTCAATGGAATCGACACCCGGTCAAATCGCATGCTGCAGCGCCGCATGCGCGGGCCGGATGGATGGATCTCGAATGCCTGACGGGCGCGATAAAGCCAGTTTGTCCGCGCCTGTCCAAGTGTCTCGGCAGTCCGTCCAGTTTATCGCCGGGGGCAACTTTTCAGCCTATTGCCGATCACGCAATCTTGAGATCCTATCATAATACGGACGTCGCTATGTGTTGTAAATCCGACCACTTTAAGTGTCGAAATAATCACGCATTCTCACATTGTTGCAAAATAACCGCGTAATTTTGACCGAAGTTACGCGTATTTAGCGGCATCTTCAGAGCAAAGCAAGAAAGATTCTCTCACTTTATAACAGTTGAGTTTTTTATATTTTTTCTTGTGTTTTTTTTCATATTAATTCAGAATCCACATTGTCTTTTAACTCAGTCAGTACCGTGTGCTTATGGTGCGGGCTGCGAAAAGTCTCATTCAACCCTATCGAAAAGGCACTCCATGAAGAAGCAATTCCTCAAAATGAAGCAAGCTGGTCAAGGCATGACCGAATACATCATCATCGTCGCCCTGATCGCAGTTGCAGCAATTGCAGTCAGCCAGCTGTTCGGCGCCACCATCCGTAACCAGATCGCCGGTATCGCGATGGAAGTGTCGGGCAAAGATGGTAAAGACGCGATCGACAAAGCCGGCAGCGCAGCACAAAAAGCCGAAACCGATGCCAAAGACGCCAGCAAAAACAGCCTGTCGTCGTACGGTTCGCAAGCCACCG
>DASWMN010000049.1:0-4375 GCA_036399735.1 Telluria sp. | reverse complement strand
TATTTCTGGGAGGCCTTTTTTTATGGGAAATCGTGTATCCTCGTTTCCCACCACACCCTCCGGAGCTCCTCATGCATAAGCTTTCCGTCCTGTGTTTTCTGCTCGCAGCGGGCAGCGCGCAAGCTGCTGTTCAAACGGTCGATTGCGGCCGCATGCTGGATGTGAAGGCGGGCAGCTGGCGCGAAAAGGTCAGCATCCAGATCGAGGACGGCAAGATCAAATCGATCGGACCGATGAACGCGGGCCCCGGCCATATCGACCTGTCGCAGCATGCCTGCATGCCCGGCTTTATCGACATGCATGTGCATCTGACCGGCCAGACGCAAAAGCAGGTCGACGCGCTGCGCGATGTGCTCATGCTCAATCCGGCCGACTATGCCTACCGCTCGGTGTCGATGGCCGAACGCACCCTGCTTGCGGGCTTCACCACCGTGCGCGATCTGGGTGCGACCGATGGCCTGAACGTGTCGCTCAAACACGCCATCGACAGCGGCGCCATTCCGGGACCACGCATGTTCACGGCCGGTAAATCGATCGCCACCACCGGCGGCCATGCCGATCCGACCAACAGCCTGTCGGCACGCTTTAGCCGTGCGCTCGGCAATCCGGGACCGAACGAAGGTGTCGTCAACAGCGCCGAGGAAGGCCGCCAGGCCGTGCGTGCGCGCTACAAGGAAGGTGCGGACCTGATCAAGGTTACCGCCACTGGCGGGGTGCTGAGCCAGGCCCGAAGCGGCCAGAATTCGCAGTACACCGAAGAAGAGCTGCGCGCCATTGTCAGCGCCGCCAAGGACTATGGCTTCCGCGTGGCCGCCCACGCCCACGGCACCGAAGGAATCAAGCGCGCCCTGCGCGCCGGGGTCGACTCGATCGAGCACGGCACCCTGATGGACGATGAAGCGATCGCCCTGTTCAAAAAAACCGGGGCCTGGTACGTGCCCACCATGGCGGCCGGCCGCTACGTGGCCGACAAGTCCAAGGATGCCGACTATTACACGCCGGTGGTGCGGCCCAAGGCCGCCGCCATCGGCCCGCAAATCCAGGCCACGTTCGCGCGTGCCTACAAGGCTGGCGTAAAAATCGCCTTCGGCACCGATGCCGGCGTGTTCCCGCACGGTGAAAATGCCAAGGAATTCGCTTACATGGTCGAAGCGGGCATGCCGGCGCTGGAAGCGATCCGCTCAGCCACGCTGAGCGCGGCCAGCCTGCTCGACCAGTCCGGCCGTCTGGGTTCCATCGAACCGGGATATGCCGCCGACATCGTCGCCGTCAGCGGTGATCCGCTGCGCGACATCGCGCTACTGCAGCAGATGCAGTTCGTGATGAAGGACGGCGTCGTCTACAAAAAACCATAACGTCATCTCAGGAGAAATGCATGCACCACCAACACCCCGCGCATAAGATGTTCGCGCTGTTCGCGCCACTCGTACTGCTGTTTGCTGTGGCGTCCAGCGCACACGCGGATTCGGCCGCACCCAAGCTGGCCAACGTCACGGTGCTCGCCACCGGCGGCACCATTGCCGGCACCGGCGCCACCAGCACCACCACGGTTGGCTACACCGCCGCCACCGTCAGTGTGCAGCGCCTGATTCAGGCTGTCCCCGAACTGGCCAAGGTCGCCAATGTCAGCGGCGAACAGGTATTCCAGATCGCCAGCGAGAACATGACCAACGAGCACTGGCTCACCCTGGGCAAGCGCGTCAACACCCTGCTGGCACAGCCGAACGTGGACGGCATCGTCATCACCCACGGCACCGATACGCTGGAAGAAACCGCCTACTTCCTGAACCTGGTGGTCAAGAGCCGCAAGCCGGTGGTACTGGTCGGTGCGATGCGGCCCTCGACGGCGCTGTCGGCCGATGGCCCGATCAATCTGTATAACGCGGTGCTGCTGGCCGCCAGCCCGGAGGCCGCGGGCAAGGGCGTGCTGGTCGCGCTGAATGACCAGATCCAGGCAGCGCGCGATGTCACCAAGGTCAACACGTCGACCCTGGATTCGTTCCGCACGCCTGAACTGGGCCTGCTCGGCTACATTCAGGGCAGCCGCGCCTTCTTCTATCGCCAGCCGGTGCGCAAGCACACGGTGGAGTCGGAATTCGACATCGGCGCGCTGCAGTCGCTGCCGAACGTGGAGATCGTGTACGGCTATGCCAACGTGGGGCCGGTTGCGGTGGATGCCTTCATGGCCGCCGGCGCCAAGGGCATCATTCACGCCGGCGTGGGCGACGGCAGCCTGGCGGCCAAGGTAGTACCGGCGCTGAAGGCGGCGCGCGCCAAGGGCGCGATCGTGGTGCGCGCCAGCCGCGTGGGCCAGGGCATCCTGGCGCGCAATGGCGAAGCCAATGATGACGAACTGGACTTTGTGGTGGCCGATACCCTGAACCCGCAAAAAGCGCGCATCCTGCTGATGCTGGCGCTGACCAAGACCAGCAACAGCAAGGAAATCCAGCGCATGTTCTACACCTACTAAGCGCAGCGATCCGGCGCTGGCAATGGCGCGCTGGCGCCTGCGTCAGCGCCATACCACTGGAAGTTGTCACGCCCGTACTGCTTGGCGCAGTACATCGCCTGATCCGCGCTTTTCATCATGCCCATCAGGTCCTCGCTGTCGCGCGGATAGCAGCTGATGCCGATGCTCGCGGTAACGCTGACCTCGTGCGGCGCGATGCAGACCGGCGAGCGCAAAGCCGCCATGATGGCGTGCGCTGTCCGCTGCAAGGCGTCCGGCTCCACATTCTGCGTCACCAGGATCACGAATTCATCGCCGCCCAGGCGCGCCACGATATCGGCTGCCGGCGCACTGGCGCGCACCCGCGTCGCCACTTCCTGCAGCAGGCGGTCGCCGGCGTCATGCCCGAGTTCATCGTTGATAATCTTGAAGCGGTCGATGTCGAGGAACATCAGCGCGAAGCCAGTGCCGCTGTGGCGCTTTTCCGCATAGGTCTGCTCCAGGCTGGCCATGAACATGGCGCGGTTGGGCAAGCCGGTCAGCTCGTCGTGGAAGGCGCGCCGGTGCAGCTCCTGCTGGTCGCGTTTGCGGGTATCGATATTTGACAGCGCGGTCAGCACGCACTGCTCCCCATAATAAGTAATGCACTGGGATGACATCGACGCCCAGAACGCCACGCCGACCGTATCCTTCAGGCGGATCTCCCAGTCGTTGGCGCTCTGGTGCGCCTGCAAATGGCTGACCAGGCGATCGCGGTCCTCGGGGTTCACATAAAAGTCGCTCGATCGCACACTGTCGAGCCGCGCCGGCGCCATCTTGAACTGGGCCAGGGCGTGCTCGTTGGCGAACAGCACAGCCTTGTCCGACACCCGCACAATCACGATGGGCAAAGGCGCGAACTGGAGCAGACCGCGAAACTGGATTTCACCCTGGCGTAGCGCAGTCTCGATCTCTTCGCTCTGGCGCACCAGCCGGGTCGAAAACAGAAACGCCGCGCCCAGGAACATCGACACACCCGCAAACAGAATGATCACCAGCACCAGCTGCATCTTGCGCGCCGCCTCCCCCAGCGTATAGGAGAACGCGTCTTCCATCGGCATCAGGCGCTGGTTGATCGCGAACAGCTCGCGCAGGCAGGGCAGCATGACGCTGTCGCTGGTGTTACCGGACTGGATGGCCTGATCGATGCGCGTGCCAAGTGCGATCAGCTGATCGATCTCCTGGTCGGCGCGAGTCCAGATACCGATGGCCTTGTCGATGTCGGGCACCCGACGGAAATCGCGAAACAGGCGCAGCATGCCGTCGATGTCGTCCGGGTGATTGCGTCCCTGCAGAAAGCCGGCGCGGGCGAGCTGCAGATCGGGATCGGGCTTTTCAAGTTCGAGGCGGGCCTGGCGGTCGCCCAGGATCACCGCGCGCGAATCGAGGTAGGTCTGATAATCGCTCTGCTGGTGATAACGCGCGTAACGGGCCAGGGCGTACGTCATGTCCTTCTGCGCTTTGGACCACAGGCCTTCGCCGCCGACGTAAGCACGGCCGGCCGACAGCAGGCCAATACCGTAATAGGTGAATGCGAGCGAGAGAACGATGATCGCGGAAAACAGCCAGGCAATCAGAATCAGGCCACGGCGCTTGGTGGCGGTCGGGCTTCCCATTGCCAGTTGTGTCGATTGCGCCATGCCTGCCTTGCGAAAAGTTCTCTACGTGCAACACAGCAAGTCTCCGCTCCGCACAATTGAATGTCAAGGCATGGTGCGGGCCAACAATTTTTCCGCGGCAAACATGGCCTTGCTACAATCGCACAAAGTTTTCACAAATGACAACTAAGGACGGCATGGAATTCCTCATTTTGGTGGTCGGCGCGGCGTTGTTCGGGTACCCGGTGCTGGCGGCGGTCTTGGTTAACCGCGGCCTTAACAGGCGGGT
>DASWMN010000048.1:0-8315 GCA_036399735.1 Telluria sp. | reverse complement strand
TGGAACGCGCCGACCTGCTGGCCCGCATCCCGCCGATGCTCGGCCTGATGGCCACGATCATCCCGCTCGGGCCCGGCCTGGCTGCGCTGGGCAAAGGCGACCCTGCCCAACTGGCCAGCGCGGTCACGGTGGCGTTCGATGCGACGGTCCTTGGTCTGGTGGCCGGTATTGGCGGCCTGGTGATCGGCAAACTGCGCCGCCGCTGGTACGAAGAGACGCTGGAAGCGATGGAGGCGGCCGCGTGAGCACCCAGCCAAGCCGCAAAACGCTGCGCCTGTATTCACGGCTGGACGCACGCTTTGACGACAGCGACGAAGATCCGCGCGCCAGTCTGGTCAATCTGGTCGACGTGATGCTGGTCTTCGCCTGCGGCCTGATCGCCGCTCTCGCCGCTGGCACCCAGAGCGCGCTGAAGGCGCCCAAGCCTGTCGACAAAGGCCAGGAAATCAGCCGCCCGGCGAGCGGGATCACGCACAACGGCAGCGGTTACGATCGGGTTGGGGAAGTCTTCCGCGATCCGAAAACGGGCAAACTGGTTCTGATTGAACCGGCTGCCGCGAGCGCAGGCGCCAAGTAAAGGAGTATCCACCATCCATCGACTACAATGGTGCCCGAAATCAACAGGGAGTGTCGATGTATCACGGAGAAAAACTGAACGCGTGGACCCATCTGGTTGGCGCAGTGCTGGCCGTTGCCGGGACAGTCGTGATGCTCGTTCTGGCGGCCGGCAGCGGCGACGTCTGGAAAATCACCAGCGTCGCGGTGTATGGCGCCACCTTGATCCTGCTGTACAGCGCGTCCACCCTGTATCACAGTGTGCGCGGCCCGGCCAAGGAACTGCTGCAAAAGCTGGACCACCACGGTATCTACCTGCTGATCGCGGGCAGCTACACGCCCTTCTGCATGGTCTCCTTGCGTGAAAACTGGGGCTGGCCGCTGCTGGCCGTAGTGTGGTCGCTGGCGGTGCTGGGCGTACTGCAGGAGATGCGGCCCAATGGTGGCACCCGCAAGCTGTCGCTGGCGATCTACCTGGTCATGGGCTGGGCCGCGCTGGCTGCGCTGTTCCCTTTACACGCGGCGCTGGGCACGGCGGGATTCGCATGGCTTGCCGCTGGCGGCGTCGTGTACACCGTGGGCATCGTGTTCTATGTACTCGATCACCGCCTGCGCCACGCGCACGGGATCTGGCACCTGTTCGTCATCGGCGGCAGCGCCCTGCACTATTTCACGATCCTGTTCTACGTGCTGTAATCAGCCGGTACGGTCCGGCAGTACGAACTCCACGCCTTCTTCGAACGAATGGAGCACGGTATCGACGCTGGCGGCGACGACCGCTTCCTTCGAATCTTCACCTTCAGACAGCAAGCGTATCGTCACCAGCAACGTGTCCGGCAGATTGTCGCGCAGCTGCTGCGCCATGGCTTGCCACTCGCCCAGCGACTGCGCCAGCGGATAGCTCAGAAACACCATCGCCACCAGGTCGTTGACGGAGTCCGGTTTTTCATCCCGGTCGTCGGGTGAGGCGCTGCGCGCGTCCACGCCTGCTTCGCGCAGGGCCAGCACAAACAGTTCGTTGAGCAGCTCGTCACGCTCGTTGGGCAAGCCTGCGCACAGCACGATCGAACGTGCCGGCACATCGAGCGAGCCTTGCCAGCGCCCCAGGTGCTGCTGGCGCAGTTTGCGCAAGTGCGCGCCGACATTCGCATCGTCGCCTGCCGCGACCTTGCGCCGCGGCCGACGCAATGGCGCCCCGGCGGCGGGAATGATGGTGGCGGCCAGCGCGGCGATACTCGAGCGAATATTCTTTTGCTGGGCCTTCTCGATTTTGCCGGCGTCGAACTCGTCGACACCCAGGGCCAGACCGGGCAGCAGCACGTTGTCGCAATAGGACGCAAACGTGAATGACTTCAGGTACACGAGGGCATCGCGGATGATCAGCTCCGATTCGCCCAGCAGGATGCGGTGATAAAACCGCTGGGCGGCATTCACCATCGGCATATCGGACAGCAGAATCGAAATCGGTTCGAGCGCGCGCACATGGCGGCCGGTGACGACCAGGCACAAAGTGAGCGGCGTGGAGATCAGCAGGCCGACCGGGCCCCACAGCGCCCCCCAGAACAGCGCCGACACGATCACGGCCAATGGCGACAGGCCCGAACTGTGCCCATACACCTTGGGCTCCACCACATTGGCCACCAGCAGTTCCAGCGCCGTGTACATGGCGACGCAGAAAATCGCCACCGACCAGCCATCGTCGATCGCCGCCACAAACAAGGCGATCACCGCGCCGGCCACCAGCGCCCCCAGGTACGGTACAAAGCGCAGCAGCCCGCTGAGGGCGCCGAACAGCGCGGCGTGCGGGACGCCGGCCAGCCACAGGCCGCCGCCGATCACCGTGCCGAACACGAAGTTGACGACGAACTGCGAGAAGAAGAAACGGGATACGCCGTCAGTGGCGTCGCCCAGCGCGCGCATGGTACGGCCCACTTCCGCGTTGCCAGTCAGCCGGACAATCCGGTCGCGCAGCGATTCATGTTCGAGCAGGATGAAGATCATCAGCACCAGCACCAGACCGGCCTCGCCGATCGGTCCCGAGACCACCGACAAAAGTCGCGTCAGCGTATCGGTCGCCGTGGCCTGCGGCACGTGGATTTCCACCGGCACCGGCCGCACCTGCCCCGCCACCAGCTTGGTGCCGGCACTGTTGATGACCAGACTGCCCCTGGTCGCGCCCGGCACAACCGCTTTCAGATCGGCCTCGATGCGGGCGAACGGGCGCTCCGTCAGTTCGCGCACCTTCTCCAGCTTGGACTGGATCGCCACGCTGTACTGCGGCAGGTCCGCCGTCACCGCCACCAGCTGCGAGGCAATCACCACGCTGATGCCGACAATCCCGACGGCGCCGATCATCACCGAGATCAGGGTCGCGGGCAGGTGCGGCAGGCCGGTCCGGCTGATCATGCGTATCAGCGGTGCGATCACCAGGCTCAGAATCAGCGCGAGCGCCAGCGGCTCCAGAAAATCGCGCCCGAAATGCAGCAAGGCGAGGATGCAGGTGGCCGATACAACGGTGTTGGCGCTCACGCGCCGGAATGAGGGAAGGCTGTGCATGAAGGGATATACCTGTGTTGACGAAAAACGCATTCGATGCCCTCTCGGGCGGCCTCAGCTTACACGACCTCGGTGCCTGCGTGCACTGTCTGTGGCGGAAAATGCGCTTGCCGCAACAACGCCCTGCCCCTTACTTCATGTTGTCGATGACGGTTTTCTCTGTCTCCGCATTTTTTTTCTGCAGATTGGAGTGTGTTTGCTGCGCTTTCGCCTGGCGATCCTGATGCGCTTGCATTTTGAGCTGATCCGACTCGGCCATGGCATCCATCCCTGCCTTGGGTGGCGTGCCGGCCTTGCGCAAGGGCGCCTTTTGCGCCGTCGGCGCTTTTTTTAACGTGCTGCTGTCGTCCGCCGCTGCCGTGCTTGCAACCGCTACCGCCATCAGCATCAGCGCAGAAACGAAGTTACGCGTGGCCATGATTTGTCCTGAAGTGTGTGGGCAGGTTTTCAGTATCGCGCTACTTCACTAATTGTTCAAATTAAACATAAACACCAGCATTTGTTTAGATTTTAACAACACAAAATTTGCCCTTTGTGGCCTGCAGCCAGAGCTTTTACGGTATTGAACAAATGTTTGCCCGGAGTGTTGGATTTCCATAACAACCGGCAAAAACAGCGTAAATACAGCGCCTTTTTGGACGTAATCTGCAAATCCTGCTCAACAAAAAAGAGCAGGTCCGGCGGCAGGCACGGCCGGAAAAAACGGGCGCGACCACACCACTGGTGCGGCGGGCCTTCATAAAATATTTTCGGAAAAAGGAACGACATGAAGCAACAGCAAAAGACGTATCCGGCAATTTGGCAGTTTTGTGCAGCGGCAATCATCGGCGCCGCGCCGCTGGTGGCATCGGCAGCCGTCCCGCAGTTCACGGACAAGGCCGCGCCCCAGGTATGGAGCAAACAGACCGACCGCATGATCGTCAAATACAAAGACAGCGGCACCAGCATGATGGGCGTCGCCAGCGCACCAGCCGACGGCAGGCAGAGGCTGTCGATCGTGCAGCGCGCCGGCCAGCAGTTCGGCCTGAACACCCGCGTGCTGCACACCACCGCGACTGGCGCCCATATTGTTCAGCTCGACCGGAAAATGAGCCTGGAGCAGGTCAAGGCCCTCGCGAGCGAACTGAAGGCTCGCGATCCGTCGGTGGAATATGCCGAACCGGACCGCATCATGCACAAGCTGGCAATCCCGACCGATCCGCGCTACAAGGACCAGTGGCATTACTTCGAAGCGGCAGGCGGCCTGCGCTTGCCCTCCGCCTGGGACCTGTCCACGGGCGGCGGCGTGGTGGTGGCCGTGATCGACACCGGCTACCGGCCGCACGCCGATCTGGCCGGCCAGTTCCTGCCAGGCTATGACTTCATCAGCGACAGCTTCATGGCCAATGACGGGGGCGGGCGCGACAGCGACGCGCAAGACCCGGGCGACGCGATGGCTGCCGGCGTGTGCGGCGATGGCGAACCTGAGCGCAGCCAGGCGTCCAGCTGGCACGGCACCCACGTGGCCGGCACCATTGCGGCCAAAACCAACAACGGCATCGGCGTCGCGGGCGTGGCCTACAACGCGCGCATTCTGCCGGTGCGGGTACTGGGCAAGTGCGGCGGCTACACCTCCGACATTGCCGACGGCATCATCTGGGCTTCGGGCGGCACCGTGGCAGGCGTGCCGGCCAACCCGAACAAGGCCAAAGTCATCAATATGTCGCTGGGCGGCGACGGGGCGTGCGACGCCACGACCCAGGCCGCGATCAACGGGGCGCGCTCGCGCGGCGTGGTGATCGTGGTTGCCGCGGGTAACGACAATGTCGACGCCAAGAATTCCAATCCGGCCAACTGCAGCGGCGTGATCACGGTCGCTTCAGTGGACCGCAGCGGCGGGCATGCCTGGTATTCGAACTTTGGCAGCGTGGTCGATGTGGCGGCGCCCGGTGGCGACACCGAGATCAACAGCAACGGCGTGCTATCGACGCGCAACGCGGGCACCGGCGCGCCCGGCGCCGACAGCTATGCCTACGAGCAAGGCACCTCGATGGCGGCCCCGCACGTGGCCGGCGTTGCCGCGCTGATGTTCGCGCGCAATCCGGGCCTGACGCCGGATGACCTGGAAGCGCGCCTCAAGCAAAGCGCACGTGCCTTCGCGGCCCCTTGCGCCCAATGCGGCAGCGGTATTGTCGATGCGAACGCGGCGGTGATTGCGGCCGGGGTGGTGGTGGAAGGCTTCTTCGAGACCGAAGGCAACAACACGATCGCCACGGCCAATCCGGTGGGATCGAGCGGGACCAGCGTGATCGCCAACATCGGCAGCGCGTCGGACACCGACTATTTCCGGGTCCAGCTCCCGGCCGGCAAAACCCTGAGCTCGGTAATGGTTCCGGGCACCAGCAGCGCCGACTACGATCTGTATGTCTACAATGCGGCAGGCACGCAGATTGGCGTGAGCGAGCGCGGTGCGGGATTGAGCGACACGGTGACAGTGACCAACACCGGCGCTGTCGCCGACACGCGCTATGTTCGTGTGAAATACTACGGTGGTGGCAGCGGTTCGACCAACGGCAAATACACGCTCAAGCTAAGTTGGTAATCGTTTGACACGGAAAACAGCGGGGCTACTGATGCTCCGCTGTTTGGGCGCCAGGTTCAAACAGGCGGTCTGGCGCCGCTATCGTTCGCAACGCTTCGTACCCAAGCCGGATTGATCATAAGCTGACAACACTTGCAGCGAATGCCTAAAACACCGTGAGCGTATCCACGTTGGCCAGATCGGCGCCAGTCGACTTGAGGCTGATGACGTTGGCAGTGCCGCTCCTGAGCGACACCAGCACATCCTGGGTTGTCCACGTGGTCCACGACCCGCTCGGCCTGAAGCTGATATTGCTGATGCTGCCGTTGACCACCAGCTGACCACCGCGCGCATTTGCACTGCCGTTGGCAAAGCGGATGCGCAGGGTACGCATGCCGCCGCTTTTTCCATTCACATTCGGCAGGGTCAGCGTCCCGCCCGCAGCGGGAAAATTCACGTATCCACTGCCCTGCCAGCCGCCATAGCCCCGCTCGCGTACGGTGCCCGCCCCGGCCAGCGCGCCCGCTTCCGCCGGATAACTCACGGTCCCGATCAGGCTGCGGATGCCGAGCCGGTTTTCCTCGATTCCCTCGCTGACCATGCGCGCCAGCTGCGCCGCACCGTATTCCTGAAAATGGGTACTGTCATGCACACCGTTGGGGAACTTTGCATACTGCCCTGCCCCCAGCCAAAGAAACACATCGGTCGTCGCTGGCACGCCAACGCGCTGGTAGAACGCCAGGCTCTTGGCGTTCAGGTCGATCAGCGCCACGCCTTTTTCCGACGCCAGCTGCCGCATGGCGGTACAGCGGTCGGCAAAGTCATTGATGAAGTTGCCCGCGTTGTCGAAGTGGCGCCGCCCCATGGGTGTAAGCAGCACCGGTACCGCGCCATACTGCCGTGCCCGGTCGATGTACATGGCCAGGTAGCTCTTGTAGGTGGTGAAGGGATCGGTGTGCAGGCGGACATCGCTGTAGTCATCGTTATGGCCAAACTGCACAAAGAGATAATCGCCAGGCCGGATCACGCTGAGAATGGAGGACAGGCGCCCCTCGTCCACAAAACTTTTGGTACTGCGCCCGCCAATGGCACGGTTGTTAAAGCTCACGCCCGCCATAAACAGATCCGGGATGCGCGCGCCCCAGCCCTGCTGCGGCGCATTGCCGCTGCCGTAGCTGGCGACCGTGGAGTCCCCCGCCAGATAGACAACCGGCGCCGCTGCGGCCGGCAGCGCGAGCGCGCCAAGGGAAGCCGCCCTCAGAAGACAAAGAAGGCGGCGTGATGCGGCGATGTTTTTCATGGCATGCTCTCCGGCTGAGGTTGAAAGGAAGGCTCACAAAGGCGATCAGGTCAGACCTCGGCGACTGCGCACAGTTCAGCCATGGCGCGGTACCGGACTACAGCGTGACGACCACTTTACCGAAGGGACTTTGTGCCAGGTGATCCAGCGCCTGCTCGACCTCGCTTGCCGCGAATTGCGCACTGATCACCGGCGCGATGCGATGGGTCGCCATGAACAGGTTCATCCGCACGAACATGCTGCGCGATCCCGTTTCCACGCCGCGAATGCGCAGGTTCTTGTTCATCACCGGATAAATGTCGAGCCGGTTGGTTTGCTGCTGCACCACGCCGATGACGGCCACTGTCGCTTCAAACGCGGCGGCGCGCACGGAGCGACGCAGCGAATCGTCCAGCCCCATGTCCAGGACCAGCTTCGCGCCCGCGCCGCCGGTGATGGCCAGCACCTCGTGTTCCCAGTCCGGTGTGCGGCTGGAATTGATGGTGTGCGTTGCACCCAGCTGGCGTGCGCGCGCCAGCTTGCCGTCCGAGCGCGACACCACGATCACACTGGCGCCAAGCGCGGCGGCAAACTGGATGGCAAACACGGCCACGCCACCGGTCGACTGCACCACCACCGCGTCGCCCGGCCCGATCACGCCCAGTTCGCCAATGGCATGCCAGGCCGTCAGTGCGGCCACGGGCAGGGTCGCTGCCTGGGCGTCGCTCAGCCAGACTGGTGCCGCCACCAGCGTACTTTCGTGAACGTCAATGGTGCTGGCAAATACGCCGGGCGCGGCTTGCGCAAACGCGGCAGCAGTGAGCGGGCCGTCAGTCCAGGCTGGCAGCACCGTGGTACAGGCCCGGGCGCCGACCTGAAAGCGTGTCACGCACTCGCCCACTGCTTCGACCGTGCCCACAGCGTCAGTGAACGGAATGCACCCATCCACCCGGGCCCGGTAAGCATTACCGCGCACCACGTACAGGTCGCGGAAATTGAGGCCGATGGCGCTGACACGCAAGCGCACGTATCCCGCCGGCAGGGGTTGCAGCTTCTGCGGGTGGCGCGCGATGTGCCCGCCTGCGGTTCGAAATTCAAAGTGTTCCATGTCGATGCTCCCGGTTGAATCGGTGTAGTATCGATTAGTGCCTTACGAAGCACAATCCACTAATCAAGCAAAAGATTGTTGAATCAGGAGCAAAGACAAACATGGACATGCTGAGCGAAATGGCTGCCTTTGCCCAGGTTGTGGACAGCGGGAGCTTCTCGGCCGCCGCCAGGCAGGCCGGCTCGACCACGTCAGCCGTAAGTCGCCAGGTCGCGCGCCTGGAGGCCCACCTTGGCGCCAGGCTGCTGCTGCGCACG
>DASWMN010000047.1:0-17297 GCA_036399735.1 Telluria sp. | reverse complement strand
GAATGGTGACTGGGGAAACGGCATGTGCGCGCTGCTCATGTGCTGCTTCCATGAATGCTGAAGTGCGGGTCGAGCGCCTGCATGGTCGTGGGCAGCGTCACTTCCCAGCATGCGACCGGTGCTGGCAGCAGCAACTGCTGGCGCATGGCGTGTACCAGCGCCAGGTCCGCCGCATGCACCGGCGCCGCGGCGGGGCGTTGCTGCCACAGGCGGCCACTGGCCAGGAAATACAGCAAGGCGAGCAACAAGGCCGGATCGGCGGGCACCAGCACGCTGGCAAGCTCGGCGTCGAGAAAATCGCACATGCCGGCGTCGATCTCGGATGCCAGCGGCGCCGCGCCGGCGGCATCGGTGGCATTGTCGTAACGCACGCTCATTTCGCGCCACTCCAGCGCGTGGTGGAGAAATTGCAGCAGGAAGGGATCAGGCTGGATTTGCGGCGCAGGCAGCCCCGCATCCGCCAGGTTCAGCAGCAAGCGCAGGCAGCCGCGGCGTAACGCAGCCTGTTCCGCGCGCCGCGCCGCGCGGGGCGAACGCCAGTTCCGTGCCGGGTCATCGGCGCGCAAGGTCAACTGGCGCCGGTAAGCGTTCACGATCGCATCATAGGTCTGGATGCGCCAGGCATCGCGCAGCGTGGCCGTGGGCGTGCAGGCCAGCCTCACTTGCACGACCGAACTGGCCGCAGCGGCCGGCGGGGCCAGCGCGAGCACAGTGATCTCGCCTTGCTGACCAAACAGGCGCGGATGGCCAGCGGGGCTGCCGCCGGTGAACAGCTCGCTGCCCACCAGCACCGGTGGCGCCTGCGCGGCATCGGTGCCGCCAAACCAGCTGACCACGGCGGACGTGACCGCATAGCCATCGGGAATGGACAGCGTGATCTGTTCGCCGCCACGCAGCAGCGCAGCGAGCCCGCGGGCGGCCGGTGGCGGTGTCAGGTCAGTGACGTTGTAGGTGGCGGCGAGCGCGGCATAGTTGTCTTCGTCGATGATGGCAAATGATGTCAGGCCCAGCCCTGCGGGCGTGGCCCCGCCTTGCGCGCAGCGGCGCTGGCGGCGCAGGAAATCGGCGGCCGGGTGCGCCAGCGTGAAGCCGATCATCAGACGCTGGCCATAACTGTCGACACTGGCCTGGTACACGCGCTCGACCCAGCGTGAAGCGAAACGCAGTGCCGTTCCACCATGCGTATTGTCGATCACGCTTGTGACACTTTCCTCGGCCTCGTCAAGCGTGCCGCGGCTGCGCGACTGGGTCACGTCCCGGCTAATCGCCGACAAGGAGCGGGCCAGAATATCGCGCGCGAAGCGGGTGACGTCAGCGCTGCCGGGTGCGCTTCCCTGGGTGGTGGCCTCGGTCCAGTTGCCATTCAGTTTGGCTTCGGTCGGCGGACCGTAACTGGTCTCGAAATCCTTGTACTGGTTACTGACGGTCTTTTCGGCGATGGCTTGCCGGCTTCGTTCCTGCAAACTGCCGGCCTCGTCATAGTGTTCGCCGGCCTGGTCGGCGCGCGCCTGCGCCTGCAGCGTGTCACTGCCGGCATACGCCTGGAGTCGCTTGCGGGATACCTGCTTGCGCTCAAAGGGCATGACGTTGTCGATCTGGGCCAGCTCGCCAAGCTGATGACGCAGGAAATGGTGCCTGACCATTTGCAGCTCGCCCACGGCAAGCGGCGTCACGCCGGTGTTCGGGCGGAACCGGGCTGGTGGCAAGGGAAACGCGGGCGCGGGCAACACCAGCAAGGAGGCAAACAGCGCATCGAGCTGCGCCTGGTCGGGCAATGCAACAGCGGGTACGGCGGGAAACAGCACATCCAGCCAATGCGCGCTCAAGAGCAAATCGCCAATCGCCGTGAGCAGGGGCGTGTCCGCGGCCGCGCTGGCCAGCACAGCGAAATAGCTTTGCCACAGGCGGTCCAGTGCGGCCGTGTATTCTTTGCTGGCCAGAATCGCCGGCATTTGCACGGGCAGGCAGTGGAACAGGGCGCTGAGCGCGGCGGGCAGGCCTTGCGCAGGGCCGCAGTAGCCGCGTACCAGGGCAGGCACCTGGCGCAGCGCATCGAGGGCAGGCAAGCTGGCGGGGTCGGCGACGAACAGACCGGCGTATTCTCCCTTGCCAGCGATAAAGTCATTGGCGATGATGACCGTCTCCGCTGCGCTGGTGGCGCTCGTCAGCGCCTGAACCAAGGCCTTGCCCAGCACCGTGGCCGGCGCCTGGGCGAAGCAGCACGCGATGGTGGCAGCATCGAGCTGCGGCCAGTGCCGCAGCAAGACGTAGGCAAACAATTCATCCCTGGCCGAGGTGGCTGGGGCCGGCGTTGGTGTTGGTGTTGGCGTTGGGGGCGGCGTCGGTGTTGGTGTCGGATGCGGTGGTGGTGGGGCTGGTGTTGGCGTTGGTGTGTCGCATAGCGGGAAGATGCATCCTAAAAAATGCAAGGGCGGACCTGGCGTGTTATCGCGCAAATCCAGGGTGCCGCTCACTTCCACCCGCTCGAGCCCCGCATCGATGCCCAGCGTGCCCGTCACCTTGTAGCCATTGCAGAAAGTATGATGCACGGGCTGAACCTGACCAGCCCGCAGCACCAATACATATTGGTCATGCGGGGTGGGCCGTGGTCTGATGTGTACCCTAACGATGTCGCCACCACCATCGTCCTCGTCCGCGTGGCAATCGATCTGAAAGTCGCCAAAGATGGCCGCCCAGGGCCCAAATGGGGAATGCATGAGACATCCTTTCACGCTAGATCAGGCACCGGCCTGAGCCGGTGCCGGGGGGGTTATTGGCTGCGCTGGACGTTTTCGAGCGAGAAGCGATAGCGCTCGTTGTTACCGCCGGCCATGACAATGTCGGCGCTCTCGATGCCGCGCAGCGAAATTTCCGTATTCACGCTGGTGATGACTGCCGAATCCATCAATTCGCCTTCAACGACGTCGCTGACGACACCGATCCAGATCGTCGGATTGAAACGGAACACCCCTTTCTCGCCTGGCGACACATTGCGCTTGGTGGCCAGCAGGCGCGTGCCCTTGTAGACATTGCACGTGATGGCGCCATACTCGAGGTCGTTACGGACATGGAGTTCCCGCGGGCTGCCAATCTCGTCGGTGCGCGCCAGCTGGTGACCGGAGGGCTGTTCGGAAAGGGAGAACACGTTGCCGTTGGTCGCATCGAGGCGCTGCGAGAAGTTGCCGTCAATATCGGACGCGTCCACCTGCATCAGGATGGGAAAGACGAAGGGATGATGCTCGCCACTGCCACAGTTCTGGATCACTTTCCAGGCAACGGCAATTTCCTCATAGTCGACCGCGACATTGCGCTGAAAGATCACGATCCGGGAGCCGGCAATATCGTTCGAATCGTTGCGGTAATTTAACTTGATGTCCATCGTGCTTCTCCTGGTTGAACGGCCACGCGGAATGCGTTGGCGCGCTTGCTGCTTGCTACCTCGATCAAGCCGGCACCTGCCGCTCGAGCGCAATCTGATAGTTACCGCTGCCATCGGGCTGTTCGCGCAGCACCAGGACGGCGCTGCCCAGGCCCTGCAAGCAAAACGCTTTCGCATCGGGACAAAGCTGCTGGGGCAAGAATGCGCCGCCTTCACTGACCGCCTCGGCGATGCCCACCCAGAGCGTCGGCACGCAGGCGAGCTGGCCCACGCTGCCCGGTGCAAGCCGGATCCGGCTGAACAAGCGCTTGTTGCGGTAAAGGTTGGCGTGGACCGCGCCGCTTTTCATGTCGTTGCGCACAACAATGCGATCGCTCGCGCAGCTGGACCGGCAGCGGATCAGCCGCCGGCCACGCCATTCGGGCAACAGTGCGAACACCATGCCGTGGCGCGCGGCGAGTGGCGTGACATGGTTGCCATGCGCATCGCTGATGTCGAGTTCCGCGGTGCTGGAAAACACAAAGGGATGGCGCCAGCCGGATGGGCAGTTACGGATCACTTTCCATGCGATCGCTGGCGCGCTGGTGGCGCCGCTGCAGCAGAACAGCACCAGGGTTGGCGCTGTTGCGCTGCTATCGTTTTGGATTGAAAGTGCGATATTCATGATGCGGACCCTGGGTGTGAACTGGCATGGGTTCACTGTAGGGAAAAGCGGGCGCCGCCATCAGTATCGTTACGGTATCAGTCGCGTGTGAACTGGATCTGGACCTCGTTATGATGGAGTTGGATATAGTGGAGGATCAACATCTGGTCCCCGCGTGAAAAGAACACGGCACTGCCTGGTGGAACCGTATGGCTGGCCGGCGGGTGCAGCTCAAACATGGTCGGCGGTAACAAGTTGCCTAGACCGAGACTGTCGCATCCAAGGGTCAGGACAGTGGCCGCGCCAGGGCCCACGGTTGCCTTGAGCACACCATTGAGGTAAAAGCGCAACTCGAATTCCAGCGTATTGCTCACCGCAGCTTTTTGCAAATGAACGGACATGATCGCTCCTTGAAGTAGGGAAGGGGGCACTGCAGGTTCACTGTACGAAGCGCGGCGGCGGGGTGTCAGTATCGTTACGGTAACGCTGCATCCTGCGCCAGTTCGAAATGCAGCTTGAGCGCGCTGCAGATCGCCAGCGCCAGCGCTTCGTGCATGGCAATACCGAACGGCCCGGTCCGGTCGAACTGTT
Organism: Telluria sp.; assembly: GCA_036399735.1. Lineage (GTDB taxonomy): Bacteria > Pseudomonadota > Gammaproteobacteria > Burkholderiales > Burkholderiaceae_D > Telluria_A. Next base: position 12,684 of record DASWMN010000047.1, on the reverse strand, counting down.
CTGACCAGGCGATGCGCCCAGCTTGGGAATCGACCAGCCGCAATGAGACGCGAAGCAGCGCCCCATGCAAGCGCACGCTGCCTTCGAGCTGGTGGCGCACAGCGCCGCTGCGCGCCGCTTGCATGAACGTGTGCGATACGATGCGCTGCCCGAAGGCCTTGAACAGCTGGAACGAGAGCTCTTCACTCAAGCCCTGGGTCAGCGCGGTATGCAGCGGATCGGCGCTTACACTCAGCAGTGGGATGGCGCTGAGCAAGTGGCCGGCCTGATCCGCCCTGGGAGGAGCGCAGGTCCGCCGGACAAGCGGCATATAGCTTCCAACTGGAATTGAGAACTGCAAGGAAGCTTGCGCACCGCTGCCGTTGTAATAAACCCGCAGCCGCTCGCGCAAGCGCCCAACCTGGACCCGCACGATCGGGTCCTCGCAGGTGCTGTAGTCGGCACGGCGGTCAAATACCTCGACACCGATCGCATATTCCGAGGTATCGCGCAGCGAACCTGTCATGCCCGTTTCCACCAGATAGCGCATGAGCCGGCACATACGGTGGGCATTGCGAAACGCCGGGCTGGTCAGCATGGTCAGCAGTGCCGCGCGCAGCTCGGCAGGCTCGATGCCGTGCGCAGTGCCGGCCAGCGCCACGGCACCCGGTGCATTTTGTCGAAATTGAACACGGTTGTCGGCGTTTTGGTGCTCATCCGCAAAATGGTTCATATTGTGCTTTCGTTTGGCACGACGAAGAAAGTAAAAGGGAAGCATTTCACTTGCATAGGGATAAACTGTATTCACTTTGCAAGAATTTAACCTTCCGGAAACCTTCTGATTTGTAAGTTGTTGATGCGCCCAATGATTTTTTCTGAAATGCGTCTGCAGGGTGCTGTTGCACCATCTCCATGAACCAGCCCGCGTTTCAGTTTGGCGCCTGGCGTGTGAGCCAGGACAGCAATTGCCTGCTACAAGGCACGCTGCGACGCCAGCTCGAGCCCCGGGCGATGGACGTGCTGGTCGCTTTGTGCCTCAGGCCCGGCAAGGTCGTCAGCGCCGATGAACTGCTCGACTTGTGCTGGGGCAGCACAGACTCCGGCGATAATCCGATTCACAAGACCATTACTCAGCTGCGCCGCGCGCTGGGGGACAGCGCGTCCGCGCCCAGCTTCATCGAGACGATCCGCAAGCGCGGCTATCGAACGATCGCCGCTGTCCGGGCCTTGGACAGTGCGCTGTCAGGTTCGCCTTTTCGGGGCTTGCAGACCTTCGACACGGCCGCCGCCGCGATTTTTTTTGGCCGCAGCGAGCTCACCGCAGCCTTGGTCCGCTCCCTGGCCCGGCAAGTGCTGGCGGGACGCGCGCTACAAATCGTGCTCGGTCCCAGCGGCTCGGGCAAGACCTCGCTCATCCGGGGTGGCCTGCTGCCTGCGTTGGCCAGCGGCGCCGACGGACTTGAGGTGTGTGCAAGCACGGTGCTCGACCTGGGCGAAGCGGGTCCCGGCCAATTGTTCACTGCCCTTGGCGGCGCCATGCTGGACTGGGAAATGCCGCAAGGTACGCTCTTGTTCGGCCACAACGCCGACGCACTGGGGCGAATGCTGGCTAGTTCGCCGGCCACGCTGACGGCCCTGCTGGAAGCGGCGCTGGCGCAACTGCCAGGCCATGCCAGGGTGGCGCTGGTGATCGACCGCTTCGAGGCGGTGTTCAGCGGGGCTGGCATCAGCGCCGCCACGGGCCAGCAATTGATCGATGCGCTGCAAGCCCTGGCCGCGGGCGGAAGGGTGCTGCTGGTATTGGCTTGTCACAATGATTTTTATCCGCGTCTTGCCGCCATACAGGCTTTCATGGCTGGCAGGGCCGAAGGTGACCACCTCGATCTGGCACCATCGCGTCATGCGGAAATCGCCCAGATCATCCGCCTGCCGACGCTGGCCGACGATCTCGGCTTCGGTACCGATCAAAGCAACGCGTCCCTGCTTGATGACTTGCTGTGCCGCGTCGCGACAACCAGCGCGCAAGCACTGCCACTGCTGCAATTCACCTTGGACGAACTGTCCCGCTTACGCTACGGGGTGGGCAGCCCGGACGGCGTGGCCGACGCCAGTGTGCAAAGTACCGTGCACTGTTGAGGTCAGCGTAGCGGGGTAGCGCTGCCGTGCGCCTATTTGGTCACGATGTCGCGTTGCATTGGGGCCAGTTTCGCCACCAGCTTGTTCTGGTGGCGCGACGGCACGCCCAGCCGTTCCATGGCAATCTGCAGATCCTCGGCCAGGGCGTTGAACTGGGCATTGGTAATGTTCAGGCCGTCGTGGATCTCTTTCATGTCCTTGCCCTTATAGGTGCAGGGACCGCCGCTCAGCACGCAGAACTGCTCTTCCAGACGCAGCGCGAGGTTCTTCATGTCGATATCGGTGAACGATTCCTTGATGCGCGGATCGGCCTGGAGCAGCGGGATGAAGGTCGCGACCAGCTTCTTGATGCCGGCTTTGCCGCCCAGCGCCTGATAGGTGGCGTCATCGGCTGCCTGCGCGGTGGCGATGCTGGCAAGCGCCAGCAAGCCGGCACAGGCGATGTGTGCGAACTTGATCTTCATCGTCCCAATCTACACTATTTCGGGTACAGGATCATCTGGGTGCAGCGGAACAGGGCAATGGTCTTGCCGTTCGCTTCGTTGTTGACCACCACATCCCACACCTGGGTTGTCCTGCCCAGATGGACTGCCTTGGCCACACAGCAGATCGCACCGTCGCGCGCCGTGCCCAGGTGGTTCGACTTGAGTTCGACGGTCGTGAAATTGTTGGCGCCCTCGGGCAGATTGGCAACGCAGGCATAGCCGGCTGCCGTGTCTGCCAGCGTAATCACGGTGCCCGCGTGCAGAAAGCCGTTCGGCGCCAGCAGATGCGGCTTGACCTCGATGCGGGCCGCGACTTCGCCTTCCGATACGCGCGTAATTTCGATGCCCATGTGGCCGGGCAGGCTGTTGGCGCCGAACTTGTTCATCGCCTCCGGGGTGTACATGCTTTGCTTGCTCATGAGATGAAGTCCTTTATGCAATGGGCGTAGCGTGTCATTATCACCCTTATGTACATTGCTTACCAGATACGCATGCCTTTCATTCCAATCCGCCGCAGCGTCGCTTTTGCTCTGTTCGCTTTCCCCCTGCTGGCGGGCGCGCAACCGGCGGCCGATCTGGTGGCGGCCGCGCGCGCGCAGATCGGCGTGACTGTCAGCTACAGTCCGCGTTACGAAAAAATCGCCTATCCGAATGGCGACGTGCCAGCCGCGCGCGGCGTCTGTACCGACGTCGTGATCCGCGCTTACCGCAAGCTCGGACTGGACCTGCAGTCGCTGCTGCACGAGGACATGGGCAAAGCCTGGCCGGCCTATCCCAAGCTGTGGCAGTTGAAAGCGCGCGACAGCAATATCGATCACCGCCGCGTGCCCAACCTGCAGGTGTTTTTCAAGCGCCAGGGCAGTGCGCTTCCTGTCACGCAGAAAGAAGGCGACTACCGGCCCGGGGATATCGTCACGTGGATGTTGCCAGGCAATCTGCCGCATATCGGGATCGTCTCCGACAAACGGGCCTGGAGCGGGGTGCCAATGATCATCCACAACATCGGCGCCGGGACGCGCGAAGAAGACGTGTTGTTCGCCTATCCGCTTACTGGCCACTACCGCTGGACGGCGCAGGCCGCCAGGCCGTAAGCCCTGATCGCACCCGTCTCCCCGTCGAGAGAGGGGTGGGGTCGTACCTCCAAAACCCGCTCACCGAAAAACCACGCGCAAAAGCGCGATCGTGCACGCGCCTGCACGACAAGCGCACGATTTCGCACGATGAGTCCACGAAAACGCACGCACTGGCCACGATTTTGCACGCGCCACGCACGATTCCGAACGATCAAACAACATCGTGGTCAAAACGGATGGGTACAGCGCCATCGTCGAAAATCGTGTGCTGTGCGCCTGAAATCGTGAGCAAATCGGGCCTTTGCGTCATCGCTTCTTGCGGTTTCGCAGGCACTTCGGTTAACAGCGCGTCAAATCGTGCAAATGCGCGCCATTTGGAGAACACCATGCGAAAACACCACCCGGACCCCTACGACCACATCCCGGTCTCCAGAAACGTGCTCATGCGGCTAGGCTGCGCCGAGATGATGGGGCCACTGGACAATTGGGAAATCGTGGAAGAAGCGGTCGACGAATGGATGCGCAAGCACCGGCCGGAAGCCGCCGGCGAAGCGGAATTCGCCGGTTACCAGTGGGAGGGTCTGTTCCTGCCGGACGGCACCGTGCTGCGTACGGTATTCGCCGGCAAAAGCCATCACTGCCGCGTCGACCAGCACCAGATCATGTACGAGGGCAAGGCGGTGTCGCCAAACGGCTTTGTCAGCGCCGTTGGCGGCGTCCGGCGCAACGCCTGGAAGAGCATCTGGCTGCTGCTGCCTGACACCAAACACTGGCAGCGGGCCGATGCCATGCGTGTGCGCAGGCAGCCAGTGGCAAGCCGCAGACTGCCCGTTGGCGCGCGCGCGGCAACGCCTGCACTAACCAATCCACGGCGTGCCGCCGAAGCCGCACCACCGGCGCCGACAGACCCGATCACGCTGCCGGCAAGTGCGCCACCTGCCGCGCCAATCGCGCGTACGCCGACGTCGGTCCCGCTCGGGGTGCAAACCGCCGCGCGCCAGTACGACCCGTTTGCTGCGCCTCTGGCGGGCCACTACCGCTGGGTGGCACGGCCCGGCATACCTTAACGCAGGCCGAGCAGCACGCCTTCGGCCGGATAATCGATCTGGTACTCGACCTGGAAGCTCAGGCTGGCGGCAGGGTTAATCGATGCATTCCACGCCACCACACCGCGCCGGTCTTCCCACGCGCTCACGTTCGGTTTCGGCGCGAACACGGCTTGCACCTTGACCTCGTCCGCGGTGCTGACCGGCGACGATTCCAGCACCAGCACGTCGATCGGCTTGCTGTGACGGCTGGTCAGGGTGAACACATCGGCGGTATGCTTCGCATGACGCGTACTGAACACGCCCTTGGTGCCGGTCTTGCCCTCCACAGCATCGACCGATACAGTCAACAGCGCATCACGCCCGAAGGAAAATTCCGTGCGCTTGGCATCCTGCAGATCCCAATGGGTGGCACCGACATAATTACCATCACGGAAAAGCTGCAGATTCCCGGCTGGCCAGACGCCTTCCGGACGGGCGGTTTCAGCCATGATGATGGCAGAGCGGTCCAGGCGCGGCGCCACACGCAGGTATTGTTTGGCCGGCAGTTTCTGGCTGGCCAGCGAAAGCGTCACGGCACGTCCGTCGGATGCCAGGCTGACCGGCCCCGGCACCTGGAACTCGGTTGCGAATGCGCTTTGCACCTGCGTCATCAGGCTGGCATCAATTTCTTCCAGTTCGACCTTGTTTCGGCTGCCGGAAACATCCACGCGCTCCATCTGCGGTGCTGGCGCCGCCGCGACCGCCATACGCGCCAACATCGGCTTGGCCGGCTGCGGCAGGCTCCACGACAGCAGCCACGGCTGTGGCACCGGGCCGGTCGGCGACTGGCGCGGCTGGCCCGTGGACAGGGTCAGGCGGACGTTGCTCCAGTCCTCGCCCGTATGCTGGGCAACCGTCGCCAGCCGGGCCAGCTCCACACTTGAACTGCCGGAATCGAGACTGGCGCGGTAGCCCGGCTTCCAGCCCGCGTGATTGAGCTGATAGTTGATCGTCACGGTGCCGCCCTGCGTGCCCGCCAGCGCGATGGTCACGGCGCGCGCATCCCGCGTGCCCGACTGCAAGCGCGCCAGATCCCGTTTCAGCACATCGATTCTGGTGTCCAGCGCGCGCTGCTGCACAGCGATGGTCTGCATCTTGATCAGCGCACTGCTGGCGCCCTTGCCCAGTGTATCGATGACACCGGCCAGGGCCTTGCCGTCGCCCACCGGTGCCGGCTTGCTTGTTTCGCTGCCAGTGCCCAAGCGCTCCAGATACGTTTTGACGATCTGGGCGGCGCTGGCCTGTGCATCAAGCAAGGCTTTCTGGTCGCCCAGGGCTTCGATCTTTTCACGCAGGCTCGCTTCGGCCGGATTGAGGACCTGGCTGCCAGCCGCATCGAGCGTGGTGACCGCGCCCACCCGCAGGCCCGACGAGGCTGCCACGCGCATGGTCTGGACATCGAAATTGGCAGGCAGGCCGGTCAGCACCACCTCGGTCGCGCCTGGTGCAACCTGGGCGGTACGGGTAATGCTGGCGCTGCCCGGATACAGCACAACAGCGGTAACGGGGGCACCCGTGCTGGCCAGGCAGGACATGCTGGCCAAAACGAGTGAACAGGCAACGAAGAGTGAAGTGCGCATGGTGGTTCCTTGTGAGTTGGTACCGGATGAAACGAAGACCGGCGCAAAACAGGGTTAAGACCTTGCAATTTGACCAAGCGGCGGCATATGCCGGGTGTGGATTTGCCCACGCAAGAGGAGTGATTTGATGTTCTGGTTCCAGCACCCGCGGCCACCCAGCCGCAAGGAAGTTGCCGAGCAGGTGGTGACGCGCAAGCAGGCGGCACCGGAGGTGCGGGTGTTAATTGTGGAGAAGACCGCCGCGACCCCGCCCGTCCCCCCGGTACCGAAGAAATAACTGCAGGTCACCCGCGCGCCAGGGCGGCGCGAGGACGATGTGCCTCCATGAACGCCATGACCCGCGCCGCAGCATCCACCGGCGCCACCTGCAACAGCAAGTGCGGCCCCTTCAGTCTCTCCATCTCCAGCGACGGCAGCAGCGTGGCCAGATGCCGTCCTGATGAAGCCAATACCACCCTGTCCTGCGCTGCCTGCAGGTACAGCACCGGCACCGCAATCGCGGCAGCGCGCTGCGAATAATCGACCGCCAGTACTTCACGCAAGCGCATCCGCAGCACCCGCGCAGGCGTCCCCTTGAGAACAGTACGCAAAGTATCGCGCAGTGCCGCCGGCGCATTCCACCCCAGCAGAAACGGCGCGGCCAGCGCCGACAACCGGCTCGACAAGGGTGCGAAGCGCACCAGCGGACGCAAGGCGCGCATGCATCGCACCGGATTGCGGGCAAAGGTACAAGACAAGATCAGCCCGGCAAGCAGCGCTGGCTTTTCGGCGGCCAGCGCAATGGCAACCGGCCCGGAAAACGACTCGCCGAGCAAAAAATACGGTTGATCACGGGGCAGCCGGGCGCGCACAAAATCAGCCAGCCCGCGGTAATCGAGCGCCTGATCCGGCGGATAGGCAATCACGAGCGGAACGATGCCAGGGCGCAGCTGCTGACAGAATGCGCGAAAAAAATGACCGCTGCCGTCCATGCCGGGCAGCAGGACAAGCGCGGTCACCTGGTCAGGCAAGCTAAGAATCAGGCCGTGATCGACACACCGGCGTTATGGGCCTGCTCATCGGCATGGTAGGAACTGCGCACCATCGCGCCAACGGCCGCGTGCACGAAGCCCATCTTGTACGCTTCTGCCTCGAACATCTTGAAAACGTCCGGGTGCACATAACGGCGCACCGGCAAATGGTCGCCCGACGGGGCCAGATACTGGCCGATGGTCAGCATGTCGACGTTGTGGGCACGCAGGTCGCGCATGACTTGCAGGATTTCTTCATCGGTTTCACCGAGGCCGACCATGATGCCGGACTTGGTGACCGCGTTCGGATACAGGGCCTTGAAGTCGCGCAGCAATTCCAGCGAGTGGGTGTAGTCGGAACCCGGGCGGGCTTCCTTGTACAGGCGCGGCACGGTTTCCAGATTGTGGTTCATGACATCCGGCAGGCCGTCAGCGAAGATCGCCAGTGCCTTGGCCAGACGGCCGCGGAAGTCCGGCACCAGCACTTCGATGCGGGTATTGGGCGACAGGGCGCGCGTCTGCTTGATGCACTCGACAAAGTGGCCGGCGCCGCCGTCGCGCAGATCGTCGCGGTCGACCGAGGTGATCACCACGTACGACAGGCGCAGCTCGGCAATGGTTTTCGACAGATTGACCGGCTCGTTCGCGTCCAGCGGATCAGGACGGCCATGGCCGACGTCGCAGAACGGGCAGCGGCGGGTGCACTTGTCGCCCATGATCATGAAGGTCGCGGTGCCCTTGCCGAAGCATTCGCCAATGTTCGGGCAGCTCGCTTCTTCGCACACCGTCACCAGATTGTTGGCACGCAGGATGTCCTTGATTTCGTAGAAGCGGGTCGAGGCCGAGGCGGCCTTGACGCGGATCCAGTCCGGCTTTTTCAGGCGCTCGACCTGGGCCAGCGGCACAATCTTGATCGGAATGCGCGATGTCTTGCTGGCGCCTTTTTGCTTGTCGGTCGCGTTGTAGGCGGCAGGGACGGTGCTGGTATCGGTCTCGGAAGTCATGGCTGCTTGCCCAGAGGGCTGTAGGATTGATTCAGTTCGTTGTTCGGTCAGGGCGGCGTGCCCGCTGTTGCCAGTTGCTGCGCCAGGGCGTCGGCCAGCTTGCGCTGCACCTCGGCCAGGGGCACCGCAACACCCATGGTGCGCATGTCCACCGTTTCCAGCCCGGCATAACCACAGGGATTAATCCAGGAAAACGGCGCCAGGTCCATCGCCACATTCAGCGATACCCCATGGTAGGTGCAGCCGTTGCCGCGCACTTTCAAGCCAAGCGCGGCAATTTTGGCACCCTTGCGCGGACCCGATGCAATATAAATACCGGGCGCGCCAGCGATGCGCTCGCCAACAAGATTATACGCCGCCAGCGTATTGATCACAGCCTGCTCGATTTTTCCCACAAATTGTCGGGCGTACAACTTGCCACCCGGCTTGTTGCGGCGCAGGTCCATCAGCAGGTAAATCACCACCTGGCCGGGGCCATGGAAGGTGACTTCGCCGCCGCGGTCGGTCTGCACCACCGGAATGTCGTGGTCGGCCAGCACATGGCTGCGGTCGGCGCCCAGGCCCAGCGTAAACACGGGCGGGTGCTCGACGATCCACAGTTCGTCGGGCGTGTCGGCCGCGCGCGCGTCGGTAAACGCACGCATCGCGGCAAATACGGGTTCGTAGTCGGCGCGGCCGAGGTCGCGCACCAGCGCGGGGTGGGCAGCTTGCATGAATGGACCTGGCCAGCCTTACATGACGATCTTGACCATCGGGTGGGCCGACAGGGCGCGGTACAGGTCGTCGAGCTGGACCCGGCTGGTGGCGCGCACGGTCACGGTCAGGCCGGTGTAGTTGCCCTGGGCGGAAGGGCGCACTTCCATGCGGCCGATGTGGAAGGTCGGGTCGTACTCGAGCACCACGTCGACGATGGTCGCGGCGAAATCCTCATGCGTGGCGCCCATCACCTTGATCGGGAAGTCGCTCGGGTATTCGATGAGAGAGTCTGCGGGGGAGGTCATACCAAATCCAGTTCTAGAATGAAAACATGGCCGGACAGCCCTTGTGGAGCGCCAGCCTGTTCACATTGTAGCCAAAAAAAGAAGGCCAGCGCTTGGCTGGCCTGAAACTATTCCCGCGGGCCCTTAGCGGCGGTCGGAATCCTCACGCATGCCACGGCGACGGCCTTCATCATTGCCCATACTGCGCGCATTGGTGGCCGGTGCCGGCTTTTCAGCGGCCGGCGCAGGCGCCTGCTGACGCGGAGCTTGCTGCTGCGGCGCCTGCTGTTGCTGCACCTGGGGTGCCGGCATGACGGGCTGGCTGCGTGGCTGCGGCTGTGGTTGTTGCTGCTGTTGCGGCTGCTGTTGCGGCGGCGCCTGATAAGTCCGCTGCGGCTGCGGCTGCGGCTGCGGCTGCGTCATTTGCAAGCCCTGCTGCGGCTGCTGCTGGCGCTGGTTATTCTGCTGCTGCCAGAATTCACTGCCGCGCGCACGGCGCTCGCGCTCCGGCTCGGCCTGCTGATTACGCTCGTTGCGTTCGAAGCGTTCAGGCCGCTGCGTGCCCAGGCTGGCAGGCGGATTCTGCATCTGCGGCGGCAGCGCCGGGGCCGGGGTCGGCATGTGCGTGGTGTTTTCACGACGCAAAGGATCGGGCCCATCGCCCCAGCGGCGCGGCGCCTGGATCTGACCTTGCTGCTGCGGCTGCGGCGGCTGGCTTGGCAGACTGATGATGGTCGATGGGCGCGGTGCCGGCGTGCCGGTCTGCACGCCAACCGAGCCCTGTCCACGCTCGTTCCGCTCATTGCGCCCGAAGCGGCCATCAGGGCGGCCATCGCCGTTGCGGTCCTGGCCACGCCAGTCGGCGCGCTGTTCGCGCGGACGGCCGCTCCATTGTGGCGCCGGCGGCACGGCGCTCGGCACGTTGGTCAGCAGCGAGGTCGACACGATGGCGCGCGGGGCGGTCGGCACGATGACGGTGCCGCGCTGGCGGAACTGCTCATGCGGCACCACGGTCAGACCAATTTCGCGGTTGTGCGGGCGATTGCGGCCGCGGATATCGTCGCGCAGTTCGCCGGTGTTGCGGTTCAGATAGCGCAGATTGTCATGGTTCACACGGTAAGTCGGCACATAGGTGTCGCGCGGCGTCAGCGGATACCAGCCGGTCGCCGGCGCGGCGCGGCGGTTGCCGCCCGAATTGAAGTTCACGTTCCAGTTGTTGCCGCCCACCCAGCCCACCAGCGCCGGCGACCACACCGCACGCGTCACGTTGCGCCCTGGCGACCAGCACCAGCGTCCGCCCACCGTCACCCAGCGGCCATAGTGGAAAGGCGCGTAGCCCCAGGGCGCGTTGTCGACCCAGGTCCAGCCCCAAGGCTGCAGATAAGTCCAGCGGCCGTCGCGGTAAGGCACCCAGCCGGTGGCCACTGCACGCGGATACCAGACCGGGCCATATTCGCTGTCCTGGGTCCAGGCGCCGTGCTGGTCCAGGTCTTCGTAGCCGGTCATTTCGCTGGTCACATAGCGTACCGACTCGGAGCGTTCGTCGCGCGCATCGCGCAGCATGCCCCATTCATCGAAGCTGTCGCGCAGGGCGACGCCGGTGCGCAGGTCGTCGCGGCCAATGTCGGCCCGTTTGCCGGCGCGCACAATCAGGCGCGAACCGGTACCGTCGAACGAGGCCACGCCGTCAAATACGCGGATGGTGGTGGTGTCCTGGATGCGGCCCGCGTCAACGCGGATCCGGCCCGGCTCCTGCATGCGGACCGTGCCTTCCGGCGTGTCCAGCACCAGGCCGCGCGCCACCTCGGGATTGCGCACGCGGATGCTCAGGCTGCCGTAATGCAAGGTAATGCGCAGGGTCTCGTCTTCCAGCTGGTTGACGTCGATCGAGGTGTCGGCGTCCAGCCGCAGCGCGGTCGAGCCGATCCGTACTTCCGTGCGCGAATCGCGCCCGGTGCTGAGCTGGTTGTTGGAAGTGACGGGCCAGTTGACCAGCGCCGCTTCGGTTTCATCGCCCAGTTCGCCGCTGATGCCCACCTCGCCCTGGACCAGGGAAATGCGCCCGACCTTGGTCGGCAGATCATCAGCCACAGCAAAAGCGCAAGCCGTGGCAAGGATCATCAGCGCTGCGGTTTTCAGGAATCGAGTACTCATCAAAAGCTCCAGGGAGGGCGGCACACGGGCGTGCAATGATTACAACGCACGAGATCGAAAACGGACAACAGGGGTTACAAACGGTTGCACATCAGCTCAGGTACTGCTGCCGCGCCGCACAAAAAACAGGGCGCCGCCCATCAGCATCAGCACCGCGCCAAAGAAGCGGTTCAGCTTGCGCACGGAGGCGGCGTTGCGGAAGAATTGCTGCATGGTCGCGGCCAGCAGCGCGTAGCCATGCATGACGCAGGTATCGATGGTGACCATGCTCACGCCCAGAATCAGCAACTGCGGCAGCAGCGGCGCATCCTGCGAAATGAACTGCGGCAGTACCGCCACCATGAAAATGATGCCTTTCGGATTGGTCGAATTGGTCAGGAAGCCTGTCAATACACGCCGTCCGAACGATGGATGGTCGACCAGAATGCCGTCGGCAGCGGCGGGCGCCGCTTGCGCGCGCCACTGGCCGACACCCAGATAAATCAGGTACAGGGCGCCCACGATCTTGACCACATTGAAGGCCGGTTCGGAAGCAAGCAGCAGCGAGCCGACCCCGGCGCCGGCAATCGTAAACACCAGCAGCAAGCCAATTTGCAATCCCAGCACGGTGGCGCTGGCTTTGCGCACGCCGTAGGACAAGCCGTGCGACATCGCCAGCACGGCGCCGGAACCAGGGGAAATCGCGATCACGACCGCGGCAAAGACGAAGGCAATCCAAGTCGAAAGCGGCATGGGAATCTGGGAAAGGGAATGGGGAAAGCGGTACAGCGAGGGCACAGCAGACACGCAGTCCCGAAGCGGAGACACCGGTGGGAACCGGCGCCCTCGCTTCGGGCCGCGCGAGGTAAGGCTTACTTCTTCTTAGGGTTGACCGCTGCTTTGAGGGTCGCGCCTGCCGAGAACTTCGGCGACTTCGATGCGGCGATCTTGATCGCTGCGCCGGTCGATGGATTACGGCCCTTGCGTGCAGCGCGCTTGGCAACGGAGAACGTACCGAAACCGGTGATACCAACCGTGTCGCCTTTTTTCAGACGCTCGGTGATGATCTCGATGATCGTGTTAACCGCCGTGTTGGCTGCAGCGCCGGACATTTCCGTACGCTTTGCAAATTCCGCAATCAGTTCGCCTTTTTTCATACAATCCTCCCGAGTTAAAAGAGCGGGAAGATTAGCATGATTTATTGCCACGCGTAATA
>DASWMN010000046.1:0-17972 GCA_036399735.1 Telluria sp. | reverse complement strand
GCGCCCGCCTGCGCGCCGCTTACCTGGCGCGCGAGCCAGGTGCAGTGATCATCGACTTCAAGGTCGTCGGCTGAAACGGAGATTTGCCATGCGCCTGACCGATTACACCGACTATGCCTTGCGAGTCCTGATGCACCTTGGCGCACACCCCGGCGAAATCATCACCAGCCGCGAGATCTCGCAGGCGCACGGCATCTCGCACAACCATCTGACCAAGATCGTGCACCAGCTTGGCCAGCTGGGCGTATTAGCCAACTTGCGCGGGCGCGCCGGCGGCATTCGCCTGGCTCGCCCGCCCGAACAGATCATGCTCGGCGCGGTCATCCGCATGACCGAGCCCGATTTTCGGATGGTAGAATGTTTTTCCCAAGACAATACCTGCACGCTCGCCGGACGCTGCAAGCTCAAGGGCCTTCTGGTTGATGCGACCGAGGCCTATCTGGCGCGGCTCGACCAGGTGCCGCTGTCTGCCCTGCTCACTGCCTGCCCCAAACTGATTGCGACTGCCGCATGAACTACCTGCTCCTCAAGCATTTTCACATGACCCTGGCCGCCATCAGCGGCACCCTGTTCCTGGTGCGCGGCCTGTGGATGATGGCCGGCTCGCCCATGCTGCAGCGTGCATGGGTGCGCAGCGCACCGCACATGATCGATTCGCTGCTGCTGGCATCGGCCATCGGCCTGGCCTGGTGGAGCGGCCAGCTGCCCTGGACCAGCCCCTGGCTGGGCGCCAAGGTCATCGCCCTGATCGCCTACATCCTGCTCGGCTCCGTCGCCCTCAAGTACGGCAAGACGCGCCTGGTGCGCTGCCTGGCGTTTGCCGCCGCTGTGGCCTGCTTTGCGTATATCGGCGCCACCGCCATGACCAAGAATCCGCTGTTCTTCCTTTGACTGGAACACCATGTCCACCCTGCCCGAACCCTCTGAAGTGTTCCTCGATCTGCGCGGCTTGTTCCCACCCGAGCCGATGGAACGCGTGCTCGACGCGCTGGCCGCCCTGCAGCCGCGCCAGAAGGTGCGCCTGCTGATCGAGCGCGAGCCGCATCCGCTGTTTCGCATCCTGGAACGCAATAACTATCAGTATCAGACGACCCAGCCGGAGGCCGGCCTGTATCAAATCGTCATCGCGGAGCGCTGATGCAGCGCAAGCTCGCCTACGCACTGTCGCCGGCGCCTGCCCTGCCCCTGGTCTTCTTGCTCACCGCCCCCTGGTTTGCACTGCTGGCGGCGCTGGTCCTGTTAGCCGCCGGCGAGGCCGCGTTCCTGTCGCGCTGGTCGATGCCGACACTGGCCGCCACCCATCTGCTGACACTCGGCTACCTGTCGATGGCGATGGCCGGTTCGATGCTGCAGCTCATCCCCGTGGTGACCGGCAGTGCCCCCGTACTGGGCCGCCGCAGCGCCGCGCTGGCATGGGGCGGAATGACGCTGGGCACGCTGCTATTGGCCACAGCGCTGGGCCGCAATCTGAGCGCCCTGTTCGTGCCTGCCGCTGTCGTGCTGGCCAGCGCATTCACACCGCTGCTGGTTTGCCTGGCGCGTGTCCTGGCCCAGCCGGCGGCGTTGCCCGCCATGCCCATGGTGCGCGGCATGCGCATTGCCCTGGCAGCGCTGGTGCTCACGCTCGGCCTCGGAATGATGCTTGCCAGCGGTTTTGGCGGCCTGGCGACTGTGCTAATCCTGCTGCTGGTCGATCTGCATGCGCTTTGGGGCTTGCTGGGCTGGGTCGTGATGCTGGTGCTGTGTGTCGCCTTCCAGGTGGTGCCCATGTTTCAGTCCAGCCGTCTGTATCCGGCCCCGGTGGCGCTGGGCCAGCCTGCTGCTGTCGGTTCTGCTGCTGGCCTGGAGTGCGCTGCGCATCGCCGCACCTGCGCTGAGCGGCGGTTCCGCCTTTCTGCTGACGCTTTTCATGCTCGCTTTCGCGGCATGCACGGCCTGGCTGCTGGCCAAACCGCAGCGCTTAAAACCCGATGTCACCACCCTCTACTGGCGCTTTTCCATGGCCAGCCTTGCCGCCAGCGCGGTGCTGGTCCAACTGCCAGCGCATGACCGCCTGCCACTGCTGACCGGCATCCTGTTTCTGGGCGGCTTTGCCATGGGTGTGGTGAACGGGATGCTGTACAAGATCGTGCCTTTCCTGCTCTGGTATCACCTGCAGCAGGACCCGCGTGCACGCAAGGGCGAGGTGCCTTCGCTGCGCGAGGTGCTGGACGATGGCGGCGCGCGGCGCCAGTTCTGGTGGCATACCAGTGCCGTGGCGGCACTGCTGGTCGCAGCCTGGCAACCGGAATGGATGGCGCGCCCGGCGGCCGTGCTGCTCGCAGTGGCCAGCGCCTTGCTGGCGTTCGATCTGATGCGCGCCACGCTGCGCTGCCGCGCGTGCAAGCGCGCGCTTCAGCCTTCGTAGACGCGCAGGCGTTCGATATCGAGGATGGTGATCTGGCGCCCCTTCACGCTGATCATGTTCAGCTCCACCAGATCGTGCAGCACGCGCGAGAAGTACTCAGGCGTCAGATTCAGGCGCGAGGCCAGTGACTTTTTGCTGACGGTCAGCGTGACGAGCGCACCGTCGCCTTCCGGTTCATCCTTGAGCAAATAGCCCACGATGCGCTGGCTGCCCGAGCGCAAAGAATACGATTCCACATCCTTGATCAAGCCGTGCAGGCGCCGGCTCATACCGGCCAGCATGCGCCGCGCGAAAGCAGGATGGCGTTCCAGTTCATCGAACACGGCCTCCTTGGCGATATGCAGCAGCATGGTGTCGGCCAGGGCCGTGGCGCCGACAATATACGGCTTTTCCATGAACATCAGCGCTTCGCCGAAGCTGAAGCCGGGGCCGATGATCTCGATGATCTTCTCATCGCCCTGGGCCGACAGGAAGCCGAGTTTGACCTGGCCGTAGATCACGATATGGAAGCCGCGGCATGGGTCGCCGCGATGGAAGATGGGGCTGCCGCGGGTAACGTGAATTTCCTGGGTACGCGCGGCCAGGCCGACCAGTTCGTCGGCGCTGAAATCGGCGAACAGCGGCAGGCGCTTGAGAAACTCGCGGCGGTCTATTTTTGACGGGAGCATGATACGCCTTTCAACAATGCAAAAAAGACCCGCATGCGCGGGTCTTGACTGGGAGACAAGGCGATCAGTGTCCCGAGCTGGCGTCCGGCTTGCTGGCGGTGCGGAACACGTCCGGGTTCTCCTTGCCGGTCACGTACAGGAAGCCGGCCAGGCCTTTTTCCATCCGCGACAGTGCATGGTCAACCAGGATGTAGCGGCCCGGTACTTCGACCTTGAATTCAACCATGGTCGCGCCGCCCGGTGCAACCGTTGTGGTTTGCACGTTCTTGGCAGGCAGCGAGGTCAGGTACGCCTGCGAATACACGCGGTCGAACACTTCGCCGATCACGTGGAAGCTCGAGGTCAGGTTCGGACCGCCGACACCGAAGAAGATACGCACGGTCTCGCCCACTCTTGCTTCCATGCGGTGCGTCTTGGTCAGGGCATTGTGGGTGCCGTTGAACATCAGATGCTCCGGCTGCTCATTGAGCAGCTTCTCGAGCGAGAATTCGGCTTCGCCCGGGGTGCCATGCCGCTGCGCGGTGTACAACTCGCCCTGCATGACGTAGAACTCGCGGTCCACCTTCGGCAAGCCGCCTTCCGGTTCGACCAGGATCATGCCGTACATGCCGTTCGAGATGTGCTGGGCCACCATCGGCGTGGCGCAGTGGTACACGTACAGGCCAGGATTGAGCGCCTTGAACGTGAAACTCTTGGTGCTGCCAGGCGCTGCCTGGGTGACGGCCGCGCCGCCGCCCGGGCCGGTCACGGCGTGGAAGTCGACCGAGTGGATCATGTGGCTGTCTTTGGCATTGCTCATGTCAACTTCCACCTCGTCGCCCACGCGCACGCGCAGGAATGGACCTGGCACCTTGTTGTTGAAAGTCCAGTAACGGTAGGTGGTACCGTCGGCAAGCTGGCCCACGATCTCGGTGGTTTCCAGGCTGACCTTGAGTTTTTTCGGACCGCGCGCGCCAACCGGCGTGCCCACGTCGAGCGGATTGCGCGAAATATCGGCGCCCAGGGCGACCGGCGCGGCAACCGCGCCGCCGACGATCAGCTTGCCGATCATGCCGGCTGCAACGTGCCCGGGCAGACTGCAGATGTAGGTAAAGACCCCCTTCTTGTCGGCCTTGAACACGATCGAGGTACTGGCGCCCTTGTCGTTGACCTGATTCGACTTGGCGTTAAAGTCAGGCACGCTGACGTCGTGCGTGGCGCCATCGCCGTTGACCAGGTTGATCTGGACGACTGCGCCTTCCGGCACGTTCAGGGTCGGGTTGGCGACGCCCTTGTTGGCACCAGTTTCACTAATAAACACCAGCTTGCCGTCTGCAATATCGGTACGCAGCGTGAAGGTCACGTCCGGGCGGTATTGCACTGCCGAGCTGCCGCCGGTCTGGCCGTGGCCGCCGTGTTGTGCCATTGCTGGGGCGATGGCGGCGGCACCGATAACGAGTGCAAAGACGGCCTGCGAAATAATTGTCTTTTTCATGTTTTTCTCACCTAGTTATGTCTGGTGCGGAACTGCACCTGTTGACCATGCACAAATCATATATTCGTGATGCATGTTAAAAAATTGATTCACATCAAATATTTAGAAGAACGCCAAGGAATTTGATGCACTTTGGAAAATTTGATTTACATCAAATAAAAAAGATGCATCTTGAATATATGATTTGTTCAGACACAATGCAGCCCCACCCAAAGCCAGCCATGGCAAGGGCCAACCCCAAGGTAGAAGAACATGAAAAAACTGACCCCGACCCTGATCGCCAGCGCACTGGCAGTCCTGATTCCCTCGCTGGCATCTGCCAGCTGCGGCGCCGCTTTCTGCGCTGTCAACAGCAACTGGACGTCCGAGAGCGCACTGGCCGAAGCAAACGATGCCTTCGATGTCCGCTTCGAGAGCATCAAGCAGGACCAGCCGATGAGCGGCTCGCGCAAAGTGAGCGTCGGTGAAATCAAGGCCCACCATGATGAAGTGAGCACCATGAACCGCAATGCGGTCCTGCGCTACAGCCATAGCTTCGGCAACGGCTTCGGCGTCGAAGTCAGCGGCGCGGTCGGCAAGCGCGAGCACGAACACATCCACAACCACCACGGCGAAAAAATCTTCGACAGCTGGTCGTTTACCGAACTGGGCGATGTGCGCGTGACGGGCCGCTACCAGCTGCTGACCGTGGACGACCCGCTCAAGCCAGCCAACGCCGGCATCACCTTCGGCCTCAAGCTGCCAACTGGCAAATTCGATATCGCCAACGACAAGGGGGCGACCGGCGAGCGCAGCATGCAGCCCGGCACCGGCACGACCGACCTGATTGTCGGCGGCTACTACCACCGCAAGCTGGTGGAAAGTGACATCGCCTGGTTTGCCCAGGCCCAGTACCAGCATGCACTCAATACCCGCGCCGATTACCGTCCCGGCGCGCAGCTGGGTCTGGATGTCGGTCTGCGCAAAGGTTTGACGTCTACCGTGGGCCTGCTGGGCCAGCTGAACTATGTGCACAAGCGCGCCGACAGCGGCAGCGAGGGCGAACCGGACAGCAGCGGCGGACGCTATCTGTACGCCAGCCCAGGGGTAAGTGTTGCGCTGCCGGGCAACAAGCAGCTGTACCTGTTCTACCAGGTGCCGGTACACCGCCATGTGACCGGCGTCCAGCTCACCGCCAACCGCGCCCTGGTCATCGGCTTCTCCGGACAATTGTGATGCGAACCCTGCCTGCATGGGCTGAATGGACGGTGCGGCGGCGCACCGCCGCTGCACTCGCCCTGCTGGCCGCGCTGGCCGGCGCCCCCGCCAGCGCTTTTCACCTGACCGACGTGCAGGGCCAGCGTCACACCCTGGAGCGGCACAAAGGCAAGTGGATCGTGCTTAATGTGTGGGCCACCTGGTGCGCGCCCTGCATCAAGGAGATGCCGGAACTGGAAGCGCTCTCCCATGCACGCGATGATGTCGTCGTGCTGGGCCTGGCCGCGGACGGCGACAGCCTGCCGCGCCTTCAGCGCTATGCTCAGGCATTGCACGTGACCTACCCGATCATCGCCGGCGACCCGGGAACGCTGAAAGAATTCAAGGTGCAGGCCTACCCGACGACCTTGCTGTTCGATCCGTCCGGCACGCTGGTGCTGACCAAGCTGGGCCAGGTCACGCGGCGTGATCTGGAACAGCATTTGCCCCTGTTATCGGCCCGTTGAATCGACGTTTCACCGTCTGCGTCAGCATGCTCCTACGAATGAAGAGGCCAGTTTCCGATCCCGCGTGCGCCCCAGCTCGTTGAAAATAGCAGTGTTATCAATTTTCAATGGCTATATACCATGTCAATGCAGGGCAACGCCGCGTTCGCGCACCCGCCAGATGGCAACAAACTCAGCGCCGGCATGCCTGCGCCGTCGCGGGAGTGCTATCTGGCTTTGCGCACCGAATGCGACGGCAATGCTGCGCTGGCCCGCTCGCTCCTGCACGCCCGCCTGGAACAGAGCGCGGCGCTTGCCAGCGATCTGCCGCCGCCAGATGAACTCGAAGCATGGTCGCGCCACCAGGCGGCGTCAGTCGCCACGGCCTATCAGGCCTACCTGGCCAGGCGCAAAGCCGGCGCCCCGCCCGCCTACTTTGCCAATCGCGCTGCCGCCATGCACTTTATTCGGGCAGTCGCGCCCACCAAACTGGTCGATGGCGCCTGGCTTTATGGCATGCTCAAGCACTGGCAAGACCCCGCCTGCCACGGTCTGATCCGGACCTATCTGGAAGAACTGGGCGATGGCCGCCGCGAACACAACCATGTTTCGCTGTACCAGGCGTTGCTTGCCAGCCAGGAAGAGGAGTTGCCGCTCGACCTGCCTGACGACCATTATGTGCAGGGCGCCATTCAGCTCGCGCTGGCCGCGCTGCCCGAGGAATTTTTACCTGAAATCCTGGGTTACAACCTCGGCTACGAACAGTTGCCGCTGCACCTGCTGATCACTGGATATGAACTCAATGCGCTGGGAATCGACCCGTATTACTTCACTCTCCATGTGACGATCGACAATGGATCGACCGGGCACGCTGCCAAGGCCATCACGGCCGTGCAGACTCTGGCGGCGCGCTCTGCCGACCCCGCCGCGTTTTACCAGCGCGTGGCGGCAGGCTTCCGGCTGAACGACCTGGGCGCATCCACCAGCTCGGTGATTGGCGGGTTCGACCTCGAACAGGAACTGCACCGCATCCTTTCCGCCAAGGCCGTGGCAGGACAGAACCTGCATTCCGATTACTGCAAGATTGGCGGCAGGACGGTCAACGAATGGCTGCGCGAGCCGGAGCATATCCCGGCTTTCCTCGCCGCGATGACTGAGGGCGGCTGGATCGCGCGTGGCGCGCCGGCCGCGTCCAGCCGCTTCTGGATGCTGCTGGACGGCCCGCGCGCATCCATGTTCGGCGTGTTCAATGCCTACGAAAAGGAACTGCTGCGCACCTGGATCGAGACCCCTGCCAGCGAGGTCGTCGCACCGATGCGGCGCGTGGCGAGCCACCGCGCATTGACGCGCGCGCAACAGCTTGCGCAAGCTCCCACACCAGCCGTGCAGCACCTGCCGCGCAGTTTGCTGCGCTCGCACGCACCGGCCGCTAACGACGCTGACGGCGCCGCCAATCCGGGCCGCCAGTTCGAGCAGGCGCTGGCCGCAGCCGGCAGCAAGCACGCCATGATGGAATTGCTGATCGCGCAGATGGGGCCCGACCGCCACCATACCCCACTGGGCCTGATGGCGACCCGCATCTTCAGCCAGGCGCTGAACACATGAACGCGCCGTTCGATCTCGCGCCCAGTACCGCCCTGCTGGAAGTGGGTGCGCAGCTGCAGCAGGCGGCGTACAACTTCACCACCATTACGCCGGCCAGCCACGCGCGCGTTCTGGCACGCCCAGGCGCGACCTGGGGCACCACGTTGGCTGACGTTTTTGGCTGGAGCAAACCGTTTGTGCCCGCGACGCTCGCACCCGCTCTGCTGGAAGCCATGCGCGAGGCGTGCATCATCATCGATGAAGACGATGATGACCTGGGCATGCGCAGCTGCCTGCGCGCGTCTACGCTCGATGGCAATCTGTTCTTTCACTCTTCCTTTCCGACCCGGGCGGCCGATTCGGTATTTTTTGGCCCCGACACCTACCGCTTCGTGCGGGCGCTGCACGCAGTGCTTGCCCGGCGCACCGCCGTGGTCGAACGTGCCGTCGACATCGGCTGCGGCAGCGGCGCGGCGGCGGTCGCGCTGGCGCTGCATTATCCGCACGCGCACGTGATTGCCTCCGACATCAATCGCCAGGCCCTCAGGCTAACCCAAGTGAATGCGCACATGGCTGGCGCCAGCAACCTGACGGTGGCCTACAGCGATCTGCTTGACCATCTGGATGGAAACTTCGATCTGATCACGGCCAATCCGCCCTATCTGCTCGATCCGGACCAGCGCGCATACCGCCATGGCGGCGGCAACCTGGGCGAGGGACTGTCGCTCGACATCGTCCGTGCGGCCATTACCCGCCTCAATCCGGGCGGCGAGCTGCTGCTGTACACCGGCGTGGCGATTGTCGATGGCCACGATGCTTTCCGCAGCAATGCGACCGCGCTCTTGCGCCATGCCGGCATTCGCTTTCACTACAGCGAGATCGATCCCGATGTCTTTGGCGAAGAGCTGGCGCAGAGCGCCTACGCCAGCGCCGACCGCATTGCCGCAGTCGTATTACACGCGACACGGGGCTGACATGCAGATGCTGCAAACGCGCCTGTTGCGCGGCCCGAATCTGTATGCGCCGGTACCGTGCCTGATGGTGCTCGTTGATGCAGGGCCGCAGCCGATCGTGGCCGGTCTGGCGGCCACGCCCGACAGCGACGGCAACGCCGTTCCCGTTCAGGGTGAGCCGGGCCGTGTCATCGCATCGACCACGCTGGCGCTGCAGCGGCTGTGCGGCGACAACCCGGCCTTTTATTGCGCCTTGCCAGCCGCCGGCAAACCTCGGCAGCACCGCGTTGTCATCGAATATGCGATCGAGCACGTGGCCCAGGCCGCGCTGCGCCTGGCGCTCGAGCTGATTACCCATGCGACTGGCGGACAGCCGTTTCCCCTGTCCGAACGCATCGCCGCCTTGCAATCGCATGCCCGCCACTTCCGCCTTTCCGACGCTGCTGCCCAGGCGGTTGAGCTGGCGCGTGCACAGCGCCTGCCGGTGCTGCGCGTGAGCGAACACGCCGACCTGATCCAGCTGGGAACAGGCCGCAGGCAAGTGCGCTTTGCACACGATGTGCATGGCGACACGGCGCTTCTGAGCCGCTTCGTCAGTGGCGACCGTGCCTTGTCGCGCATTCTGCTCAGTGAAGCCACGCTGCCGATTCCCGACGGCGCCAGCGTCGGCAGTCTGACCGAGGCGCTTGCCGCCGGCCGCAGGCTCGGTCCGCGCACCCTGCTCAAGCCGCGCAACACGGGCGCGGGCAGCGGGCCGGTGCGGTTATGTCAATCGCTTGAACAACTGGAGCAGCGTGTGCGCGAAGCGGCCGCGCGCGGCGCAACAGAATGGATCATCGAGCGCTATCTCGACTGCCGCCTGGTGCGCGTGAGCGTGAATCAGGGTGCCGCGGCAGGTGCACTGGCGCAGTCCTGGCTGGCCCTGTGCGAGCAGGCCGCGGCCAAGCTGGGGCTGGCCAATGCGCTGGTTGATCTGCTGGTGACGGCCGATGATGATGCACTGGTATCGCAAGTAAGCCCGCAACTGAGCGAGGTTGGCGCTGGCGGCGCCCGTGTACAACAAGCGCCCCACGAAGCCGTGGCAGCCGCTGGATGCATTCCTGTGATCGCGGTCACCGGCACCAACGGAAAAACCACCACCACGCGCATGATTGCCCATGTTGCGCGCAATACCGGCCAGCGGACCGGTTTCACGACCACCCAGGGCATCTTTATCGACGATCAGCTGATCCACGCGGGCGACTGTACCGGCTACTGGTCGCACCGCGCCGTGCTCAATCATCCGCAGGTGGATGTTGCGGTGCTGGAGACAGCGCGCGGCGGCCTGCTCAAGCGCGGCCTGGCATTCGATCGCTGCACCGTAGGCGTCATGCTCAACGTCAGTGACGACCACCTTGGCCTGGACGGCGTCGACACTGTGGAACAACTTGCCGCGGTCAAGGCCTTGGTCGCCGCTGCCGGCGACACCGCCGTTCTCAATGCCGACGATGCGCATTGTGTCGCCGCCGGCGCCCGCATGCAGCGTGACGAAGGTATCGTGTATTTCGCGATGTCCGGCCAGAACCAGGTCGTCCAGGCGCATCTGGCGGCCGGCCATGCTGCGGTGTTCCTGCACGACGAACATATCGTGCGGGCGGCGGGCCGTGAAGCAGTGACAGTGATGGATGCGCGCACCATTCCCGCCACAATGGCAGGGGCGGCGCGCTTCAATATCGCTAATGCGCTGGCTGCAGTGGCCGCGCTGCACGCGGCGGGATATGCCGATGCGGCCATCCGCGATGGTCTCGCATCGTTTGTCTCGGATGCGCAAACCAATCCGCTGCGTGCCAACGTTTTCCATGTGGGCGAGATCCGCATTCTGCTCGACTACGCCCATAACAGCGCCGCCTACGCCGCTCTGGGCACGATGGCGCGCGGCCTGGTACGGGACGGCAGCCGGGTACTGGCCGTGGTGACCTCGCCCGGCGACCGGCGCGACGCCGATCTGCTGGGCATCGGGGCCACCTGCGCGCACGCCTTCGATCAGCTGTTCGTGTACGAATCGGCCAGCCGTGGCCGCAGCCATGGCGCGGCGGCTGCGCTGATTGCGCAAGGCGCCGGCAGTTCGCCGGGCATGCGTACCTATCTGTCAGCGCGCCAGGCATTGCAGGACGCCTGGCGTGCATGCCGGCCGGGCGATGTGTTCGTCTTCGCCTGCGGCACCTCGGTCCACACCCTGATCGATGCTCTGGCCGAAGTCGACCAGAGCGCTGCACACAGCGTGGCCTGCCAGGCGGGCATCGAAACGCTGCACCGGGAGCAGCAGACAGGCTAGGCCTGCCAGCGCGCCGTCGGCATGTCGCGGTTGCTGCGGCAGGCCACCGCATCGGCGCTCACGCCGATCAGCCCGATATCGATGTTCTTGTCAAACAAGTCCACGCCGCGTTGCAGCGCCAGGTCGAGCGGCATGCCATCGGCCAGCCATTGATAGACTTCGCGCGCCAGCAAATGCCGGATAATGTGCTCGCCGATGCCGGTGGCGGCAATCGCGCCCAGGGGCCCGGCATAAAAGCCGCTGCCCACCAGCGCCGTGTCGCCCACGCGGCCAAGCAAGGCCGGTGCCGAGCCACCGGTGGAACCGGCCACCGCAAAATGACCGCCTGCGTCACGCGCGACTGCGCCGACCGTATCGCAGGCGCGCGCAGAGAATGCAGGCGGCGCAGGGAAATTCCATAAGCGGATGAATTCACTGTTTTCCACGCCGGGACGGGCTTGACTGCCACTGTCCATTTTGGCCAGCATTTCCTGGTAATCCAGGCGCGCCTTTTCGGTCACATGGTAATAGTCCCCATGGCCATGCACGCGCGCCAGGCGCTGCGCACCCTCGCCGCACAGCAGGCAATGCGGCGTATCGAGCACGCCACGGGCCACCTGGACCGGATTCTTTACCCGCGTGATGCAGGCGACCGCGCCCTGCCGCCCGTCCGACTGCATCACCGAGGCGTCCATTTCAATGGTCTGCCCATCGAGGCCAAGCTGCGCGCCGCTGCCGGCATTGAAGCGGCCGTCGTCCTCCAGCACGGTAACCGCGCCGACCACCGCGTCCAGCGCGCCGGCGCCATGGGTGAGCAGACGCGCTCCTGCATTGGCTGCATTCTCGCAGCCATCCTTGTACTCGATGCTGGCGCCGGCACCGCCGTGCACCACAATCGCTGCTCCCTGTTTGCTCATGATACGGTTCCGTTTCAAGCCAGCGATTCGGCAATGCGGCCAGCGCCGGCGGGATCAACTTGCGCGATCGCCTCGGCCAACTCCATGCCAGACGCGCCGCATGAATACACCAGCACGTCGCCAGGCGCACAGCGCGACAGCGCGTGCCGCACGGCGGGGCCGCAATCGAGCTCGATGAGCACGTCGTGCACCGAGCCGCGCGCCTCGCAGGCGGCGTCATGCATCAGCATGGCCCGCTGGGCCGCTTGCCGGCCCCGGTCCTCGCTGCGCCATTCGTAAAAGACCACGGCGTCGAAGCCGCTGCCGCAAATTCGGCCGATCTCGGCGATGTCCTGGTCACGCCGGTCGCCCGGGGTGGTGACGACAGCATGGGTGCGCCCTTTGGTGAGCGCACGCGCGGTTGCGGCCAGGGCGGCAAAGGCAGCGGGATTGTGCGCGTAGTCGATGATCACATCCACCTCCCCGATGCGATAGCGGTTGCCGCGCATTGGATTCTGTTTTGCGTCGGAAGTGAACGACGCCAGTCCGCTTGCGAGGAACGCAATCGGCAAGCCGTTGACCAGCAACGCGGCAGACGCGGCGAGCGCATTGGCGACGTTATGGCGCGCGCAGCCGCCCATGGCCGCCGGTAGCGCGTCCACGGTCAGCACGCTGTGGCGCAGGGTACCGTCGGCCCAGATCAGGGCACCATCTTGCAGATAGGCGGCGCGCCCACCTTCTTCCAGATGGCGCAGCAGCACCGGATGCTCGGAATCGCACGAAAAATACACCCGCTCCACCTGCGCACCCAGGCTGCTGCCTACGGTGACGCAGTATGGATCCTCGGCGTTGAGCACGACCGCGCGTCCTGCCGCTTCGGCCACCACCGCCTTGACCTGGGCCAGATCGTCCAGTGTTTCAATACCGTCCATCCCCAGGTGATCGGCGCTGATGTTGAGCACCACGGCCACGTCGCAGCGGTCGAAGGCCAGCCCGCGCTTGAGGATGCCGCCGCGGGCCGTCTCCAGCACCGCGTACTCCACTTCGGGCGCGGCCAGTACCGTGCGCGCCGACCAGTAGCCGGTGCAGTCGCCCTGGGCAATGCGCTGTCCGTTGACGTACACGCCCTCGGTGGTGGTGCAGCCGGCCACGATGCCGGCCTGGCGCAGCACATGGTCGATCATCAGCGTGGTGGTGGTCTTGCCATTGGTGCCGGTCACGGCAATCAGGGGAATGCGGCCGTCGCCGTTGCCGAACATGGACGTCACAATGGCGGCGCCCGCGTCGCGCGGCGTGCCGGCGCTCGGGTACTCGTGCATGCGGATGCCAGGCGCCGCATTGATCTCGATGACGGCGCCGTTGGTGCCGTCCAGCGGCACGGTGATGTCGGCGCAGACGAGATCGACGCCGGCCACGTCGAGACCGATTGCGCCTACGGCCCGCACGCACATCGCCATTGTCGCCGGCGCCAGCAGATCGGTCACGTCTTCGGCAGTGCCGCCGCTGGACAGATTGGCATTGCCACGCAGGCAGACAGGCTGGCCGGCAGCGGGCACGCTGTCGAAGGTCAGCCCCTGCTCGGCCAGTACCTTGGCGGCTGCCGCGTCGAGCGCGATCGTGGTCAGGATGTTGGTATGGCCCTCACCGCGTGCGGGATTGCAGTTTTCCTGTGCTACCAGCGCACTGACTGTGGTGCTGCCATCGCCGATCACCGTGGGCGGACGCCGCAAGGCCGCCGCGACCACCTTGCCACCAGCGACCAGAATCCGGTAGTCGTCTCCGCAAATGAAGCGCTCGACAATGATGCTGCGGCCATGTTCGCGCGCGCGCGCAAAGGCGGCAGCCACGTCGTCCGCGGTGGCACAGCGCGTGGTCACGCCACGGCCATGGTTGCCATCAAGCGGCTTGATGGTCACCAGGCCACCGAGCCGCTCTGCCGCGCGCTGCGCCTGTTCGAGCGTGCGCACCGTGCTCCCTTGCGGCACTGGCACACCGGCTTCCGTCAACAAAGCCTTGGTCAGCGCCTTGTCGGAGGCGATACCGACGGCGATGTGGCCAGTGTCGCCGGTAATGGTCGCCTGCAGCCGTTTCTGGTTTGCCCCCCAGCCAAGGGTGAACAGATTTGCCTCGGGCGTGAGCCGCACGTAGGGAATGCCGCGCCGCGCCGCGGCCTTGAGAATGGCGCCGGTACTGGTGCCGATGGCGTGGCTTTCGCAGGTTTCGGTCAGACCGTCGACGGTCTCGCGCAGGTAGGCGCAGGCGTCCTCGCCCCGGGCCAGCATGGTCACCATGGTGATGGCAGCATCCATGGCGTCTTGCGCTACCTGCTCGTGCACATAGGAGCACACCACACGGTAGCGCCCCGCCTGCGCCGCCACGGCATGCGTGCGGCCGACGCTCGTGGGCGTGCCAGCCAGACACTGAAGTGCCAAAGTGACATGTTCGACCACGTGCGCCAGATTGGTCCCGGCCCGCAGCGCTTGCGCAAAGCCGGCGTACTTGCCTGCCGAGCAGCGGTGGTCATACAGGGAAGGCAGCAGCGCGAGCAGGCGCTGCGCGAAACCATCGAGCGCGTCCGTCGAAATCGTCTGCATGGCGCCAAGATCGAGCAGGGTCAGCAGACATGGCTGATGCGAATACAGGTTCCTGCCACGCAGCAGGCGTTGTTCGACGATGTGCATATTATTCTGTTCCATTGACTAGTTCGTTAACAAAATCGGTGATCTCGCGCGGCGCCTGTTTCAGCTGCGGCGACAGAAGGCTGCCTGTAGGCGCAGACTCATTCAGTCCGAACGCACTTCCACTGGGCAAAAGGTGTAGACGCACGCCAAATATCTGCGGCGTGCTGCCTGAAGGGATCTCATTGATATTCGAGGTTGCGCGGCGTGAATCGAGCACGCTGACGCAGCCTTCGCCAATGACTTCAATGCCTACTTTGGGCTGCACAATCAGCGCCGTGTTTTCATCAATGCCTGCACCCATCAGGAATGGATGCTGGGTAATGGTACTGAGCAGGCGGTTGATGCGGTGCCGCTGGGAGAAGTGCTGGTCCACGATCACCCCATTGACGAAACCCATCCCTTTTCCGAGGCGCACTGCGTCCTTTTCCGGCGCCAGTTCCGCTTTGCCCTCGGCGACCATGTGCGCGCACAGCGCGGACGCGCCGGCGCTGGTTCCGGCAATGCAGGCGCCATTGTTCGTGAATGCATGGCGCATCGCAGTTTCAATGGCACTGCCACCCAGAATCGCCATCAGACGCTTCTGGTCGCCCCCGGTCATCAGCACGCCCTTGGCGCCTTTGACCAGTTCAGCGACGTCCCGCTTTTCCGCATCGGCGCGCTCCAGCGTGACCACATGCTGCACCTGGCGCGCCCCAAGATCGGCAAACGCCGTCTCGTACATCTCCCATACGTCGTGCGGGACCTTGCTGGCCGCCGTGAGCACCACGATGGGCGCGTCGGCGCCACCTGCCAGCGCCATGAAGCGCTGCAGAACTTCCTTGTTCTCTGTGCGATC
The DNA here is from genome assembly GCA_036399735.1 of Telluria sp. Classification (GTDB taxonomy): domain Bacteria; phylum Pseudomonadota; class Gammaproteobacteria; order Burkholderiales; family Burkholderiaceae_D; genus Telluria_A. The sequence continues at coordinate 2,499 of DASWMN010000046.1, read as the reverse complement.
TTCACTACCGCCAATCACGAGCAAACTGCCCATGCCTTTGCTGCTGTTCATTCCTGTCTCCTGCTCGATGTCATGTTTGCCACAGGCAGCAGTATCGCCATTACGGCGCCGCGTTGTAAGAGCGCAAACCTTGTGCTGTTGTCAGCAAAAACTTACACCGCTTGCCTTGCTGCGCATCGTGTGTTTGCGTACAGAGCCGCACGGCAAAACTGCCTATGCTCATCAGGGAACTTTTTACGCAAACAGAGAAGGATGAACGCAATGACAGAAGCGCGACAAATGGATCAGGAAACGCTGGAATTTATTCGCGGTGTATTTGGCCTGGTCCGCGCAGGCGATGCGGCGTCGCTGGCCGGGTTGATTGCCAAAGATATGCCCGTCAATTTTCGTAACGAAAAGGGCGACAGTTTGATCATGCTCGCGGCCTATCACGGCCACGCCGATACGGCGCGGGTGCTGCTGGAGGCCGGCGCCGATCCGAACGTCGCGAATGACCAGGGGCAGACGCCGCTTGCAGGCGTGGCCTATAAGGGTTTCACCGATATTGCCCGGCTCCTGCTCGAACATGGTGCCAGCGTGGAAGGAAACAGTCCCGATGGAAAGACTCCCTTGATGATGGCGGCCATGTTCAATCGCACGGAAGTCGTCGCATTGCTGCTCTCGCATGGGGCCCGCAGCGATGCCGTCGACAGCCGCGGCATGACCGCACTGACGCTGGCGCAGTCGATGGGCGCAGCCGACACGACTGCAATGTTGCAGCAACGTGAATGCGCAGTGACGTCCACTGTGTGATGCCGCACTGAACAGTGGAAAGATGCTGGGGAAAATGATGACTCAGTTTAAGGAGACCATCATGGCAGACGATTTGAACAACCGTGGCGCCCAGGACCGAAACCGCATCAGCCTCAGCGAAGAGCACGAGGTGGCGTACTGGACGAAAGCGCTAGGCGTGAGTGAAGAAGAATTGCAGCAACTCGTAAGCAAGGTCGGTAACAGCGCAGCTGCTGTGCGGGCGGCGCTTCACAACTGATCCGACGTCGTCGTTTCAACCGGGCGGCGCGCGCTGCCCGGTTCCTCATGAACCATCCCCACCTGCCCCGGTATCACGAACAGCTGACCGGCCTTGTCCGGCGTGCGCTGCGTTTCCCCAACGCTTGTCTTCAAGCAAGCTGCATGCAAACAACAAATAAACTTTATTTTTCGTATTCCATGCGTTTTGCATGTTCGTTTGGCACCTCGCTCGAAATTTGTCCTACATTTGTCATCCATGCTTTATTTATTGGAAAACAATGTATTGACATAAATGCCAACTATAAGGAGACACTACATGAGCACTCGCTTTCGTCGTTCCTTGCGCAATCTGTTACCTGTTTTCGCACTCGTCGTCCTGCTGCCTGAGGCCAGCGCCAGTACCATCAACCAGAACGCCTCGTGGACCATCGACCGCGCCGGCACCAGCACCAAGTACCGCTCGGTAGCCTACGGCGATTCGATTTACGCCGGCTATAACGGTTCCGTCACCAGCGCCGCCAAATATGCGGCACCGACCGTCAATGCGGAGTATCTTTCAGCCCAATGGGGAGCTGACGTCGAAAGCGTGCGCCGCACCAAGTCGGGCGCGGTGGCCTCCGACGTGTACAACAACAAGATCGTGGCAGAGCGCTCGTATATGCAGGCCAGTAATACCCGTGTCGTCACGTTTGAAATGTGCGGCAATGATGGCTTGCAGGCGCGCGCCAGCTTCAAGAGCCAGACCGGCACCTGCAACTACAACGTCCTGACCGCCGCAGAAAACAGCTGCAAAACCTACGTCACGGCCGCCATGGACTACATCAATGCGAATGCCTATGCGGGCGTGAAGCTGAAGGTGGTCTCCAACCTGCACTACCCCGGTTATGCAACGGATACAGCGCAAAGTTCTTGCAGAGACAGCATCACCGGCGCGACCGTGCGAATGCAGGACAAGTTCCTGCCCGCGCTGGCACGAATGAACTTCATGATGTGCGACGTGGCCCGGCAAAAAGGCTTCTTGTGCGCCGACAATTTTGCCCAGTACATGGCGGCCGACTACGATGCCAACGGCGACGGGCGGATCGATTCGGACGCGCTGCGCTATGTCTCTGGCGAAACCGAAGCAAGCTATGTCACCCGTATCACATCGACACTGCGCTCCACGCTGCGCGACGCCAACACACACTTCGTGTCGGCCAGCAGCAGCTTCGACTACATCCAGTCCGACGACACCCACCCGACCTATACCGGGAGCACGGTCAGTTCCGGTCTGTGGGGCTCATCGACGGGCAGCGGAGCGCCGCGCTACAGCTCCTTCATCGGCGGCAAGAGCCCGATCTGGAACCAGTTCGGGCACGAGCGCATCGGCTGGGCGGTATCGACCTACAACCCGCCCGCACCCTGACGTGCGAAAGCAGTAACGTGGAGACGCCACCACCTTCCAGGCCGCAGCCGGCCGGCAGCGATGCCGGCCGCGCCTGGCGCCCA
>DASWMN010000045.1:0-5821 GCA_036399735.1 Telluria sp. | reverse complement strand
CCGGGCTCGTCGGCCATCGGCTTGGCCATGAAGGTGGCGTACATCTCGTGCTTGAGCGCCGCTTCGCGCAGGGTGCGCTTGAAGTAGAAGACCTTGTCGGCCAGGCCGAGCGGCTCGCCGTGCTGGAAGTTGATTTCCATCTGGCCGGCGCCGATCTCGTGGATCAGCGTGTCGACGTCCAGGCCCATCATGTCGCAATAGTCGTAGATGTCCTCGAACAGCGGGTCGAATTCGTTGACGGCGTCAATGCTGTAGACCTGGCGGCTGGTTTCGGCGCGGCCGCTGCGGCCGATGGGCGGGCGCAAAGGCAGGTCAGGATCGGTATTTTTGGCGGTCAGGTAGAACTCCAGCTCCGGTGCGACAACCGGCTTCCAGCCCTTGTCCTCGTACAGCTTGAGCACGCGGCGCAGCACGGTGCGCGGCGCAAAGTCGACCAGTTTGCCATCGGCGAAATAGCAGTCATGGATCACCTGCGCGGTCGGGTCCACCGCCCACGGCACCATGGTGATGGTGGTGGGATCGGCCTTGAGGATCATGTCGCGGTCGGTGGTGGAAATGGCGCGGTCATACGGGCCGTCAGCCACCGGGTAATTGCCCGTCACGGTCATGCCGAGCACCGCTTCCGGGATGCGCATGCCGCGCTCCTGGGTGAACTTGGCGCGTGGCAGAATTTTGCCGCGTGCGACCCCGGTCAAGTCGGGAATCAGGCATTCGATTTCCGTGACGCGTTTTTCGTTCAGCCACAGATCCATGTCTGTGTAGGTAAAGTTTTCGCGAATTGCCATATGTTTCTCTCTGAAGTTTTGCTCAAACGCCCGGCCGCGTTGGGCCGCGTGCGTGCTTTTGGAACTGGAGGATGGCAAGCGAAGCTAGGGAATATGACTCCCGTGACGCGCCCGGTATGCACGGCATGCGTCGCCAAAAGCGCCAAACATGCGCATCGAATCAGGGTTCTCGGCCAGGCGCCACTCGGGGTGCCATTGCAGCGCGAGCGAAAAGCCCGGCGCCGACGGCACCGAGAATGCTTCGACCAGTCCGTCGGGCGACCTGGCCTCGACGGCAATGCCGTGCGCCAGCCGGTCCACACCCTGGCCATGCAGGGAATTAACCATGGTTTCGGTGGCGCCACCAAGGATCGCTTGCAGCATGCCGCCCGGTTCGAGCAGGATCTTGTGGGCCGGCCCGTACTGATCGTCGAGCGACAGATCGGGATTCTCGCGATGGTCCATCTTGCCCGCAACCTCTTGCACAGCCTGATACAGGCTGCCGCCAAGCGCGACATTCATTTCCTGAAACCCGCGGCAGACGGCAATGATCGGAATGCCGCGTTCGAGTGCCGCGCGGATCAGCGGCAAGGTGGTCGCATCGCGCGCCTGGTCCTGCGGCAGCTCCGGGTCGTACACGTCCTCGCCGTAATGGCTGGGGTGCACGTTGGAGGCGGAGCCGGTCAGCATTACCCCGTCGCACACCGACAACATGGTCTCAAGATCCAGGCGGCTGCCCAATGCCGGCACGATCAGGGGCGCACAAAGCGCGCCGCTGACGACTGCTTCGACATATTTGATCTGCGCCGCGTAGTAGGGATGGTCTCCTAATTGCCGCGTGCATGCTGGGACGAGGACGATTGGACTGCGCATGATGCCTGCTTTTGTTGGGCACTCGGTTCATCATAATTCGAAATTCGCTCGCTGGCGAGTGCCGGTTGATCTTGATCAAACCAATTACCAGCTTACCCGGAAGGCCGGAATAATGCCAACACGACAGGGTTTTACGCATTTCGCATAGGAAATGAAACGCTGGTAACGGGATCGGCGCGTGCCACATGTCCCAGCGTTTTCGCACCCGGTCCAGCCGAGGGGGCGCGTTCGTTCCCGTCACGTCCCCAAAACAAGATGGCCCGCGGACGCGCCGCCTCCCTGCGCGGCACCCGGCAACATGGCGCCGCGCTTTGCGCTACCATGGTCGTTTCACCCATTCTCATCAAGGTGCGCCATGCTCAAGCTGAAAGACCCATCCCTCCTGCGCGAACAGTGTTTCATCAACGGCGAATGGCGCGCGGCTGATGACGCGAGCACCATCAAGGTCGTCAATCCCGCTACCGGGGAAACCCTGGGAACGGTGCCGCACATGGGCGCGGCCGAGACCCGCAGCGCGATTGCCGCAGCGGCCGCCGCCTGGCCCGCGTGGCGCAAGAAGACCGCCAAGGAACGCAGCGTCATCCTGCGCAAATGGAATGACCTGATGCTGGAAAACGCGGACGATCTGGCCCTCATCATGACAGCCGAGCAAGGCAAGCCGCTGACCGAATCGAAGGGCGAAATCGTCTACGCGGCTTCGTTCATCGAATGGTTCGCGGAGGAAGGCAAGCGCATCGAAGGCGACACCCTGCAGTCGCCCTGGCCCGACCGGCGTATGGTGGTGACGAAGGAGCCGATCGGCGTATGCGCTGCGATCACCCCGTGGAATTTTCCTGCTGCAATGATCACGCGCAAGGTCGGCCCGGCCCTGGCGGCCGGCTGTCCAATGGTAGTGAAACCGGCCGAGCTGACGCCGTTTTCCGCACTGGCGCTGGCGGTGCTGGCCGAGCGCGCGGGCGTGCCGAAGGGCGTGTTCAGCGTGCTCACCGGCGACTCCAAAGCGATCGGCGGCGAAATGACATCCAACCCCACGGTGCGCAAGCTGAGCTTCACCGGCTCGACCCAGGTCGGCCGCATCCTGATGGAACAATGTGCGCCCACCATCAAGAAACTATCGCTCGAACTGGGCGGCAATGCACCCTTCATTGTCTTCGATGACGCCGATCTGGATGCGGCGGTGGAAGGGGCGATCGCGTCCAAGTACCGCAATGCCGGCCAGACTTGTGTGTGTGCCAACCGGATCTATGTGCAGGACGCCGTGTACGACGCCTTTGCCGACAAGCTGGTGGCCGCCGTGGGCAAGCTCAAGGTCGGCAACGGCCAGGACGCCGGCGTCACGCAGGGGCCGCTGATTGAAGAAAAGGCCGTTCTCAAGGTCGAGCAGCACATTGCCGATGCGCTTGCCAAGGGCGGCCGCCTGCTGACCGGTGGCAAGCGCCATGCGCTCGGCCACAGCTTCTTCCAGCCGACCATCATCGCCAACGTCGATGCATCGATGCAAGTGGCGACCGAGGAAACCTTTGGCCCGCTGGCGCCGCTGTTCCGCTTCAAGACCGAGGAAGATGTGATCGCGATGGCGAACAACACCGAATTCGGCCTGGCCGCGTATTTCTACGCGCGCGATATCGGCCGCGTGTGGCGGGTGGCCGATGCGCTCGAAAGCGGCATGGTCGGCGTGAACACCGGACTCATTTCCAGCGAAGTTGCGCCCTTCGGCGGCGTCAAGCAGTCAGGCCTGGGGCGCGAAGGCTCGCGCTACGGGATCGAGGATTACCTGGTCGTCAAGTATGTGTGCATGGGTGGTATCTAAGGTAATTTGAAGCTGTTGCGCGCCACGCACACATGGTTTCAATTGAACTTGAACTGTAAGTTACAAAGCTTAGAATGAAGGGGCGCCGGTGGCAAACCTGCCGGCTTCCGCACGCCAGATGCGAGCGGACACCTGGACGAACGCCATGGCCCCCATCAAGAGATTGGTCACGTCTGCCGAGGCTGGAGACAAGCCGACGGAGTACCTCACATTTACAGTTGGCAATGAAGAATATGGCGTCGACTTGCAGGCCGTCCAGGAATTGCGCGGCTGCGCCGACCTGACCGCAGTGCCGGGTGCCGCCCCGCAGGTGGCCGGGACGATTGACGTTCTGGGCAACCCGGTGCCGGTCACGGCCATGCGCGCCAGGCTGGGCCTGGAAAAGGCCGGTCGCGACGCCTATACCGTGATCGTGGTCTTGCGCGCTGGCGGACGTATGGCCGGTCTGGTGGTAGATGGCGTATCGGATGTGGCGACATTCTATGCCGGCCAGCTCCGGCCGCCGCCCGCGTCGGGCAGTGCCCTGGCGGCGCACTTTCTGAGCGCTTCCTGCATGGCCGGGCGCCGTGTGGTGCTGCTGATCGATGTCCTCAAACTGCTGGCCGCCGACGACTGGACGGCAGCTCAATAGGCGTCGTACTTGCGGGCATCGCCGCGCACTTTGTCGGCCGGGTACTTGGCCCGGTTGAGCACCATTTTTTCCTCAACCGCCTTGCCCAGGTCGATGTCGAGCTTGTCGGCCAGGCGAACCAGGTAGACCAGCACGTCGGCCATTTCGTGGGCGACTTCCTGGTGGCGTTCCTCACCAAGCTCGGCGCGCACGCCGGTGTGCAGCCACTGGAAGTGTTCAAGCAGCTCGGCTGCTTCGACCGACAGGGCCGAGGACAGGTTTTTGGGGGTGTGGAACTGGTCCCAGTCACGTTCGGTAACGAAGGTGCGGACGGTGTCGCGGATGGCGTTGAGGTCGTTGCTGCTCATGAATTCCTCTCGGATCGGATGTGCTATGGCGCCGGCGCTTGCTACGCAGGCGCCGCATCAGCGAAAACCAGATGGCCAGCGGCACAATTCCCCGCCCCGCCCCTGGCTTCTCTAGTCAGCGCTGTACTGCGCCAGGCGCAACGACAAGGTAGGCGCCAGCTCTTCCGGACCGCTGATGCTCATGCCCAGATTGCGCAGAATCCCGTCGTGCAAGCCATATACCCAGCCGTGCACATGCAATTCCTGGCCGCGTTCCCAGGCATCCTGCACCACTGTGGTCTGCGAAGTATTGACCACCTGCTCCACCACGTTCAGCTCGCACAGGCGGTCCGCGCGCGCGCGCGAGGGCAGCGCATCGCCCAGATACTTCTCGTGCTTCTGCGCGACGTCCTGCACGTGGCGCAGCCAGTTGTCGGCCAGTCCCACGCGGCGGTTGACCATGGCGGCGTGCACGCCCGAACAGCCGTAATGGCCGACGATGATCACATGCTTCACCTTGAGCACATCGATCGCGAACTGCAGCACCGACAGGCAGTTCAGATCCGAGTGCACCACCACGTTGGCGATATTACGGTGCACGAACAACTCACCCGGCGCCAGGCCCAGCAACTCATTGGCCGGCACCCGGCTGTCGGAGCAGCCGATCCACAAATATTCGGGCGATTGCTGCGCCGTCAGCGCCTTGAAGAAGTTCTCGTTCTGGGCAACCATGCTGGTCGCCCAATCCGCATTGCGCTGCAGTAGTGCGTCGATGGCCAGTGTTGTTTTAGCATCCATGGGATTTCCTGTTCATTCGTAAAAAAACCGCTGGAACCTTGCGGCGCCAGCGGTTCCGAGACCGTCATTTTATTCGAAAAAGTCTTTGACCTTGTCCATCCAGCCTTTGCTCTGCGGGCTGTGCTTGGCGCCGCCTTCGACGGTCAGGCGCTCGAACTCCTTGAGCAAGTCCTTCTGCTTGTCGGTCAGCTTGACCGGGGTCTCGACTGCAACGTGGCAGAACAGATCGCCCGCGTAGCCAGAACGCACGCCCTTGATGCCTTTCGACTTCAGGCGGAAGGTCTTGCCCGACTGGGTGCCTTCAGGGATGGTGAACGAGACCTTGCCCGACAGGGTCGGTACTTCAATCTCGCCACCCAGCGTGGCCTTGACGAACGAGATCGGCATTTCGCAATGCAGGTCGTCGCCTTCGCGCTGGAACACGGCGTGCGGCTTGATGTGGATCTCCACATACAGGTCGCCCGCCGGGCCGCCGTTGGTACCCGGTTCACCGTTGCCGGACGAGCGGATCCGCATGCCATTGTCGATACCGGCCGGGATCTTCACTTCCAGCGTCTTGTTGCGCTTGATGCGCCCCTGACCGCCGCACGGTGTGCACGGATCGGTGATGACCTTGCCG
>DASWMN010000044.1:0-24843 GCA_036399735.1 Telluria sp. | reverse complement strand
ACTCTCAAAATGAAAAACGGACAGAGGCACTAATCTGACCCACGTGCTCCATGGCATTCGACCACTCCAGTGTCACTCTGCCCGGCCGCTTCTCGGACGCTATTATTCGTCAAAGAGTCAACACGCTCAAGATACGAGACCTCAATTCTGCAATTTTTTGGGACGGTGGGGAAATGAAGGTGTTTCCCCTGCCTTCTCGGTCGATGACTTTCCTTGCGCATCGTCAATAATGATTCCTGTGTTATCGGTGTGTGGCTCATGTGAGTCCCCCGGTCAAAGAATTCCACGGAGTCGACGATGAATGTCAAAAAATTTACTGCAACCACATCCCGCGAAGCGTTGCGCAAGGTGCGCGAAGCGCTCGGGCCGGATGCGGTGATCCTGTCCAATCGTCCGGTCGACGGCGTGGTCGAAATCCTGGCCCTGGCCAGCGATGATGTGGCCTCGATCTCGTCCCCCGCCCACGAAACTGAAATGGCGCAGCCGCGTCCGAGCCTGTCGATGCCGCCGGAAGGCTACGCCAACCGCCGCGCGCCGGCCGGGGCTCCCGTGCCAGAAGCGTTCGACATGTCGCTGATGACCTCGCAGATGGCGTCGATGATGCAGCAAGCCCTGGCCCACGCCAAGGACAGCGCGGCCGCCGAAATGAGCGGCATGATGAATGAAATCCGCGCCATGCGCGGGCAGATGGAAACCCAGCTGGCCGAGATCGCGTGGGGCGCCACAGCGCGCCGCGAGCCGCAGAAAACCGGTGTGCTGCGCGACATGCTGGCGGCCGGTTTCTCGCCCAGCCTGGCGCGCTATCTGGTTGAAAAACTGCCCGCTGGTAAAGATGAAGCGGCCAGCCAGGCCTGGATCAAGACCGTTTTGGCACGCAACCTGAGCACCATCAGCAACGAAGACGAAATCCTGGAAAAGGGCGGCGTGTTCGCCCTGGTCGGTCCGACCGGTGTCGGCAAGACCACCACCACCGCCAAACTGGCGGCGCGCTGCGTGATGCGCCACGGTCCGGAAAAGCTGGCCCTGATCACCACCGATGCGTATCGTATCGGCGGCCACGAACAGCTGCGCATTTACGGCAAGATCCTGGGCGTGATGGTGCACTCGGTGAAGGATGAAGCCGACCTGCGCATCGCCCTCAAGGAATTGCGCAACAAGCACACGGTGCTGATCGATACGGTCGGCGTGTCGCAGCGCGACCACAACGTGGCCGAGCAGGTCGCGATGCTGGCCGGCAGTGGCGCCGACGTCAAGCGTCTGCTGTGCCTGAATTCGACCTCGACCAACGAGACCCTCAATGAAGTGGTGCGCGCCTACCATGGCAGCGGCCTGGCCGGCTGCATCATGACCAAGCTCGATGAAGCCGCGTCGCTCGGCAATGTACTGGACGTGGTGATCCGCCAGAAACTGAACCTGTTCTATATCTCCAACGGCCAGCGCGTGCCGGAAGACCTGCACCTGGCCGATCCGGCCATGCTGATCGACCGCGCGTTCCGCCTCAAGCGCGGTGACGCCGCCACCCAGTATGCCGATGCCGATTTGCCGCTGCTGATGTCCGCCGCCGCCAACGAACGCAAGCTGGGTGAGGTCTCCCTTGGCTAATTTCGATTTCGATCAGGCCGAAGGCCTGCGCCGGATGCTGGCCGGCCCCAAGCCACGCATCGTCACTTTCCTTGCCGCCTGCGCCGCCGATGACAAGGGCGCCATGCTGGTCAACCTGGGCGCTTCGCTGGCCCGGGCCGGCAATGAAGTGATACTGGTGGACGCCTGCAGTGAAGAATACGGCGTGGCCCAGCGCCTGGGCGTGGACCGCAGCGCCAGCCTGCTGGCCGTGGCGCGCCAGGAAGCGGCCCTGAACCAGGTCGTGCGCCAGGTGCCGCAGGGCTTCGGCGTGGTCAGCATGGCCGGCAAACGCGTGTCCAAAGCCGGCGCCGAAGAAGCGCGCCGCCTTGCAACCGCCTTCGATGTGCTGGTCAAGCAGGCCGGGATGGTGCTGGTTGACGGCGAATTCGGCCCCGACGACAGCTTCCCGGTGCCGCTCATGGCCAGCGCCGAGATCGTGATCCAGGTTGGCACCAGTGCCGCCTCGATCACCGCCGCGTATGCCCTCATCAAGCGCCTTTCACAACACCTGGGGCGGCGCCCGTTCGGAATTCTGGTCACCGGGGCTTCCGAAGCCGAAGCGAAGGTGGTATACGATAATATGTCTGCAGCAGCAAGTCGCTACCTTGCGGTACAGTTGACCTCCATGGGGTCGGTGCCGGCCGACGAGTATCTGCAGCGCGCCGCGCGTCTTGGCCGGGCGGTGGTTGACGCCTTCCCGCTGGCCGGCGCTTCGGTCGCGTTCCGCCAGCTGGCAGGACGCTTTGCGATGTCGGGCATGCCGCAGCGCGGGCGGGCAGGAGGATCGACGCATTTGGGCTCTTAAAACACAACGGTGAACATGTACACGGTCAAAGGCAAAGCGGACAAAAACAACTTACTGACGGAGCACATGCCGTTGGTGAAACGTCTCGCCCACCACATGAAGGCCAAGCTGCCGCCGAGCGTGGAAGTCGATGACCTGGTCCAGGCCGGGATGATCGGCCTGCTCGACGCCATCACCCGCTACGAAGAAACCCAGGGCGCCCAGTTCGAAACCTATGCCGTGCTGCGCATCCGCGGCGCCATGCTCGACGAACTGCGCAACAGCGACTGGCTGCCGCGCTCCATGCGCCAGAACATGCGCAAGATCGAGGCCGCCATGAGCGCGCTGCAGCAGAAGCTGGGCCACCCGCCCACCGAATCGGAAGTGGCCAAGTCGCTCAAGCTGTCGCTGGCCGACTATCAGGACATGCTGTCCGATGGCGGCGGCCACCAGCTGGTGTACTACGAAGATTTTCACGACGCAGAAGGCAATGACAGCTTCCTCGACCGCTATGCGGTGGACGACGCCGACCCGCTGCGCAGCCTGATGGAGGGCGACTTCCGCCAGGCCGTGATCGACGCCATCGATGCCTTGCCGCCGCGCGAGAAGATTCTGATGGGCCTGTACTACGAAGAAGAGCTGAATCTGAAAGAGATTGGGGCTGTCATGGGCGTGTCCGAATCGCGCGTATCGCAACTGCATACCCAGGCCGTCTCGCGGCTGCGGGCTAGCTTACGGGAGCAGGCATGGACTGGGCCAGCGTAATAGGGATTGTCCTGGCCCTGGCCGGGCTGCTGCTCGGCCATGGCCTGGAAGGCGGTAAATTCGCGTCGCTGGTGCAGCCGGCTGCATTTGCCATCGTGGTGGTCGGTACCTTTGGCGCGGTGCTGCTGCAGACCGAAGCGCAAACGTTCATACGCGGCCTGCGCATGCTCAAATGGGTGTTCCAGCCACCGCCATCACAACGTCCGCGCCTGGCGCGCGACATTGCTGCCTGGGCCCTGCACGCCAAGCGTGACGGGCTGCTCTCGCTCGAACCCTACATGATGGGCAGTAAAGACAAATTCATTCAGAAAGGCCTGCGCCTGGTGGTCGACGGGATCGCGCCGGAAAAGCTGCGCGGGCTGCTCGAGACAGAAGTCACCGCCTACGAATTCGGGCAGCGCCAGGCCGCCAAGATCTGGGAATCGGCGGCCGGCTATTCGCCTACCATCGGCATTATTGGCGCGGTGCTGGGTCTGATTCACGTGATGGAAAATCTGGGTGATCCGGCCAAGCTGGGGAGCGGCATCGCGGTGGCCTTTGTCTCCACCGTGTACGGCGTGGGCCTGGCCAATCTGTTCTACTACCCGGTCGGGAACAAGCTCAAAAACATCGTCGCCGAAAGCGTGACCCAGTACGAAATTCTGGTCGACGTGTTCTACGATATCGCCAGCGGCGACCATTCGCGCGTGATCGAAGAACGCGTGGCCAGCCTGCTGTCGCGTCCCTGACCATGGCACGCAAAAAGTACGAAGCCGAGGCCGAGAACCACGAACGCTGGCTGATTTCGTACGCCGACTTCATCACCTTGCTGTTCGCCTTTTTCGTCGTCATGTATGCCATCTCGGTGGTCAATGAAGGCAAGTACAAGGTGTTCGCCATGTCGCTCGATGCCGCCTTCGCCGGCAAGGATACGGTGGTGGTGATGGTGCCCGGCCAGGCCACGCCGGTCACCGTGAGCGCCTTGCCGTCGCCGGCCCAGCGCAAGCGCGCGGAAGCCTTGCGGCGCGAGCGCGAGGCGCTCAAGAAGCTGGCCCAGGATCTGTCGGCCACCCTGGCGCCGCTGGTCAAGGAAGGCAAGGTCAAGGTCACCCAGAACAGTCTGGGCGTACAGGTTGAAATCAACGCCAGCGTGCTGTTCGATCCGGGCGAGGCGCGCCTGGCGCCCGATTCCGAACAAGCCCTGCGCGCGCTGGGTGCGCTGCTCAAGGAAGATACCCATGCCATCCAGGTCGAAGGCCATACCGACGACACGCGCATTGCCACGCCGGTGTTTGCCTCCAACTGGGAGCTGTCAGCCGTGCGCGCGAGCAGCGTGGTACGCTTGTTCATCGACAGCGGGGTCGCCCCGTCGCGCCTGACCGCGGTTGGGCGCGCATCGAATCTGCCGGTGGCCGCGAATGACACGCCGGAAGGCAAGGCGCGCAACCGCCGCGTGGCGGTGACGATCCTGTCGGCGCTGCCCGACACTGTGACCGAGATTCCGACCAACTAGGGAGGTCCTGATGAAGAACATGATTGCGGCGCTGGGACTGCTGGCAGTGGCCGGCGCAGCGCAGGCGGGAGGCGCGATGCAGGCTGTGAATGAACAGATTCAGGTAGCGGCGGGCGATCGCAAGGTGCTTGTCACGCTGACCGTGACCAATGGCGGCAAGGCGCCGCTGTTCGTGCCCAAGGCCTTGTACCAGTCGGAACAGTTGTTCGGACGTGTCTTCGAGATCACCGAGCAGGGCGGCGGCCAGATCGATTACATCGGGCCGATGGTCAAGCGCGGGCCCCACACCAAAGACGATTATCTCCAGGTGCTGGCGGGCGCTAAGCACAGCCACAGCATCGATATCACGCGCAGCTATGCGTTCAAACCGGGCACGCATACGTATCGGCTCAGTTATGGCGGGAACGTCTTGCGCAGCCTCGCAAAACTCGACGCGCCCGTCGCGCACGCGGTCCCTGAAGTCACCTTCACCTACACCGCCAAATAAGCACGCCGGCGGCAGCACAAAAAAAGCGGCGCCCGTTTGCACGGTGCGCCGCTTCAAATCCCCAGGGGTATGAAATCTGCTTAGTTCCCGGCTGGTGTGTTCTCGCCGAAGTATTCATGCGAGTCCGCATTGTCTACCGCACCTGCCGGATTGCTGCGTGCCAGGCTTGCCGCTGCCGACTGGCCATATGCCCGGTCGTCAGTCGCCGCCACCACGTTGAAGTGGCTCATCTCGTGCACCAGGGTGCCGCCTTTCGAATCGGTGCCCGTCATCGGGGCCGACCAGAACGCGTTGCAGACATAGATGCGGTAAGGCTGGGTTGGATACACGTACGCGTAGTAGGACTCTTTGCAGCTGCAGTCGACCACCACGTTCTTGGTATCGAAGGCATTCTTGATGTTGTTGAAGTGGGTACGCACGGTCGAGTAGCGTGACGAATTGTAGGTGCCGAACCACTTGGTGTAGCGGGTGCCCGTCTTGCCTGCCGCCAGATAGTTTACGCTGCTGTTCGACATGGTCTTGGCCGCGCTGATGGCCGAGGTGATGGTGCTGGTCTGCGAAGCCGTGCAGCCTGAGGTTGACAGTGCCAGCGGGCTGACCGTGCCGGCTTTCAGGTCGAACGGCTGGCCGACCACGGTGCCGCGGGCCAGGCGGCCTTCAATGTACATCGACGCTGGCGAGGAATCGAGTTCGCCCATCTCGGCGCCGCTGGTCAGCGCTGCGCTGGCCGCCATCGGACGCGCGTCCGCTGCCATGAAGGTGTTCATGCCGGCCGCGTGGTAGCGTACCGTGTAGTCGCCCGTCACGCTCATGTCGTACAGGGCCGAGATCTCGACCTTGCTGGTGTGCGAGGCGCCCGGTTTGAGCAGGTAGTAGTCCTTGGCCGTTGGCGCCTGGCGCTTGATGTGAGCGCCGAGGTAAGGCACGTCCACGCCGTCGCGTTTGACTTCGAAGATGTGGTCTTCGATGCCGGCGAACGGGGTGTGCCATTTCAGCACGTACTGCGGTTTGGACGAGGTGTTGGTGATGGTGACACGCAGGACAACGTCGTCATCCTGTTTCAGGGAATTTTTTTCCGGCACAACGCTGACGGTAACGCCGTTCGAGCCCGCCTGGGCCGAGAAGCATGCAGCAAGTGCGGCGATCGAGACGCCGGCTTTGACCAATTTATTCAAGTTCATTTCTGCTCCGAGTGTATGTTGGTTTTTATGTGTGCCGAATCCCGCGCCCTGATCAACCATGTATGCATATGCGGGCTCAACAACTTCATCCTCACATGAACTTATCGCCCGGTAAACGTTGAAACGTCGGTAATTTTGTCAATTGGGCGAATGTTTAATGTTTTTAACTTTTGTCGATTCTGTAAGGCAATTTCCCATTTTTCCCTTATAAAACAAGCCTGTATATTTGGTCAAGTAATGAATACTGTGACAATGGAATGTTAAATTATGAACATTTAAACGCCGTTTCAACAAATGTTCATGCGGCGTCCATGGGCGAAAAAAAGCCGGCACCCTGGGGTGCCGGCGTTGGTGTGGCGCGTTTGCGACGCTCAGTTCAGAGCCGGGGTGTTTTCACTGAAATACTCGTGCGAGTCGGCATTGTCGATTGCCTTCGATGGGTCGCTGATGGCCAGGCTGGCCGCGCCCGGCTGGCCATACACCCAGTCATCGGTGCCGGCGGTGGCGTTGAAGTGGCTCATCTCGTGCACCAGGGTGCCGCCTTTGGAATCGGTACCGGTCATCGGTGCGTTCCAGAACGCCTTGCACACGTAGATCTTGTACGGCTGGGTCGGGTACACATAGGCGTAGTAAGTCTTCTTGCAGCCGCAGTCGACCGTGATGGGCTTGGTCTGGAAGGCATCCTTGATCGAGACGAAGTGCGCCTTGATCGTATTCACCCGCGCGCTGTCGAGCGTGACAATTATCCCAATCGGGCGCAGACCTCAATTCTGCAATTGTTGCGGAATTGAGGTCTGACCCCGATTGTGCAATTTTTGGGGAATGGAAAGCAAAACGGCCGCGTAAGCGGCCGCTGGAGGGAGCAGAAGGGCGATCAGCCGACCACGAGGCGGCGCTTGCTGCTGACCGGGGTAGTCTGTCCGCTCGGACCGTAGAAACCGGTATCGGCCGCATCGGCGGGCGTGCGCATGGCGTTGATCAGGATGGCGTTCTGGGTCATTTGCTTGTTGATCAGCATGCCGTTCACGCGGTTGAGCTCTTTGGCTTCCCGCATTTTACCCAGCAGTTGCTGCCATTGTTCACTGAACAGGGGATTACTGATGCGGGCCAGCCAGGTTTCCATGCCGGCCTCGGACGGGTCGGCGCCAGCGGCGGCAAGCGCCTGGTGACGCTGGCCGCTCAGGGCGCCCATTTGCTCGATCAGATCGTTTTTCAGGGGCGTGACGGAATTGAGGCCGTCGGTGTCGGCAGCGACCAGGAATTGCTGTTCCTGTTTCATCAGGTCGATCAGGCAGCTGATCAGTTTCAGTTCGTCTTGCACGGTGGCGTGCGCGCTTGCTGTCGGCATAATGAAAACGTCGCTTTATTTCGCTTTATCAGCGTTTGCGAGAATGCAGCAGGTCACGTACTGTTTCCAGCAAGCCGTCTGCGACTTTCTCTGAATTTACCTGGAACTGGCCATCGGCGATGGCCAGCTTGATGCGCTCGACTTTTTTGGTGTCGAACACGCCGCTGCTGCCACCGGCCGCACTGGCGGCCAGCGCTTGTCCCTGCGATGACAGGCGCACGCTGTCGGTACCGGCTGGCGTGGCATTGCCCGCCTTTTCGGCTGTCTTGGTCCCGGCTGCCGGCGTGCTGCTTGCCGGAAGGCCAGGGCTACTTTTGAGGGTGTCATTAATTTTCACAGCTATTTCCTTCTCTGCTTGGAGTGGAAACTCCACGGTCTGTCTCTATAACGGCGTGCGCGTCGTTAACTTTAGGCGGACCAGCAGTAATCGTGTTGTTATCTAAAACACCACCTCGACCAGTCCACCCGTTTTGGCCACGCCGCTCAGGATGACGCCGCCCGGGGTGCGCACCTGGACCACCTGGCCCTCGGCCGCGTTGCCGATGGCTTTGGCATCGGCCGAGACCTGGAAACCGGCGCCGCTGGAGACCACTTTCACGGCTTGTCCTTGCTGTACGACAGGTTTGCTGCGCAGAAGTTCCGCACGGACCGGCGCGCCGGCCGCCAGCGACATGGTGCTGGTCTTGCCGATGGCTTGCGCCATATCGGTCAGCACGCCATTCGGCAAGGCCGCCAGGTCGCCCCTGACCATGACCAACTGCGAGGCATCGAGCGCCTGGCCTTGCGAAAGTGGCATGGCCGCGGCAACGTATTGCGCCTGCACGCTGACCTGGGCTTGAATATACACCGTCCACGCAGTCGGCGCCGCACAGCGTACGCCCACCGTGGTCTTGCCCCAGGCGCGCGCGCCCGGCTGCTGGAATACTTGCGGGGCAGGGCAGGCAGCGAGCTGCATGCGCGCGTCGACCGCGCCTACTGTAATGCTGACTTCGCCCGGCAAACCCGCGCTCTGGGTCTGCAGATACTGTTCTACCGCCTGGCGCAGCGCGGCCGGATCCTGGCGCGCGGGGGCGGCCGGGGCGCCCTGGGCCCTGGCCCAGCCGGCGGCCAATGACAAGATGATCGAGAGTGCAATTTTCATGGGGTGTCCCTGGAGAATGCAGCCATTATCTGCCTCGCGCGAGGCAGCCGAACTGATGAATAGCCCCCCTTTAAGCTTCCTTATCGCAAGATCGCCTGGACCTTTGCTTCCGTATCATCGATCCTGTTATAAAGATGTGGAGCCGGACATGATTGGCAAACTCGACGAATACATGCGCTTCAATACGACGGCCCTGGAACTGCGTTCCCAGCGCCAGCAGCTGCTCGCGTCGAACATCGCGAACGGCGACACCCCGAACTACAAGGCACGCGACATCGATTTCGCCAGCTCGCTGCAGTCGGTGCTGGCGCGCACGACGCCGCCGGCAAACGTGCTGAACCAGACCGCGCCGGCCCATTTCGCCGGCGGCCCGGAGCAGAACGGTGACTTTTTGCCAAATGGCACGCCGGTGCTGTACCGGGTACCGGCCCAGGGCAGCGCCGACAACAACACGGTCGACATGGATGTCGAGCGCAACCAGTTTGCCGACAACGCCCTGCGCGTGGAAGCGAGCATCACGATGATTAATATGCAAATCCGCGGCATGCTTGCCGCGATCCAGGGAGGTTCCTGATCATGTCGCTGTTTAATATCTTTAATGTGTCCGGCTCGGCCATGAGCGCCCAGGCCCAGCGCCTGAACACCGTGGCCAGCAACCTGGCCAATGCCGACAGTACGTCCAGCGCCACCGGCCAGGCTTACCGGGCCAAGCAAGTGGTGTTCGAATCGGTGCAGACCGAAGGCGGCGGCACCGGCGTCAAGGTGCGCGAAGTGGTGGAAGACGCGTCCCCGCTCAAGCAGGTGTACGACCCCAAGCATCCGATGGCGGACGACAAGGGCTATGTGGCCATGCCGAACGTGAACGTGGTCGACGAGATGGTCAACATGCTGTCGGCCTCGCGTTCCTACCAGACCAACGTTGAAACCATGAACGCGGCCAAGACCCTGCTGCTCAAGACCCTGACCCTCGGTCAATAAAGAAAGCCAACATGACTACCGTATCTTCCAATCCCGGGGTGATCTCGCAAGACTTGCTCAACGCAGTCAACCCGAAGAAGCCCAAGGCCGAGGCAGGCAGTGTCGAAGCCGATCAGGACAAGTTCATGACCCTGCTGGTCACGCAGATGAAGAACCAGGATCCGCTCAACCCGCTCGACAATGCCCAGGTCACCAGCCAGCTGGCCCAGCTGTCCACCGTTACCGGCGTCAACAAATTGAATGCCACGATGGAATCGCTGAAAGCCAGCTACCAGTCCTCGGAAACGCTGCAGGCCGCGAACATGATTGGCCATGGCGTGCTGGTGCCAGGCAATGATGTATTCCTGACCGGCGGCAAGAGCATTCTCGGCGTGGACCTGGCCTCGGCGGCCGACAGTGTCAAGGTCATCATTACCGACCCGTCCACCGGCAAGGATGTCGATACCATCGACCTCGGCGCCCAGCCTGCCGGTACCGTGCCGCTGGCATGGGATGGCGTACCGGACGCATCGGTGCTGGGCACCGACGGCAAGCCGGTCAGCTTAAAAGACGGCAAATATCTGATTCGCGTGGTCGCCACCCAGGGCGGCGAACAACTTAAAGATGCCAAGGCGTTGTCGTTCGACACCGTTGCCAGCGTCACCAGCAATGCCAAGGATGGGGTCAAACTCAACCTGTCCTCGCAGGGCCTCGTCACGATTGCCGACATCCGGCAGATTCTGTAATCCAGGCCGCATTTACTTACACTTCAGGAGAACACCATGTCTTTCCAACAAGGACTTAGCGGCTTGAACGGCGCTGCCAAATCGCTGGACGTTATCGGCAACAACATCGCCAACGCCAGCACCGTCGGTTTCAAGGGATCCCAAGCCCAGTTTGCGGACGTGTACGCCACCTCGCTGAACGGTGCCGGCGGCAACCAGGCCGGTATCGGCGTGAAAGTCGCCCAGATCGCCCAGCAGTTCACCCAAGGTAATATCGAATCGTCGAACAACCCGCTCGACATCGCCATCAACGGTGCCGGCTTCTTCCGCACCGAAGTGGCGGGCGCCACCCAGTATTCGCGCAATGGCCAGTTCGCGCTGGACAAGGATGGTTTCATGGTCAACGCCCAGGGCGCCAAGCTGACCGGTTTCGCGGCTGGCCCGTCGGGCGACATCCTGGCCGGTTCGCCCGTGCCGATCCAGATCAACACGGCCGACCTGAGCCCGGTTGCCACCACCCGTGTCGACACTGAAATCAATCTCGATTCGGGCAGCATCGTGCCGGTCACGGTGCCGTTCAATGCGAACGATCCGACCAGCTACAACAAGCAGACCCCGATTGACGTGTTCGACAGCCTGGGCAACCCGCACGTGATGTCGACCTTCTACGTGAAAACCGGCGCCGGCGCCTGGGATACCTACACCGCCGTCGATGGTGTGGAAATCACCAACCAGGGCGTGGCCGCGTCGGCCCAGCTCGACCCGGCTTCGGTGGCCGCGCGCGCCGCCTTCCAGGTGGCCGCCACCACGCCGCCAGTCAACACCGCCGCCGCTGCCGTGGCCTACGCCACCGCCGCCTCGAATGCCGTGGTTGCCGCTGCCACCGCGGCGGGCGCCACCCCAGCCCAGATCGCCGCCATCCAGGCTGCCGCCAGCAGCGCCGGCACCACGGTGGGCATCACCCCCGACCAGATTGACGCCAAGATTGCCGACGCGGTCAGCGTCCCAGGCGTACGCAGCGGTTACCTGCGCTTCGACACCAGCGGCGCCCTGAGCGCTTCGGCCATGTCGCCGCAAACGCTGCCGCTGACGATCGGCTTGCCGATCTTCCCGTCGACCGGTTCCCAGCCTGTGCTGACGTTCAAGATGAACTTCACCAATTCGACCCAGTACGGCGCTGCCACCAGCGAGAAAAAGACCACCCAGGACGGCTACACCGCCGGTTCCCTGCAGCGCTTTACCGCCGGCAGCGACGGCATCATCCTGGGCCAGTACAGCAATGGCCAGTCGCACGCGCTGGGGCAAGTGGTGCTGGCCAATTTCGCCAATCCGAACGGCCTGTCGCCACTGGGTAACAATGCCTGGGCCCAGACCTCGGCCTCCGGTTCGCCCACGGTCGGCACGCCCAACTCGGGCAGCCTGGGCGTGCTGCAGTCGTCGGCGGTGGAAAATTCGAACGTCGACCTGACCGCCGAACTGGTCAACATGATCACGGCGCAGCGCGTGTATCAGGCCAATGCCCAGACCATCAAGACCCAGGATTCGGTGCTGCAAACCCTGGTCAACCTGCGTTAATTGCAATAAGAGAAAGGCGCCGCCATGGACAAACTCATCTACACCGCCGCCAGCGGCGCGCGTCACATTCTCGAGCAGCAGGCGACCGCGGCCAACAACCTGGCCAACGTCAACACCACGGGCTTCCGGGCCCAGATCGATGCGTTCCGGGCAGTGCCGGTGGTGGCCGAGGGCACGCTGCCCACGCGCGCCTTTGTCACCAACGCTGAAGTCGGTTCCGATTTCTCGTCCGGTCCGCTGCAAATGACGGGCCGCGAGATGGATGTGGCCGTGCGCGGCAAGGGCTGGATCGCGGTCCAGATGGCCGACGGCAGCGAAGCCTACACCCGCCACGGCGCGCTGCAGATGAATCCCAACGGTCTGCTGCAGACGGCGTCCGGCCTGACGGTGCAGGGCGATGGCGGCCCCATCACGGTGCCGCCGGAAGTGACGGTGTCGGTGGGCGGTGACGGTACCATTTCGACCATTGCCACCACCACCAAACCGGGCGCGCCCACGGTACTGGGCCGCCTGAAACTGGTCAACCCGCCCGAGCAGGACCTGGTGCGCGGCGACGATGGCCTGTTCCGCCTGAAAGACGGCGCCACGGCCCCGGCCGACCCCGCGGTCTCGGTGGTGGGCGGCGCGCTCGAAGGCAGCAATGCCAATCCGGTCGACTCGATGGTGACCATGATTGCCCTGGCGCGTTCTTTCGAACTCCAGATGAGCCTGATGAAGAACGCCGAGAATAACGCCGCGAAAGCTACCCAGATCCTCGCTTTGAATTGAGTTGCACTCCCGCATAATGTTCTTCATTGACCGGTGTCTGGATCTTTTCCATGGCACCGTAACTGGAGAAACTCATGATTCGTTCCCTGTACATCGCCAAGACCGGCCTGGAAGCCCAGCAGACCCAGCTTGACGTGATCACCAACAACCTGGCCAACGTCAGCACCAACGGTTTCAAGCGCTCGCGCGCGGTGTTCGAGGACTTGTTGTATCAGAACGTGCGCCAGCCTGGCGCCCAGTCATCGCAGCAAACTTCCCTGCCCACCGGCCAGCAGATCGGCACCGGTGTGCGCACGGTCGCGATCGAACGCATTCAGACCCAGGGCAATCCCCAGTCGACCGGCAACAGCAAGGACGTGATGGTCAATGGCGCCGGCTTCTTCTCGGTCCTGCTGCCGGACGGTACCGCCGCCTACACGCGCGACGGCTCCTTCCAGACCGACAACAACGGCCAGCTGGTCACCTCCTCCGGTTTCGTGGTCCAGCCTGCCATTACCGTGCCTGCCAACGCGCTCTCGCTGACGGTGGCGCGCGACGGTACGGTGTCGGCCCAGCTGCCCGGCACGGCGGCCCCGTCCCAGATCGGCACCTTGCAACTGACCACCTTCATCAACCCGGCCGGCCTCGAGTCCAAGGGCGAAAACCTGTACGTGGAAACCGGCGCCTCGGGCAGCCCGAACACCAACACCCCGGGCACCAACGGCGCCGGCGTGCTGATGCAAGGCTATGTGGAAACCTCGAACGTCAACGTGGTCGAGGAAATGGTCAACATGATCACCACCCAGCGCGCCTACGAGATCAACAGCAAAGCCATCACCACGTCCGACCAGATGCTGGCCAAGCTGGCCCAGCTGTGATGACAGGAAGGTTCCCCATGAAAGCACTCTCCATTGTTGCATTGCTGGCGCTGGGCGGCTGCGCCGCCACGCCCAGTTCGATCGTCCAGCATCCGACCACGGCACGCCCGCTGTACACCGAAGCGGCAGCCCCGGCGAATGGCGCCATCTACCAGCCGGCGCAATACCGCCCGCTGTTCGAAGACCGGCGCGCGCGCCACATTGGCGACATGCTGACCATCAATATCGTCGAGAAAACCTCTGCCGTGAAAGCCGGCGCCAGCTCGGGCAACAAGTCCGGCTCGGCCAGCTTTGCCGCGCCGGGCGTGATCAAGAACGTGTTCGGCGCCCAGGTGGCGGTCGAATCGGCGCACAAGTTTTCCGATGGCGATAACCAGAGCGCCAGCAATACCTTCAGCGGCACCATCGGCGTGACCGTCACCGAAGTACTGCAGAACGGCAATCTGATCGTGGCCGGCGAAAAGCAGGTGGCGATGAACAAGGGTATCGAATTCATTCGTTTCTCCGGCATGATCAGCCCGGACAACATTGGCGTGGGCAATACCATGTCCTCGACCCAGGTGGCCGACGCGCGCGTCGAGTACCGCACCAACAGCCAGATCGACCGCGCGGAAATGACATCGATGGTGTCGCGTTTCTTCCAGTCGCTGCTGCCATTCTGATAGGACCACCCATGCGCCGCCTGTTCCATATGCTCACCCTCGCCGCGGTCTGCGTTGCCATCCTGGCGCCGCAGACGGTGCTGGCCGAACGCCTCAAAGATCTGTCGACCATTGGCGGCGTGCGCGAAAACCAGTTGTCCGGCTACGGCATCGTGGTTGGCCTCGACGGCAGCGGCGACCAGACCACCCAGACCCCGTTCACGGTGCAGTCGATCGTCTCGATGCTGCAATCGAAGGGCGTGAACATGCCGGCGGGCACCAGCCTGCAACTCAAGAACGTGGCGGCCGTCATGGTCACCGCTTCGCTGCCGGCCTTTGCCCAGCCGGGCCAGACCATCGACATCACGGTGTCTTCGATCGGTAACGCCAAGAGCTTGCGCGGCGGCACCCTGGTAATGACCCCCCTGCAAGGCGCGGACGGCCAGGTGTATGCCATGGCCCAGGGCAATGTGCTGGTGGGCGGCGTGGGCGCGGCGGCCGGCGGCTCGCAAGTGCAGGTCAATCACCTGGCAGTGGGCAAGATTTCCAGCGGCGCCACGGTGGAAAAGGCTGTTGCCAACAACCTGGGCGAAAACAACCAGATTCGGGTGGAACTGAAAGCCACCGATTTTTCCACCGCCGCGCGCGTGGTGGAAGCGATCAACAACCATTTCGGCCCCGGCATTGCCACCGCACTGGACGGACGCGTGATCCGCGTGCGTTCGCCGTCGTCCTCGGACCAGCGCGTGGCCTTCCTCGGCGTGCTCGAGTCGCTTGACGTCGATCCTGCGCGCCAGGCTGCCAAGGTCATCATGAACGCCCGCACCGGCTCGGTGGTGATGAACCAGTCGGTCACGCTGGAATCGTGCGCGATTTCGCACGGCAATCTGTCGATCACGATTGGCGCCGACAACCAGGTCAGCCAGCCAGGCCCGCTGTCGGGCGGCAAAACGGTGGCCGTGCAAAACGCCAGCGTCGAAGTCAAGAAAGACCCGGGCAAGGTGCTGATGGTGAAAGGTGGCGCGTCGCTGGCCGAGGTGGTCAAGGCCATGAATGCGATCGGCGCGTCGCCGCAAGACTTGCTGTCGATCCTGCAGGCGCTGAAAGCAGCCGGTTCGCTGCGCGCCGAGCTCGAGATTATTTAAGGGGACGCCATGATCGGCCAGACCAACGACATTTCCGGCAAGTTCGCGCTTGATACCAAGGGCATGGGCGAGCTGAAACAGTCGGCCAAGGCCGGCTCGCCGGAGGCGCTCAAGGGCGCCGCCACCCAGTTCGAAGCCATGTTCATCAACATGATGATGAAAAGCATGCGCGAAGCCACGCCGCAGGACGGCATGATGGACAATCAGCAAACCAAGATGTTTACCGGCATGCTGGACCAGCAGATGAGCCAGAAGATGGCCAACCGCGGCGTCGGCCTGGCTGACATGCTGATCCGCCAGCTGAGCGCGCAGGCGCAAAGCCAGGCCATTGGCGCGCAGGCGGGCACCGATGGGGCCGCGCGTGCCACGGCCGAAGCGGCAGCGCTGATTGCGCCCACCGGCCCCGGCGCGCTGCAGGCCACGCCACCGGGCACGGCCCAGGAAACCGGGCGCTCGGCCAGTGGCCGCGTGCAAGCGCCGCACGTGAAAGACTTCCAGGACAAGCTGGCCAGCCATGCGGCCGAGGCCGAGTCGACTACCGGCATTCCGGCCAAGTTCATGCTCGGCCAGGCCGCGCTGGAAACGGGCTGGGGCAAGCGCCAGATCCGCAATGCGGACGGCAGCAACAGCAACAACCTGTTCGGCATCAAGGCCGGCCCCGGATGGACCGGCAAGGTGGCCACCGCCGTGACCACGGAATATGTGAACGGCGTGCCGCGCACCAAGGTGGAAAAGTTCCGTGCGTATGACACCCCGGCCGACAGCTTCAAGGATTATGCCAAATTGATCACGAATAATCCGCGCTACGAAAAAGTACTGGCCCACGCCGGCGACGCCAGCACCTTCGCGCATGGCTTGCAGCGTGCCGGCTATGCCACCGATCCGATGTACGCCGCCAAACTGAGCCGCATTATCCGCAACAATCTCGCCTGACATGGCGCACTGATGCCAGGCTGACAAGCTTGCAACTCAAGTTTTCGGGAATCCTGCCGTAATAGCAGTACACCAAAGAAGGACAACATCATGGCTGGAAATATTCTCAATATCGGAAAAAGCGGGCTGTTCGCCGCCCAGGCCGGTATGGCGACGACCGGAAACAACATCACCAACGCCAGCGTGGCAGGCTACAGCCGCCAGCTGGTGGTGCAGGCGTCCGCCACGACCCAGAACATCGGCGTGGGCTTCATCGGCAGTGGCACCCAGATTTCCGATATCAAGCGCTATTCCGACAATTTCCTGAATAACCAGGTGCGCACGGCGACCAGCTCGTCGAGCGCGCTCGACTCTTATTACGCCCAGATCAAGCAGGTCGACAATCTGTTGTCGGACCCGACTTCCGGCCTGTCACCGGCACTCCAGGATTTCTTCAAGGGCGTGCAGGATCTGGCCTCGAATCCGTCCTCGAGCGCATCGCGCCAGGCGGTGATGTCGTCGGCCGATTCGCTGGCCGCGCGTTTCCAGGGACTCAATGGCCGTCTGCAGGAAATCCGCGACGGTGTGAACACCCAGATCGACACCAACGTCACCCTGATCAATTCCTACGCCAGCCAGATCGCCCAGCTCAACGAGCAGATCACGGCCGTCTCGGGCGGCAACCAAGGTATGCCGAACGATCTGCTCGACGCGCGCGACCAGCTGGTGCTGGAACTGAACAAGCAGATCAAGGCGACCGTCGTCCAAGGCGACAACAACAGCATCACGGTCTCGATCGGCAACGGTCAGCCGCTGGTGGTAGGCAAGAAGTCCTTCCAGCTGGCGACCGTGACCTCGCCGACCGATCCCGGCCGCACCCAGGTCGGCTATGTGACAGGCAGCAAAGTTACCGTGCTGGCTGACAGCGCCATGGCCGGCGGCGAGCTGGGCGGGCTGATCGAATTCCGCACCCAGTCGCTCGACCGGGCGCAAAATTCGCTGGGCCGGATTGCCGTGACCATCGCCGCGACCTTCAACGAACAGCACAAGCTGGGCCAGGATCTGAACGGCAGCCCGGGTGTCGATTTCTTCAAGGAAGCCGCGCCCGTGGTGGCGCCCAGCCGCGACAATGCGCTGTCTTCGACCGCCGTGGTCACGGCCACGATTTCGGATCCGAGCAAACTGACCACCAGCGATTACAAGATCAGCTACAACGGCAGCAACTACACCGTGACGCGCCAGTCGGACAACCAGCAGACCATCATCAACCCGTATCCGCAGACGGTGCCGCAGACCATCGACGGGGTCGATTTCGCCATCAATGGCGTGTCCACCACGAATGACAATTTCCTGGTGCGTCCCACCATCAACGGCGCCGGCCAGTTCGGCGTGGCCCTGACCGACCGTTCCAAGATTGCCGCCGCCTCGCCGATCGTGACGGCGACGCCGATCACCAATACCGGCAGCGCCAAGCTGGGCGAGGGCAGCATTGATGCCGCCTACCTGACGCCGGGCTATGCCCTGAGCGCACCCGTCACGCTGACCTACACCGCGCCTGGCGGGCTGTCGGGCTTCCCGGCGGGCCAGGCCGTCACCGTCACCAACAATGGCGCCAGCACCGTGTACCCGGCGGGCACCAGCCCGATTCCGTTTACGGCCGGCGCCAATTACAGCTTCGGCGGCGTGAACCTGAGCTTTACCGGCGCGCCTGCCACGGCCGACACCTTCACGGTCGGCCCGAATACCAATGGCGTGGGCGACAACCGCAATGCACGCCTGCTGGGCCAGCTGCAAACCACGAACACGATGGAAGGCGGCAGAGCGACCTACCAGTCCTCGTATGCCGAGATGGTCAGCTTTGTCGGCAACAAGACGCGCGAAGTGCAAGTCAATGGCGTGGCCGGCGCCAAGCTGCTCGACCAGGCCCGCAATTCGCAGCAAAGCGTGTCAGGCGTGAACCTGGATGAAGAAGCGAGCAACCTGCTGCGCTACCAGCAAGCCTATCAGGCGGCTGGCAAAGTGATGCAAGTGGCCAGCACCCTGTTCGATACCCTGCTCACGCTCGGCGGCCGCTAACACGACACTGGAAGGTTTTATCATGCGTATCAGCACCAACATGATCTTTGAACAGGGCACCAGCCAGCTGGGCACCCTGAACAGCAATATCGCCAAGACGCAGATGCAGCTGTCGACCAACCGCCGCGTGCTCACTGCCGCCGACGATCCGATCGCGGCCGCACGCGCGCTGGAAGTGACGCAGTCGCAATCGGTCAACACCCAGTACGGCGTGAACCGCCAGAATGCGCGCACCTCGCTCTCGCTGGAAGAACAAACCCTGGCCGGCACCACCTCACTGATCCAGGACGTGCAGACGCTGGTCGTTAACGCCGGCAATGCCACCCTGAGCGACACCGACCGCAAGTCGCTGGCGATCGAACTGCAGGGCCGCCTGGACGACATGCTGGCCCTGGCCAACACCGCTGACGGCACCGGCGGCTATCTGTTCTCCGGCTTCAAGTCGAACACCTTGCCTTTTACCAAGACCGCCAGCGGCGCCCAGTACAACGGCGACCAGGGCGCGCGCACGCTGCAGATCAGCTCGGCCCGCCAGGCGGCCATCAGCGATTCGGGCAGCGAAATCTTTGAAAACAATGTGACCGGCAACGGCACCTTTGTCGCGGCAGCGGGCGGCGCCAACACGGGCGCCGGCATCATCTCGAGCGGCTCGGTGGTCAATGGCGCGGCCGCCACCGGCCACAATTACCAGCTGACCTTTGCCGTGTCCGGCACCCCGGCAGTGACCACGTATAGCGTGCTCGACCAGACCACCGGCCTGCCGCCACCGACGCTGCCGGCCCCGGTGCCGTACGCGAGCGGCGAACAGATCACCTTCGACGGCATCACCTTCGACATCAAAGGCGTGCCGGCGAATGGCGACAGCTTCAGCGTGAAGCCAAGCCAGAAGCAATCGATCTTCCAGACCCTGACCGACCTGATCGGCGTCCTGAAGTCGCCTGGCACGGGTCCGGTCGGACAAGCGAACCTGACCAATGGCTTGAACAAGGCGCATGAGAACCTCGGTTCCTCGCTGGACAATGTGCTCAGCGTGCGGGCCTCGGTCGGCGCGCGTCTGAAAGAAATGGACACGCTCGACAGTGCCGGCGACGACCTGAATCTGCAATACGCGGCCACGCTGAAAGATCTGGTCGACCTCGATCAGGTGGCGGCGATCTCGCAGTTCACCCAGCAGCAATTTGCGCTCGAAGCGGCGCAGAAATCCTTCAAGACCCTGTCGGGTCTGTCGCTGTTCAACTTCATCAGCTGACGTGGCGGCGTGGTCCGGGTGCTTGCGCCCGGCCGCCCTTCCATTGCGCGACAACTGCTGCGCGTTCCCCTGCTTGCATGGTGGTAGCCCGACGTATGCGGCGAGACCGGATTTAATCTATCCTATGAGTAAATTATTCGCAGGAGAATTGCATGCAGGACCGTAAGTTCGTCCTTAATTTCATCGATCCGGCCACAGGCTGCATCCGCAGCCAGGCTGCTTTCGAGACAAGCGACATTTCCGCGCTTTGCCGCATTATCGACCCTGGGCAAGACAATATTCCGCTGGGCGCTTGCTACGATCTCGACCATGGAGACATGCAACGAATTGCTGCGCGTTTCGGCGTGGCTGTTGCGAATGCATCTGACGAAGTCCGCCTGCGGTCCTGGTTACCAATCGATGAGCTGCCCTACCTGGTTCATACCAACCGTGAGCTTGCCTTGATGCTCAATGGAAGTAAGCCATTCGCCGCTTTTACTGAATCCTATCCTTCGAACCCGGACCTTGACCTTATTCCAGAGAGGTACTTCGCACCCTACGTTGAATCAGGTTTGCTTCTTCGAAAAGAGTACCTATTCAAACAACGCAACGGCCGGCAATCAAGAATTGTGCTCTATGCGAAACCGCAAGAGGAATGGCGCATGGAAGCCTACCGATTGCTGAAGCAGACAGCCGAAAAAACCGGCTGGAATGAAGGGTTCGAACGCATCGAAGGAACGCTGCTTGGCTATGAAGAGTGGCAAAACGATATCTACATCGAGACGCTTTTCAAGCGAACCAAGGCGTAGCGCGGCGCCTGGTTCAGATTGGCGGCGCGGTTGGCGCCGTCGGCGCGCTGCGCTCGCCGGCACTGCGCGGCACTTTGCGTGCCGCTTCAATTCCCTGATTGAACAAGTTCTGCAGCGGCACGCTCAGATAGGGCAGGGCCATGCTGATGATCAGCAGCCCCACGCCCAGCGAAATCGGGAAACCGATCCCGAAAATATTCAGCTGGGGCGCGGCGCGCGTCAGAATGCCCAGCGCGACGTTGGTGATCAAAAGCGCCGCCACGATCGGCAAACACAGTTGCAGGCCGACGTTGAAAATCACCCCGCCCCATTTCACCAGCTCGTAGGGCGCTGCGGCCGACACCGGCGTGGCCGATACCGGCAGGCTGATGAAGCTTTCGGCCAGCACTTCCAGCAGCACCAGGTGGCCGTTCACGGACAGAAAAGCCATGGTCGCCACCAGCGCCAGGAACTGGCTGACGGCCGACGAGCGCCCGCGCGTTTGCGGATCGAACACGCTGGCAAAGCCCAGGCCCATGGTCAGGCTGGCCACTTCACCGGCCATCTCGACGGCGGCAAACACGATGCGCACCGAAAAGCCGATGGCAGCGCCAATCAGCAATTCCTGGATCAGGATCAGCAGGCCCGCAAGCGACATCGGATCGGCCGCCGGCAAGGCGGGAATGGCGGGCGCGATGATCAGCGCCAGCAGCACGCCCAGGATCACCTTGCTGGTGATGGGCACGCTGTTGTTGCCGTACAGGGGAGCGGCGGCAATCATGCCGAGAATCCGGGACAGCGGCCACAACAGGGCCGCGATCCAGGTGTTCATTTCGATACTGGTCAGTGTCAGCATGTCGGCACGCCGCAGCGCCTTAGCCGATCAGGCCGGGAATGCCGGTGAATACCTGGCGCATATAGTCGAGCATGACGGCCAGCATCCAGGGGCCGGCGACCACCAGTGCGACGAAAATGCCGACCAGTTTCGGAATGAAGGACAGGGTCGCTTCGTTGATCTGGGTGGCGGCCTGGAAGATCGAGACGATCAGGCCGACAATCAGCGCCACCAGCAGCAGCGGGGCCGACACCATGAGGGTGACCTCCATGGCGTTGCGGCCGATTGTCATGACGGTTTCCGGAGTCATGCGGCGCCCCTAATAGAAACTTTGCGACAGTGAGCCGAGGATCAGTTGCCAGCCATCGACCAGCACGAACAGCATCAGCTTGAACGGCAGCGAGATCACGGCCGGCGACATCATCATCATCCCCATTGACATCAGCACGCTGGCCACCACCATGTCGATGATCAGGAAGGGGATGAAGATGGCAAAGCCGATCTGGAACGCGGTCTTCAGTTCGCTGGTGATGAACGCGGGAATAAGCACGCGCAGCGGAATATCTTCCGGACCCTGCAGGGCGGGCGAGCGTGAAATCTTGACGAACAGGGCCAGATCGGCCTGGCGCGTCTGGCGCGTCATGAACTCCTTGAGCGGCTTGACGCCGCGGTCCATGGCTTCGCCCATCTGAATCTTGTTCTCCTGCAGCGGTTGGTAGGCGTCGACGTAGATCTTGTCGAATACCGGTCCCATCACGAACAGGGTGAGGAACAGCGCCAGCCCGACCAGCACCTGGTTCGGTGGCGACGATTGCGCACCGAGCGCCTGGCGCAGCAGCGACAGCACGATGATGATGCGGGTAAAACTGGTCATCATGAGCAGCGCCGCCGGCAGGAAGCTCAGCGAGGTCATCAGCAGCAGGGTCTGGACCGGCAGCGAATACGCGGTGCCGCCGCCTGGCGCAGGCTGGCTGGTAAAGGCCGGAATGCCGTCGGCCGCCACCGCCAGCAGCGGCAGCGCCAGGGCGCCGCCCAGCAGAAGCAGGCGCGCCGCGCGCGTAGTCATGATGGACTTATTTTGCATTGCGTTGTTCGATCGTTTGTTTGAGCCAGGCGGCGAAACTGCTGGCCGGCACCGGGGTGTCGCCCGTCAGCGGCGCAGGAATCGTTTCCTGGCGCGGCATCGTGTGCAGGGCGTTCACGCGGCCCGGCGAGGCGCCCACCACGATCCACTGGTCACCGACTTCGACCAGCACGATCCGTTCGCGTCCACCCAGGTTCAGGCCACCGACAATGCGCAGGCCGCCGGCCCCGGCCTGGGCCTTGGGACCGAAGCGCTTCATGCCCCAGGCGAACAGGGCCAGCGCGCCCAGCACCAGCAGCAGGCCGGTGATGGTCTGGACCAGGTTGCCGGCCGAAGTGGCTACCGGCGGCTGCGCCGGTTGCGGCAGCGCGGGCGCGGTTTGCAACGGCGGTCTGGATGGCAGCAGGGAAGGTGTGGTGGTGCCGGCAGGCACGGCTGGTACGGGCGCGGAGGCGGGCGCAGAAGCGGGCGGCACGGGATCGGCCGCGACGGCGTGGCCGCAGGCGAGGGCGGCGCCCAGCAGGAGTGCGTGCAGCCGGCCCCGGGTCATTTGTTGAGTTTTCGGATCCGTTCGGACGGGGTGATGATGTCCGTCAGGCGAATACCGAATTTATCGTTCACCACCACCACTTCGCCCTGGGCGATCAGGCAGCCGTTGACCAGCACGTCCATCGGCTCGCCGGCCATGCCGTCCAGTTCCACCACCGAGCCCTGCGCCAGTTGCAGCAGGTTCTTGATGGCGATCTTGGTGCGGCCCAGTTCGACCGTCAGCTGGACCGGGATGTCGAGGATGAAGTCGATATCGTTCGGCGTGTCGGGCTTGCTGCCCTTGTTGGAAAAGTCCTTGAACACGGCGGCGCTGGCGGCCTGGCTTTGCAGCGCGTCGGCTTCCGCCTTGGCCTGCTCGGCAATGGCGGCGCCCCAGTCGTCGTCCATGCTCGTGTCTTCTTGATTATCGGACATCATGCACTCCCTTATTTAACTTCCGCATTCGCGAGTAATTTTTCCACTTTTAGCGCATATTGGCCGTTCAGTACGCCATACGTGCAATCCATGACCGGTACGCCATCGACGGTGGCCTGGATCTGTTCCGGCACCGTCAGGGGAATCACGTCCCCCACTTTCATGTTCAGGATCTCATCGAAGGTGGCCCGCCCTGTCCCCAGGGTAGCGACCAGCTCGACTTCAGCGATCTGGATCTGCTGCGTCATCAGGCGGATCCAGCGCTTGTCGACCTCGAGCGCCTCGCCCTGCAGGCTGGAGGTCAGAGTGTCGCGGATCGGCTCGATCATCGAGTACGGCAGGCAGAAGTGAATCTGGCCCGATACCGCGCCCAGTTCCACAGTGAAGGTGGACGACACCACGACCTCGTTGGGGGTGGCGATGTTGGCGAACTGGGTGTTCATCTCGGAACGGATGTACTCGAACTCGACCGGGAACACCGGTTCCCACGACTTGGTATAAGCCTCGAACACAATATCGAGAATGCGCAAAATGATGCGCTGCTCTGTCTGGGTAAAGTCGCGGCCCTCGACGCGCGTATGGAAACGCCCGTCGCCGCCGAACAGATTGTCCACCAGCAAAAATACCAGGCCCGGATCGAACACCATCAGGGCAGTGCCGCGCAGCGGCTTCATGTGCACCAGGTTCAGATTGGTCGGGACCACCAGGTTGCGGATGAATTCGCTGTACTTGGAAACCCGCACCGAGCCGACCGACACTTCGGCGCTGCGCCGGATAAAGTTGAACAGGCCCACGCGCAGCAGGCGCGCGAAACGCTCATTGATGATTTCCAGGGTCGGCATGCGGCCGCGCACGATCCGTTCCTGGGTTGCCAGGTTGTAGGTACGTACGCCCGACGTATCCTCAGGCGCGGCGGCATCGTCCTGATCGCCGTTGACGCCCTTGAGGAGGGCATCAACTTCTTCCTGGGATAGAAAATTATCGGCCATGACAGGTCACTGGATAATGAAATTGGTGAACAACACGTCCGTCACTTCCTGCGGCGGTGCCTTGTCGGCAAACGGCAGATTGATGGCGGCAATGATTTCTTTCGACAGCTGGCTCTTGCCTTCGGTCGTGTTCAGCTCGGACGACTTCTTGGCCGACAACAGCAGCAGGACCCGGCTGCGCACGCGCGCCATATTGGTCTTGACCAGCTCGGCCTGCTCCGGTCCGGCCACCTGCAGGGTAAACTGGATCTGCAGATACTGGTCCTGCAAGCCTTCTTCGGGGGCGAGATTGACGGTGAACGGTTCGATCACGACAAACTCCGGCTTGACCGCGTGTTTGACTTCCTTGTGTTCGGCCTTGTCGCCGCTGCCCTTGGTCAGGAACCAGGCTGCACCGCCACCAACGGCGAGCACCACCACGGCCAGGATGATGATCAACATCTTCTTGGATTTCGCGGGTGCTGCTTCTGCTGCCTTGG
>DASWMN010000043.1:0-19736 GCA_036399735.1 Telluria sp. | reverse complement strand
ATAATCAAGTGACAATTTCGGTATCGAAAAGATATAGAACTGTTGCGCCACATCAATCTTTTTAATGCGCGGCAATATAACTTGTCTCCAAAAAGCATAATATTGCCGTACGGGAAAATTTTGATGAGGTGAAGCATGTTTCAGGTACTTGTAAAACACACAAACAGCGTGGCACGTCCTGTCCGCACGGGACTGTCGCTGGTCGTAAGCGCACTCTTCTTGAGCGCGTGTGGCGGTGGCGGCGGTGGCGACGCGCCCACCCCCAGCCAGGTTCGGGCTGAAACGTCGAGCGGCCCCGCCGCCGCCGCGGTGCCTGTTGCATCCACACCAACGCCAACACCAGCACCTGCACCTGCAGTGACGCCTCCGCCCGCGGCCACGCCGCCGGTCGCGGCAAGCACGCCGGTGCCGGCCGCCCCGCCGCTTGCTGCAACTGCGCCGGTGCCGGCAATTACACCAAGCGCACCGACAAGCACGACGACCGCCATCGTCCCGGTCGCGCCCGCTGCCACGCCAACGCCGAACGCGACCCTCGGCGACGCCTTGCCGACCGATGCGATCTTCGCACCGACCAGTTTCTGGTACCAGCCCATCCCCGCCAATGTGGCGCTGCACCCGAACACCACGGGCTTCCTGGCCGATTTCCTGCGCCAGAAAGCGGCCTACTACGGCACGGTCAACATCAATACCTGGTCGTACGCGAGCCCGGTCTACAATGCCGCGCCTGACACCCCGACCACCAAGGTGGCGTATTCGAATTGCCAGTACAAGCTGTATGGCGAGCCTGCGCTAGAAGCGCAGTGGACCGCGGTGCCGATCCCGGCCCTGGCCGCGCCTGCCGACGGCAGCGACGCCGAGATGACGGTCTACCAGAAATCGACCGACACCCTGTGGGAATTCTGGGTGACCAAGAATGTGGACGGCGCGTGGAAAGCGTGCTGGGGTGGCAAGATGACCAATGTCAGCAAGAGCAACGGCATCTTCCCCTTCCCATACGGCACCACTGCCACGGGACTGCCGTTCATTGGCGGCCAGATCACGGCGGAAGAACTGACGCGCGGTGAAATTCGCCACGTGATCGGCATTTCGCTGGTGGAAACCGAAACCAACAGCATTCTGTCGTGGCCGGCATTGCGTTCGGACGGGTTCAATCCCACGCTCGCGACGAACCGGATCCCGGAAGGCTTGCGCTTCCGTCTGGACCCGAGCATCAATGTCGACCTTCTGCCAATGACGAAGGCTGGCCGTATCATCGCCAAGGCCGCGCAGAAGTACGGCTTCATCGTCTGGGACAAAGCCGGTGCGCTGTCGATCCGCGCCCAGAATCCGAAATCGTACACCGCGCTGGGCCAGACCAATCCCTACCCTGCGCTGTTTGGCAACAAGCCCTCGTATGCGGTACTCGACGGTTTCCCTTGGGAGAAGCTGCAGTTCCTGCCGATGAATTACGGTAAGCCCTAAGTCGTCCGGCACATAGCCCGACACTGACAATGGCAGCGACGCGCAAGCATCGCTGCCATTTTTTATGCGGCCATCGAACCCGAAGACCTGCCAGGCAGCCGCCGGGTTTTCTGTCTCAATTTGGACAAACTTCGATAAATTCTGATAGGCTCGGGCCGCGTAACAAGAATTTATTTTAGGAATCGACCACATGGCGAAGGCATCAAGCAGCGTGCAGGATCGCAAGCTGAGGGAATCCGAACAGCGCCGCAAGGACATCATCAAGGTCGTCCGAAAGCTGATCAAAACGGGCGGCACGCGCGAAATGACGCTGCGTAAAGTCGCGGAGCAGGCCGGCTTTTCCACCACGGTCGTGTACGGCCTGTTCAAGGACAAGGCCACCCTGATCACCCAGGCCATGGACGAGGACGTGCTTGCGCTCGTCAAGACCATGCGCGCTGCCGTTGACCCTGCCTTCTCCGCCATCGACAACATCAAGCGTGTCGGCCGCGCCTACGTCACCTTCGGCCTGCAGCACCCGGACCAGTACGCCCTGGTCTTCATGGAACGCCGTCCCCACACGCCGGTCGAGAACTCGATGGTCGAACACGGCAACCAGGTACAGGATCCGTATGCCTTCGGCGTGCAGCTGTTTGTCGAACTGGCCGCCGCCGGCCATGTGGACAGCGCGCGGATCGAATCCATGGCCCAGATTTTCTGGGAAGGCATCCACGGCATGACCTCGCTGCGCCTGGTCTTCGGCGACAAGGAAATGTGGTTCGAACACGACGCCTTCGACGCCCACATCGATGCCCTGATGGATGTGCTGATCACGGGCATCCTGCACCGTTTCAAGCCCTGAAAACCGGCCCAACCAGCATCGCTACGCCCGCGCACGCCAGAAAATAAAACGTTGTTTTATTTTTGATACGTCGTTATTATCCAGCACATTGTTCTGACAATTGCGGAGGTTGGATGCGTATGGTTTCGAACCTGGTATCGGCATGAGAACACAGCGCAGATTGTTCCTCAGAACCGGCGCTGCCGCCCTGGCTGCGGGCCTGCTACCGCTGCGTATCGCACCGGCCCGGGCCGCACTTGCCAGCACCGGCACCCGATGGGAAAACTGGTCCGGCATTGTGCAATGCAAGGCCCAGGCGCTGGCGCAACCTGCCGATGAATCTGCCATTGCCGCCCTGCTTGCGGGCGCGGCCGGCGCGGTGCGCTGTGTGGGCGCAGGCCATTCCTTTACCGCCCTGGTGCCGACCGACGGCACCCTGCTCTCGCTCGACCGCGTGGCCGGCCTGCTCTCGCACGACAAGGCCGGCTTGAGCGCTACTCTGCACGGCGGTACGCGCCTGGCCCAGGTCTCGGGCCAGCTCGATAGCGCCGGCCTGGCGCTGCGCAATCTCCCGGATATCAACATCCAGTCCCTCGCCGGCGCCATCAGCACCGCCACGCATGGCACCGGCGCCGAACTGCCGGCCATGCATGCCGATGTGACGGCCCTGCGCATCGTCACGCCCCAGGGCGAGATCGTCGATTACGACCAGGCCCGCCACCCCGATCAACTGGCCGCGGCCCGTGTTTCGCTGGGCGCGCTGGGCGTCATCACGCGCGTGACAATGACCGTGGTGCCGGCCTTTAACCTGCGCCGCAAGGTCTGGCTCGCCCCGGTGGAGGAAATGCTGGAACGGGCCCCGGAGCTGGCCCGCACCCACCGCCATTTCGAGTTCTACTATCTGCCATTTACCGGCTACGCCGCGGCGATTACCCACATTCCCTTTGCCGGCAACGAAGTGGCGATGCCGCCCTCGCAGGATGAAGACATGCTGCGCGACCTGCGCCGCCTGCGCGACTGGCTGGGCAGCTACCCGCAGCTGCGGCGCTGGAGCGCCGCCAAACTGATCGACCCCAGTCTGACCGAACACGCGACCAACCGTTCCTGGCTGCTGCTGTCGAACACCCGCCCGACCCGCTTCAACGAAACCGAATGCCATGTCCCGCGCGACGCCGGCATCGCCTGCGTGCGCGAAGTGATCCGCACGCTCGAAAAACGCAACGAGGTTTTCTTCCCG
Organism: Telluria sp.; assembly: GCA_036399735.1. GTDB lineage: Bacteria > Pseudomonadota > Gammaproteobacteria > Burkholderiales > Burkholderiaceae_D > Telluria_A. The sequence continues at coordinate 16,218 of DASWMN010000043.1, read as the reverse complement.
CTCGAGTTTCGCTTTGTGAAAGGCGACGATGCCTGGCTCAGTCCCTTCTATCAGCGCGACAGCTGCTCGATCGCCGTGCATGCGGCGCAGGGCGAACCGTACGACTATCTGATGTCGGAGATCGGCCCGGTGTTCCGCAAATACCAGGGCCGGCCGCACTGGGGCAAGCTGCACAACTTCAGCGCCGCCGAACTGGCCACGCTGTACCCGCGCTGGAAGGAGTTCCTCGATGTGCGGCGCAGCCTGGACCCGCGCGGACGCATGCTCAACCCGCATCTGCGCACCCTGTTCGGGGTTAGCTGATGAAACGCCGCACAATGGTCGCTGCCATTGGTGCCGGACTGGTTGGCGCGGCAGCGCTCGCGCTGCACCCGCGCGAACGCGGGGCCCCGCACGCGCCCTACTTTGCCCGTATGGCGAAAGCGCTGCGCGAAGCCGGCATTGCCACGCCCACCATGATCATCGACCGCGATGTCCTGGCCAGCAACGCGGCCCAGGTTACGCGCAATATCGGCGCGCGCATGCAGCTGCGGCTGGTGGCAAAATCGCTGCCCTGCCTGCCGCTGCTGGACGAACTGACCAGCAAGATGGGCACGCAACGCCTGATGGTCTTCAACCTGCCCTATCTGCAGCAGCTGGCGCAGCAGCGTCCCGGGATCGACCTGTTGCTTGGCAAGCCGCTGCCGGTTGCCGCGGCAGCGGCCTTTTATGACAAGCTGAAAGACACCGCTTTCGATCCGGCGCGGCAGTTGCAATGGCTGATCGACAGTCCGCAGCGGCTGGCCCAGTACCGCGATCTGGCACGCCAGCAGCTCCTGCCCATGCGTGTCAGCATCGAGCTCGATGTCGGCCTGCACCGCGGCGGCGTGGCCGATACCGGCACGCTGCAGCAGATGCTGGCCATCTTCCAATCCGAACCGCTGCTGCAATGGGCTGGCATGATGGGCTATGACGCGCATATCGCCAAGCTGCCCGATCTGCCCGGCGTACGCAGCGGTGCTTTTGAACACGCCGCTGCGGTCTACCGCGAATACACCGGCACCGCGATCAAGGCCCTGCACGGCGCCAATGCACCGGGGGGCCTGACGCTCAACGCCGGTGGCTCGCCGACCTACCGCCTGCACGACGGCAGCAAAACTCCGAATGAACTGGCGCTTGGTTCCGCGCTGGTCAAGCCCACCGATTTCGATCTCGACTCCCTGCACGACCTGGCACCGGCAGCCTTCATCGCGACGCCCGTCATCAAGGCGCCGCCCCAGTTCATGATGCCCACCGGCGTCGAGTGGCTGGGCAGCGCGGCGCGCATGTGGGACGCCAACCAGCGCCGCGTGTATTTCATCTACGGCGGCAACTGGCTGGCCAATCCGGTTTCGCCCGAGGGCCTGGCCCAGAGCGGCCTGTATGGCCCGTCATCGAACCAGCAGGCCATGCTCGGCTCGGGCGCGCAGCAACTGCAGATGGACGACTACATCTTTTTCCGGCCACGCCAGAGCGAGTCGGTGCTGCAACAGTTCGGCGACATCGTCGTCATGGAAGCTGGTCGTATCACGCAACGGTGGCCGGTCCTGCCGGCCATGCCATAGGGGATTTTCACCACGAGGGGACGAGATGCACGCACGAGGATTGCGCACATTGATATGCACGCTGGCCGCCAGCGCCTTGACGCCGGCCATGGCGAACCAGGATGCCGCGGCCGGGCTGTGGCTGAGCGCCGACAAGGCCGCTGTGATCGAATTCAAAACCTGCGCCGACCTGCCCGGCGCCCTGTGCGGCACCATCGTCTGGGACAAGGATGCCGGGACACCCGAAGACGCCTGCGGCGTGATGATCGCCAAACTCAAGACCTATGAAGATGATGCCTGGCGCAATGGCTGGGTCCACGACCCGCGCACCAAGAAAAACTACAAGGGCATCGTGCGCGTGAAAGATGCCACGCTGATGGTGCGCGCCTACATCGGCACCGAACTGCTCGGCGAGACCGAAGTCATGACCCGGGCCAGCGCCATACCGCCCGGCTGCAAGACCAGACAATAACAACTACGCAAGGAGACCCAATGAACCAACGCATTGCCCACATACTCGGCCTGGCCATCCTGGCTGGCGCTTTTCACGGCGCGCACGCGCAAAGCGACGAACCGGTCGTGCAAAGCTATTCGCTCGACATCGAAGCGAAAGTCCTGACCGACCGCAAGAATCGCGGTGTCTCCGACACCTACAACCGACCGGGTGCCGAACTGACCATGGAGGCGGTGCACGAATCGGGGCTGGTGGGCTACCTGCAGCTGGGCACCGTGCGCAAGGAGATTTTCCCCGACACGAACGGGCTGCAGGTCACCGGTGCGCTGGGCTACCGCTGGGGCAAACCGGAGGGCTGGCATTTTGGTCTGGGCGCCGCCCAGGAATGGTTCCCCGGCGCGAAGGTCAACAACGCGCCAACCGGCATCGACTGGACCACGGGCGAACCGACAGGCCTGACCGACACCAAATTCGACACCACCTACGCCATCTTCGAATTCGCTTACGGCGTGATCGAGGCGCGCTACCTGTACGTGACCAGCAAAGACCTGCGCGGCAATAACACCGCTATCATCTGCGGCTCCACCTACATGCCGGCGGTACTGGCTGGCGGCGATCCCGCCAAGGCAATCGCCTGCTACGAAGGCGGCTTCGAACACTCGCGCGGCTCCCAGCTGCTCGACGTCGGCGTCGAACACAAACTCACCGGACAGACAAAATTGATCGGCCACCTGGGTTTCCAGAAAATGCGCCACTTCCGCGACGCCGATCTGGTCGACTATAAGTTTGGCGTCGTGCACACGCGCTGGGGCCTGGACTTTGGCGCCGAAATCGCAGGCGCTGTGCTGCGCAACCGCGAACTGGCGGTGGTGCCCGACAGCGATGGCAGAACTAAAAAAGTCGACCGCGCAGCGCTGATCCTGTCGCTCGCCAAACGTTTTTGAGGGCACTTCACACACACAAGGAGACTGCAATGACGACGCACATGCTGTTCCGACGCCTCACTCTCGCTCTTGGTGGCACCATTCTGTGCGGCGCTGCCAGCGCCGATCCCTACCTGGTAGGTCGCGGCATGTCCGACATCACGGGCGAGGCGGCGGAAGTCGGCATGATGGGTTACGCAGCCCTGTCCCAAGTCAGCGGCGGCATTCACATGCGTCAGCGCGCACGCGCCTTCATCGTGCTCGATCAGGCTAGCGGCAGGCGCACCGTGTTCGTCAACAACGATCTGGGCATGGTGTTCCAGGGCGTGCAGCAGGAAGTGATACGCCAGCTGCAGACCAGGTACGGCGCCCTGTACGGGTCGGACAACGTGATCCTGTCGGCCACCCACACGCATAGCGGCGCAGGTGGTTTCTCGCACTATGCGCTGTACAACTTCACCACTTATGGCTTCAACAAACGCACCTTCGATGCGGCCGTCAGCGGCATCGTGCAGGCCATCGACAAGGCGCACCGCGACCTGAAACCGGGTTCGATCGCGATCGGCAAAGGCGAGCTGCTCGACGCCAGCAACAACCGCTCGCTGCCGGCCTACCAGCGCAACCCGCAAGGGGAACGCGAGCGCTGGGGCAGGCACATCGATCCCGAAATGACGGTGCTGCGCTTCAAGCAAGGCGACACCGACGTGGGCGTGATCAGCTGGTTTTCCACCCACGGCGTATCGATGGCGCCGACCAACCACCTGCTCAGTCCCGACAACAAGGGCTACGCCGCATGGCGCTGGGAGCATGAGCTGAAAGGCGTGCGCTACAACGCCGACAGCGACTTCGTGGCCGCCTTCGCGCAATCGAATGCCGGCGACATGACACCCAATCTGAACCTGGATGGCACCGGCCCGACCGCCAACGAATTCGACAACACGCGCATCATCGGCGAGCGCCAGCTGCAAAAGGCGCTGGCCATCTACAACGGCGCGCTGGAGCCGATTTCCGGCCCGGTCGATTACCGCCAGCGCTTCATCGATTTCTCGCGCGTGACGGTCGCGCCCCAGTTCGCGGACGGCAGCACGCGCAGCACCTGCCCTGCCGCGATCGGCAGCGCCTTTGCCGCGGGCACCGAGGATGGACGCGGGCTCGATGGCTTCGTGGAAGGCGACCTGGCCGGCAATCCCTTCTTTACCGCGCTGGGCGGCATCATCACACCAGCGCCGCAATGGGTGCGCGACTGCCATGGCGTCAAGCCGGTACTGCTGGCCACCGGCACGCAGTCCCCCTTCCCATGGACGCCGGAGGTGTTGCCAGTCTCGGTAATCCGGATCGGCCAGCTGGCGATTGTGGCCGCACCTGGCGAGTTCACCATCATGGCCGGCCGGCGTGTGCGCGACACCGTGCGCGCCGCGCTGGGCGAGAGCGTCAAACATGTCGTTTTTGCCGGTTATGCCAATGCCTATTCCGGCTACGTAACCACGCCGGAGGAATACGACGCCCAGCATTACGAAGGTGCCTCCACCCACTTCGGCAAATGGACGCTCGGCGCCTACCAGCAGAGCTATCACGAACTGGCAACCGCGCTGCGCACCGGCGCGCCAGCGCATGCCAGCGCGCCGGTGCGTGACCTGACCAACAATCAGATGTCATTCCAGACCGGCGTTGTCCTCGATAACACGCCCATTTTCAAGAGCTTCGGCCAGGTCGTACGCGACGCGAATCCAAGTTATTCACGCGGCCAGCGTGTCGATGTTGAATTCTGGACCGGGCATCCCAAGAACAACCTGCGCCAGAACGGCACCTTCCTCGAAGTGCAGCGCTGGGATGGCGCGGCATGGCGCACGGTGGCAAACGACGGCGACTGGAACACGATCTATCGCTGGGTACGGGTCGACCCGGTATGGGGCACGTCGAAGGCCGCCATTTCGTGGGAGATTCCGGCCAACGCCGCCACCGGCCAGTACCGGATCCGCCACTATGGCGATTACAAGAACGGCTGGGACGGCAGCATTCACGGCCTGACCGGCACCAGCCGAACCTTCCAGGTCAATTAGCGGAACAAGCGGCGACCTGCTTGCCGAACAGCGTGCCGAGATTGAGCTCGGCCGCAAAGCCGGATGGCGCGCGCGTGCCCGAGAAGCCCGCGCGCTGCAATCCTGCCAGGTAAGGATTGTTCAAGTACTGCTGGCTGAAGCTGCCCAGGCCACTGAAGTAATGCGCGAACAGATGCGCCGGATCGAGCGCGAATTCGCCGCGGTAGCTGGCGCCGTCATTCGAATCATCCCAGCCCCATGGCGCATTGGCCGAGTTGGTGCCGCAGGTCATCAGGCCCGAGCCGCAATCGCCACTGGTATTGCCCCGGAAGGTTCCCCAGTTGGCGAACGTCAGACCCACGCCGGCGGGCTGGATGGCATCGCTGATCGCCGCGGCAAACATGCCGTTCGGGACATGGATGTCCACCAGACGGTAAGGCACATTGCGGTCATTGCCCGAACTTGGGAATTCTGCCGCACCCTGTGTCGGATAGTAGATCACGCCATCCTGATTCGACGCGCCCGTGAAATTGCCGATGTACGGCCAGGCCTTCAGTCCGTGGCCCTTGGCTTCCTGCGCGGTCTTCACGCGGTTGATGCCATTGTGGGCCTCATAGGACAGCGTGCCGTCGATGCCCTCTGCACCGTTCCTGAATGGACTGCCGGCCGGCGTATAGGAGAAAAAGTCCTTGTGGAAGACCGTGATCATTCCTTCCAGCGCGCCGTAGCTGGATCCATTTTTACGCACGGCCATGATGGCGCCTTCCAGGTCGTTCTCGTGTTCCTGGTCGAAGGCGGTATCGGTCCAGTCGCGCGGATGGTAGAAGGCGTAGGTAATGAAGTAGTGGGTGCAGGTTTCGACCACCGAGTAGTAGGCAGTGGCAGGCCAGTGTGCGCTGCCGCGGTTGTCCCAGTTGTTGGATGCGTCGCGATCGCCGTCGTAGTCGTAGGCGGTAATGTACTCGGATGGGTAGTCGCTTGAATCGGTGTCCTGGTAGTGGACCGGGGCATAGCGGAAAGCCAGTTCGGCAGGTGTTGCGGCCATTGCAGCAGGAATGCATCCCAGCGCGAGAGTCAGACAGAGTATCGTTTTCAGCATTGCGTCTCCTTGTTGGTGGAACAGAGGGTGTAGGCGTGCGAATCGAAGATAGCCCGTCGTGATGACAGGCGAATGAATTTTCTGGCAATTCTGGGACTGGAACAATTCGCCGTGCATATTCTCGGCAAGCCACCACAATGGCTCAAGGCATATAACAAGACATCGATTGAAATTCAAAAACAGCAGAAGCCGCACACGAATAAGCTGCAGTAGATCTGACGGACACGGCGAGCTTATCCTTCAGTTCTGCAACACGCGTCCCACCGACGCGATCGCCCGCGCCACATCGCCCTCGCTGGTCTGCCAGTTACACACCGAAATGCGCATGCAGCGCTTGCCGCGCCACGTGGTATTGGTGAAATAGGCTTCTCCGTCAGCCAGCACCGCCGCTACAACGGCGTCGGTCCGCTTGTCGTGCTCGGCTTCGCTGGCGCCAGCTCCCCGGGCCATGAAACGCACCAGCCCTTGATTGATCTGCGGCTCCCATACCATTTCGACGCCGGGCAGCGCGGCGATGCCGACCGCGATGGCACGCGCGGCGGCGCAGCAGCGCTCCACCAACGCCTCCACGCCGCTGCGGCCCAGCTGCCGCATGGCGGCATAGGCAGCTACGCCCCTCCCCCGCCGCGACCAGTCCGGATTCCAGTCCTTCGGTTCGCGCACCAGATCGTTATGCGTCACGTAGCTGGCCTCATACGACATGGCGTTGCGGTGCGCCTGCGGATCTGCCACGAAAGCGAAGCCGCTGTCGTAAGGTACATTGAGCCACTTGTGGCCATCGGTCGCCCAGGAATCAGCTTGTTCGACGCCCTTGAGCAGGTGCTTGTATGTGGCACTTGCATTGACCCACAGACCGAACGCGCCGTCGACATGGACCCAGGCCTTGTAACGGTGCGCGAGGGGAATCAGTTCCGCAAACTGGTCGTACGCGCCGATATTCAGGTCGCCCGCCTGAAGCAGCACAATGGTTGGCAGGTCTGGCTGCGCGCGCAATGCCGCTTCCAGTGTCGCCGCCTCGATCTGCCCTTCTGGATTGGTCGGCAATCCCGTTACCGCACTGGTGCCCATGCCCAGCATGCGCGTTGCTCGGGTGATGCTGCCATGGTACTGGTCGCTGCTGAGTACCCGGATGCGCGGGGCGCCAAACAGGCCTTCGCGTTCAACGTCCCACCCGCGCTTCGCCAGCAGCGCGTTGCGCGCCGCCGCCAGTGCGGTCACGTGGGCCATCTGGCAGCCGCTGGTCAACGCAAAACTGGCGCCCTTCGGCAAACCAAGAACATCCTTGAGCCAGCCGCCCAGAACTTCCTCGATGACCGCTTCGGCGGGCGCGCAGGCGTAGGCCGCCGCGTTCTGATCCCACGCCGTCGTCAGCCAGTCGGCCGCCAGCGCAGCCGGCAGCGAGCCGCCGATCACCCAGCCGAAAAAGCGGCCGCCCGCGCTACCGTTAATGCCGCCTGCGGTATCGCGCACCAGCTCATCGATCACGCTTTCCGCTTCCATGGGCGTGGTATTGAGTGGCTTTGCCAGACGGGCGCGCAGGGTGTCCAGGCTCGCGCGGGCGGCCACTGGGGCCTGGTCCAATCCGTCCAGATAGGCCAGCGAGTGGTGCGCCGCCCGCTCGAGTGCCAGCTTATATTTGGATTCGCGTTTCACAATTACACTCCTTATGATGGCACCCATGGACACCATTATTCCACCTGAGACAATCGCTGCCTACCTCGCGACTGACTTCATTGTCGACGCCGATCCGTCATTTGTGATGCACATCGGCCAGCGCTGCGATGCGCTGCCTGACACGCCCTGCGCCTTCATCACCGCCTGCAATCCCCTTGGCGAACCCGCCGATGATGCCATCAATACGCGGCGCCAGGACGAATTCGCGCGGATGCTGACAGAACGCGGCCTGAAATGGCTGAGCGGGGCCGGCTGCGATCCAAAACAGGCATGGCCATGCGAGCCGAGCTTCCTGATACTGGGTTTGCCGCTGCCCGAGGCAAAGGCGATCGGTCAGGCGCTTAAACAGAATGCCATCGTCTGGTGCGGCGCCGACCGCGTACCGCAACTGATTCTGCTGCGCTGATCACTTGCCGCGCACCTGGAAACGCGTGCGCGCCCTGACTTTGCCTGCACCATCGACCAGCGCCAGTTCATGCGCGCCCGTCACGGGGCGCCATGGGTAGTCGTGCGCCGCCAGTCCCAGTGCGGCACCGTCGAGCCGCCATTCCAGATCCTTGCCAGCCTGCGCCCGGAACACCACCCGCTCGACCTGGTCCGGAATATCCGGATCGATCGCCAGAACGCTCGATTCGCCCGGATACAGAATTGCCGGTGCACGCTCGCCAACGGAAACCAGCGTGACCACTGGTGTCTCGGTGCCACGCATGAACCATTCCGCACGCGGCGCCTCGATCTCCGGCGCGAATACCAGCTGCTGCCGCACCACGCCTGCCGGCGCCACCGGCGCGCGCGAGGGCTGCTGCCGATGCAAATGATCGACCATGTCGCGCCAGATCGGCGCCGCACCGGTCACACCCGACACGTCCCACATCGGGCGGCCATCGAAATTGCCGACCCAGACCGCGACGGTGTAGCGGTCGGTGTAGCCGACGCACCAGTTGTCGCGCATGTCCTTGCTGGTACCGGTCTTGACCGCACTCCAGAAAGTGGTCGCCAGCTCGTTTTTCAGGCCGAAGGTGATGCTGCGGGCGGCGCGGTCGGACAGGATGTCGCCGACGATGAAGCTGGCGCCGCCATCGAGCACGCGTTTTGCTGGTTCCGGTGCGCGCGGCGTCAGCGTCGGCGTGCCATGCATGCCGCCGTTGGCCAGTGTGCGATAGGCGTTGGCCAGTGCCAGCAGCGACACTTCGGCCGACCCCAGCGCCAGTGACGGCCCGTAAAATCCGGCAGGCTGCACCAGGCTGTCGAAACCGAGCGCATGCAAGCGATCATAAAAGCGGTCCTGCCCTGTCAGCAGCAAGGTGCGCACGGCGGGAATATTGAGCGAGCTGGCCAGGCTGGTACGCGCACTGGTGCTGCCACGGAACTGGCGGTCGTAATTTTGGGGCACATACAATCCCGATACGGTCGACACGTCAAGCGGCGAATCATCCAGCAGCGAGGCCGCGGTCAGAAGACGCCGCTCGAATGCGAGCTCGTACAGAAAAGGCTTGAGCGTGGAACCGGCCTGGCGTAACGCCAGCACGCCATCCACGTCGCTATCGCCGCCATTGGCCACGTAGGCCAGGATTTCACCGCTCGTATTGTCGATCGCGACCAGCGCCGCATCATTCACATTGCGTTCACCGAGTGCGGCCAGATGCTGGCGCAATGCGCCCTGCGCAAACGCCTGCAACTCTGCATCGATCGTGCTTTTCACCTGCTGCGATGCGCCCTTGAGAAGGCGCTGCGCCACCTGCGGCGCTGGCGCCAGCACGGCCAGCGCGGCCGGCCGTGTCAGCGCCTTGGCAACCTCCCATTCGATATCCTTGCAATTGGCCGGGATGTGCAGCTCCGCGCCGAGCGTGCACGCGCGCCGGGCCAGCACGTTCTGGGCCGCGCCCGGCCCGCGCAACAGGCTGGCCAGGATCACCGATTCGGCCTGGTTCAGTCCCGATGGCGACTTGCCAAACAACCCGCGCGCGGCCGCGCCTATGCCCTCCAGCTCACCGCGAAACGGGGCGAGATTGAGGTAGGCCTCCATGATCTGCTGCTTGCTCCATCCGGCTTCGAGTTCGCGCGCGGCTTTGGCCTGGTCCCATTTCTGGCCCAGGGTACGGCCGCGGGCGCTGCGCCGCAGTTTTTCGTCCAGCAGACCGGCAAGCTGCATGGTGATGGTGGAGGCGCCACGGGTGGACCCGTGCAGCAGCCTGTCCCATGCAGCCTGCCCAATCGCGCGCAAGTCCACCCCGTCATGCGTGGCGAAGCGCTGGTCCTCGGCCTGAATGACCGCTGCCCCCACTGCCGGTGAAATATCGGCCAGCGCCACCCATGGCAGGCGCCGCACGGCCATGTCGATCCGCAGCGACTGCAGGGGTACGCCGTTCCGGTCCAGCAGCACCGATTCGGATGAGCGGTACGCGGCCTTCACCTCGGCCGGCGTGGGCGCCGCTACCAGTTGCGCGCAAGCGGCGGTCAGCAGCGCCGCCAGAACGGCATGCTTCATGGACCGACGTCCAGCGGGCTGTTGGGCGAATCGGCCATCATCTCGGGGCTGTACATCGCCTCGATATGCGTGGCCGGCATATTGAAGCGGCCCTGGTTATTCAGGCGCACCGTGTATTCGATGCTCCACTTGCCTTTGGGGACAAAGCGGAAATAGGAACGGAATACTTCGAAGGTGCGCTCTTCGAATGCCGGCCACACCCAGCCCTGGCTGCGCTGCCCTGCCGTGGCCAGAGCGGAATCACCACCCAGGCCATTGCCCAGCACGGAGGCGCTGGCCGGAATCGGGTCGTCGACCACCACCCAGCTCATATCCGACTGCGCTTCCATTTCCAGCCGCACGCGGTAGACGTCACCGCGCGACCATTTGCCGGCGATTTTCTGCTGCACCGGTGTGACGCTGCGCGCCACCCGGAAGCCGCTCGATATGGGCTGCTTAAGGGGAATCGCGGCCGTGCTTTGCACCGTCACCCACGGCTTGCCGGTACCGGTATGCATCAGCGCCAGATCCTGCGCGCCGTTCGGCCACGCCAGCGACTGCGATGGCGCCTTGGCCTCGGTCCATACAGCGTCTTTGGAAGCGCCGCCCAGACGCACATTCGTACTTCCGGCGACAGGCTCGTTCTCGAATTTTCTGGAGAATTTATCCATTGCCAGCACGCCCCAGGCGTTGGCCACGGTTGTGCCCCAATGGCCTTGCTGCATGCGGCCCATGGCGCCCCGGGCCAGGCGGCCCATGTCCTTCTGCCAGTCCGGCTGGTCCATCACGGCCAGCATCAGGCGGTTCGCATTCACATCCGGCGAGGCCATCAACCACCACCAGTAATCGGTTCGCTCGGTGGAGAAGGTCATGGTGGTGCCTTGCAGGTTCAGGCGGGCGTGCAGGATCTGGCCCGCCTGCGCCAGCTTGGCGGCGCGGCCTGGCAAGGCCGGGCTGCGCTGCAGCACCAGGTACCAGTCGATCACGGCGGACGTCGGCCACAGATTCGGTTCGGCGTTGAACGATTCGATCGATGCGGCGGCAATCGGCTTGGTGCGCGACAGCGCTTCGAGCGCGGCCACCTTGCGTACCGCAAGATCGGCGGTGGCCAGATCCGAGTAACGCATCACACGTCCTTCGACAAAGCCGAGCAGACCTGCTTCCATCTTCTCGCGCGCATCGAGCGGGATCTCGTAGCCTGCTTCAGCGGCGACGGACAGCACGTAGGCCGTGAGCGTATCGCTGCCTAGCCCCGGCGACGGGAAGTAGCGCAGCAAGCCATCGCCATCCATGTACAGCGGCATGCGCGCCATGTTCGTCTTCCACAGTTTTTCATCGCGCAGCGCTACCGCGCGCGATGTGTTCTGTTCGAAGCAGGTGTAGGGATAGCGCGTCATGTAGTCGCGCACGCCGGGCAGATCATCGCCCAGGCGCGCGGCGAAATGAGTCAGCAGGCCGCCGCGACCCGGCAAGGCATCGGCCGGCGCCTGCACTTTCATCGTCTGCGGCTTGTCCAGTTGGAGCAAAGTGGCCTGGACGGTACGCACCGGCGTTACCGCTCCCACCTTCTGGCTCACGCTGATCTTGTCGCTGACGCTCACGCCGGCCGCGTCGACCGCTTTCGCGTCGAGCTGCCATGCCAGCGTGGCAGCACCGGCCGGGACCTGGAAGTCCCAGCCCAGTTCCTGGGCCTGGCCTGCAGCCAGCGTGACCGACTGGCGTGGCAACGCACGTGCCTTGCCGCCATCGGCGCTGACGCTGGCGCCCACGTCGATCTTCAGTTCGCCGGCGGAGGCATTGCGCACCGTTGCACCGGCGCGCAGTTTGTCGCCCTCGCGCACCAGCGCCGGCAGGCCGGACAACAGCATCAGGTCTTGCGAGCTGCGAATAACAGTGTGGCCGGTGCCAAACAGGTCGGCGCTGGCATTGGCTACTGCGACAATCCGGAACGAGGTCAGCGAATCGTTGACCGGCACCTGAACCTGCGCTTCGCCGTTGGCGTCGAGCGTGACTTTCGCTTTCCAGAATAGCAGCGTCTCGAACAGTTCACGGCCACCGCCCTTGCCACCGCCACCGCCGTGCGGGAAGGCTTTGCGGCCGTAGTGGCGCTTGCCGATCACCTGCATCTGCGCAGTCGAGGTTTCCACCTGCAGGCTGCGCGTGCCCATCATCGCTTCCAGCAGATTCCAGCTGGTGTTGGGCATCAGTTCCAGCAAACCTTCATCGACCGCGGCCAATGCCACTTCCGCACCCGCGGGCAGCGGCGCACCATCAGGGCGCGTGACCTTGACCTTGACGGTTGCCTGCTCGCGCACTTTGTAGACCGGCTTGTCGGCACTGACCTGCACCTTCAGTTCATGCGCGGCCCAACCCACCTTGATGGCGGCGATACCAAGCTTGTAGGCGGGCTTGCCCAGGTCGACCAGCGCGCTTGGCGCAATCCCGGCCACGCGTCCGCGCACGACCAGTGCCGAGACGAACACGTTCGGCGCGTAGTTACCCTTGAGGGGAATGGTGAAGGTTGGCGTCTTGCCGGTCAGCGGACGGATATAGTAGTCGAGCACACCTTCGCGCTCCACCGTTACCAGCGCGGTCGCTTCGCGGAATGGCGAGCGCACCTGGAAGGTCGCTTCCTCGCCCGGCGCGTACATTTTTTTACCCGGCAGCAGATCGATGCGGTCGTTGTCGCTGGCGGTGAACCACCAGTCGCTGCTGCCGGCCACCCACACATCCTGATGGCTGACGGCGGCGCGCTGGTTTTCATCGACGGCCTTGGCGCGCAGGATCAGGTTGCCATCGGCCGGCGGCTTGACGTCGCAGAACAGCAGGCCTTTGGCATCGGTCTTGCCTTCGCAGGCGACACCCAGACGTTTGACTTCGCTGCCGTTCTCGTACGAGTAAAAGCCTCCCAGCAGACGGCGGCGGTGCGAGTAATTGGTGCGCTGGAAGTAGTCTACCGCGACCTGCGTTCCGGCCACGGGGGCGCCGGCGACATCGAGCACCACCACCTGGAACTTGAGCGCCTCCTTGCTCATGACCCAGCCGTCCGGCTTGATGCCGACCACGAAGCGCGATGGCCACAGCGGGATGCGGGTCGATGCGGTCATGGTCTCGCCATTGGCGTCGGCGTACGACATTTCCGCGACCAGGTCGCGCGGCAGCTCGCTGGCGGCCACCGGATCGAGCGACACGCGCGCCCCGCCTGCCTTGTCGAGCGTGAGTGCGCGCTGGCGCACTGGCGCACTGGCCGCGTTATTGGCGCCGCCTTCACCCTCATCGCAGCATTCGTCATCCCACTCGTCGTAGCCACTGCCTTTTTCGACGCCTTCGCGCACGTCGCCCATGTCAAAGCTGAACTGCTCGTAGGCGCTGAACGATACGCCGCGCGGCTGCACCACGGTCCGGATCTTGACCGGCGCCAGGCCAGCACCGCCGCCCGCCAGATAATTGAGCTGCAGATCGAGATCGACCCTGGCTTCGCCGATGACGGCGGTTTTTGGCCCTGACAGTAGCGCGCGCATGGTCGGCACACGGAACTGCTCGACGCGGAACGCGCCGGCCCGGTGCTGGCCAATCATGACCGCATAGGTGCCCTGCTTGGCGGTGGCAGGAATCTTCCAGTCGCTTTCGGCGATGCCGTTCGTGTTCCAGGTCAGCGGCATGGGGAAGCGTTCATCGCTGCCTTCGTGCACCAGCTCTGCTTTGCCCAGCGGGCGCGCCAGGGTAATGCCGGTCGACGTATGGCGGCGGTTGAAATGCTTCATGTGCACCGTCTCGCCTGCGCGCAGCAAGGTGCGGTCGAACACGGTGGTCACGATGCGGTTGTCGGCATCCACACCGCCCATCGGCAGATTGAAACGCCAGGTCTCGATACCGGACTGCCAGCTTGACAGCGTGAACGTGAAGTCGTCGCCGTTGTGCGCGGTCACAAAGTAATCGCGGCTCTTGCAGGAGGAGCGCGGCAGCGCCTTGGGAATGCGCGCCACGCCGTTGCGGTCCGTAACACCGCTCCACAGCGCGGCCTTGGCGCAGGCATACACCGCAACCTGCGTATTCGGCACCGGCTTGCCCTTGTCGAGCGAGGTGACCCACACCAGCGAGGATTCGGCGCCCAGTTTGAAGTGGGCCACCATATTGGTCACCAGCGCACCGGCGTTGACGTAGGCGCGCCCGTCAGGCTGGTCGAACAGTCCCGCGCCGAGTTTCGGGCTTTCCAGTTCCACCACGTAGAAGCCGGGCTTGGGCAAGGCGATGCCGATCACCTCGAAGGCGGCCGCGCCGTCGGGCCGCGGCAGGGTAAATTTCTCGGTAGGCCCCAGTTTGCTGTCCTTCAGAACCGGCTTGGCCAGGCTGTCGTTGGTCTGCTGGTTGAACGAACCATAGGAATAGCCGAGCGTGGCCAGCCACTTGAATACCTCGCCATCATGCTCGGCGCCACTGGCCACTCGCAGCATGCTGCCGGCCACGCCGCCCTTGCCGGCCAGCGGCGCTTCGACATTGCGCACCGTGACCGGCAGCATGCGCTCGGCATTCGCTTCGATCAGGCCGAAGCGGCCCGCGAACTTGACCAGCGGCGGCTGTTCATCAGTTTTGACGGCCAGCGGAAACTGCGCCTGGTTCACCAGCGCGCGGCCAGCGTCATCTTTGACAGCGGCCGGCAGCGCCACCGTGAACGATGATTTCTCCGGCAGCGGCACCGGGAAGGTCAGCGCCGACACGAAATCCTGCTTGCGCTCGTCCTTGTCGATCACGGCGCGCCATACCGTGCCGTCCGCCCCGGTCAGCGTGATGGCAGACGCGGTTTTGCGCGACAGCGGCGCAGAAAAATTCAGGCGCATCGGCAGGAACGGGATGCATTGCGTATTGGCGCCCAGGCGCTCGCAGCTGAACTCCGCGGTGAAATCGGCGCGGGTGCGAAACGGCAGCTTTTGATCGGCGTCGGTGGCTACGCCATTGGGCGCGGCGATGCCGCGGCCCCAGATCAGGGCCACATCCTTTGCTGCCGCGAAGGTCCGTTTGCAGCGCAGAACCGCCACCGCCGGGGTGCCATGCGACTCCGAGGTGCGGCGCAGATGGCGTTCGACGAACTTGGCCTGCGCGGCCAGGATCTGTTCGCGCTCCTTGCCTTTGAGGAGTTCGACGCCGATGCGCTCATTGATGCCGCCAGCCTGGCACCAGGCGTTGGCGGTCACACTGGCATCCAAGGCCGGCGCGTCCAGGCCCAGCACGAACACCTGCTTCTCGTCGATCTGGCCGCCTTCACGCGGGGCCGAGGCGATGACCGCCGGTCCGCCCGTACTGAAATTGAAAACGCTGGTGCCGCTCAGGGCCTTGCCCGCCGCATCCCTGAGCTCCGGACGCAGGGTAAAGCTGCAGCGCACCGCCGCCGGCAGATCGCGCTCGAAATCGTAAGACCAGTTGCTGCCGTCGATCCAGCGGCCCTTGCCTTTTTCCGCGCACTCGAAGGTGAATGGATCGGCCAGGCGCAGATCGCCAAACGGCACCATCTGGGCGCTGAAACGGGCCGTCACCTGACGCACCTTCTTGACCGTGCCCTCGGGCGTGAATGACGCGACTTTGGTTTGGGCCAGGGCGGCCGTGGCAGCGCAGCAAAGGAGGAAAAAACTGGTCCAGCGGGGAATGGCGCGCATTACTGCTCCGGCAATGGGAAATACATGCAGTTTTGCAAGTTTAGCCAGCCAAGTCAATAATATTGCACAAAATATATCGGCGAGCGGCCTCGCCTGCGGGCCTGAAAATTTGTCTATAGAATGCAACGTCCCCCTGCCCGAGGCAACCATGACGTTCAACCCGCTCCTCCTACTTAACATCGGCGCCGCCGCGGCCATCTGCTATCTGCTGTACCGCATGCAGGCTGCCCACCTGTCATTTACCAAGCGCGTGTTTGCCGCGCTCGGCCTCGGTGTCGCCCTGGGCGGGGTGTTCCAGCTTGCCTATGGTGCGGCGTCCAGCACGGTGGTCGAGACCAACGCCTATCTT
>DASWMN010000042.1:0-11709 GCA_036399735.1 Telluria sp. | reverse complement strand
CTTCGCCCACTTGTAGAGCTGATTACGCCTAATGCCGAGCTCGATTGCCAGATCCGTTGCCGTTTGCTCCTTCATTCGAAGCCGCAGTACAACAAAGCGCTTGAACTCGTCAGAGTAGACCGCCCGTTTTCTTGCCAAGCCGTCGTGATTCATGGGTTTCCTTTCGAGACTGACTGTCTCCAATTAGAATGTCCATGAAACCCGGGGTTCCTCAGACTGACCCTGCTCGCCCCTATCCCTGCGGCTGTGGTGGAAGTGTCTCACAGAGTTACGCCGTGTCGCCGAGAGCAATCCGGACAGCCCGACACTGTATTTTCTACATGGTATGTGGAAACAGCCTTGAAGGTTGGACTTGCTCCGTTGTTCATCTTGATCTCTTGGGACGAGTGACGGCAAAAATACACGGCTTCAGCAGTGGCGAACGTGCGCCTCCTGCCGGAAACAGGCGCTAAGCTATGTTGGCGGCATTGCGATGCGTACGCGGTTTCAGCGCTTCAATTCTCCAAAATCTTCATGCATCAACTCGAACAACTGCTCTGCTTGTTCGTGACTGCTGTCTTGCTGGCGGCGGCAGCGCGCCGCGTCGGCGCTCCCTATCCTGTGTTCCTCGCCCTGGGCGGGGTGTTGATCGCTTTGCTGCCGCTGGGAGTCAGCTTTACGCTGCCCCCGGAACTGGCGCTGACGCTGTTTGTCGCGCCGGTGCTGCTCGATGCTGCTTACGATGCCTCCTTGCGTGACCTGAAGGACAACTGGCTGCCGCTGACGGGCCTGGTGGTGGCCGCCGTCGGACTGACGACGGCGGCCGTGGCTGTCGTCGTCCATGCCATGGTGCCAGGCTTGCCTTGGGCGGCAGCGGTGGCGCTTGGCGCCATCGTGGCGCCGCCGGACGCGGTAGCAGCCACGGCGGTGCTGCGCCAGCTGGATCCGCCGCATCGCATCCTGACCGTGCTCGAAGGCGAAAGCCTGCTCAATGATGCGACTTCCTTGCTGATTTACCGGCTGGCGGTTGGCGCAGTGGCCGCAAACGGGTTCGATCCTGCCGCGATCGCGCCGGCTTTCCTGCTCGGCGTTGCCGGCAGTGTCATCGCCGGCCCCGCATTGGGCTGGCTTACCCTGCGGCTGATGGAGCGCGTGCGCCACATTCCAACCGCGATCATCCTGCAGTTCGTGTTCACTTTCGGGGTCTGGATTCTGGCGGAGCGACTGGGCCTGTCCGCTGTGCTGACCACGGTCTGCTATGCGGTCGCCATGGTGCGCACCGGGCCGGGCCGCATTTCCGCCCGCACCCGCATTCCGACCAATGCCGTCTGGCGCAGCGCCGTATTTGCATTGAACATCCTGGCGTTTATCTTCATCGGTCTGCAGATCCGGCCGATCATCGACAGCCAGAGTGGGGCGGATCTGGCCGCCTATCTGGCCGTCGCTGCTGCCGCCCTGGTCACCGTGATCGTTGTGCGTGTCGCCTGGCACATGTCGTTCAACGCGGTCCTGCGCTGGATCGAGCGCAGGCCCGGCTTTCGCCCGCCGCGTAAATTGCTGAGTCCGACACCGGGCTCGGGCCTGGTGATCTCGTGGGCGGGCATGCGTGGGATCGTGACCCTTGCCGCCGCCATGGCCTTGCCGGCCGTGTTCCCATTTCGCGACCTGATTGTCCTGACCGCGGCGGTCGTGGTGCTTGGCACACTGGTGGTGCAGGGGCTGACGCTTAAGCCGCTGCTGCGCAAGCTGAACCTACGCGACGATGATCCTGTCGGGCGCGAGGAAAGCGCAGCGCATGCCAGGGCGCTGGCTTCGGCCCTGTCGGCACTGGCGCACGACAGCTCTGCGGCCGCAGAGACAGTGCGGCAAAAATTTACTGTGCTGCTGACGTTCGAAAAGACCGTCAACGACGAGCGGGATCCACGCGGCGAGCGCTATGTCGACATCTATCTGCACGCTCTGCAGGCCGCCAGGCAAGCGGTGTTGTCAATGCGCGAGAGCGATGAAATCGGCGACGATGCTTTTCACCGGATTGAAGAAAAGCTGGACTGGCTCGCGATGGCCAGTGGCAAAGCGCGGGTCGTTAAAGGAATTGAAGACCTTTGACGGCCAAGGTGCGACGCCCGCACGTATCAATGCGTGCGGCTCGTCAGGCGAACATGTCGTTTGCCGAGCGGGTGCGCCACGTGGATTTTGTTCAATAGAGCGTATCGCGCTGTCGTTGCGGGAGCGCCAGGTCGTATTGCGTGCCATCGATCTGCCCGGCGCTCAACGCCGCGAGCATGGCGCCAGCGGTAGGAACATCGATGGGCGCGTCGGTCCGCTCACGCCACAAGCGCGCGCGCTGCACCGCCCGGGCGCACTGGAAGAATACCGATTCGATGTGGATTTCAATCACGCAAGTCGGCGCTTTACCTTGCAACGCCAATTCGGCCAGGCGTTCCGGCGCGATACTGATGCGTGCTTGCCCGTTCACGCGCAAGGTCTCGCCCACGCCCGGGATCAGAAAAATCAAGGCGACGCGAGGATCGGCAACGATATTGCGCAGGCTATCGATGCGGTTGTTGCCTCGCCGCTCGGGCAACAACAGGGTATGTTCATCGAGCACTTTGACCAACGGGGCAGGGTCGCCGCGCGGCGATGCGTCCAGGCCCAGTGGACCCACGGTGGCGAGCACGGCAAACGGCGACGCCTCGATCCATTGGCGGTAAACGGCACACAGCGAGGTCGTCTCCTTGCTGATCGACGCCTCGCCCACGGCGCCGAACAGTGCTTCGAGTGCTGGCAGGTCAGTGATCTGGTGCTGGTGCGCGCGCATGGTTGTTCAGGCTCCTGTTGGTTCGAAAGTTCGATTCCGTCAGGATAACCGATCAGCCATCTCCCGTGCCTAGCCTTCCCCAAACCACTGCCTGGCGAACAAGCGGGGCCTTAGTCAGGCAGCAGATATCGGGTCTTCCGCCAGAAGTTCAGGGCCCCGTTCGTGCAACGGACCTGCATTCGTCAGGCAAACAGACGGTCGCGCGCCGCCTTGCTGATGGCTACCGTGGCCGGATGACGCAAGCGCCGCTCGGTGGTAATCACATACACTTGCTCGACCAGGGCGTCGACCCGGGCGATCTGCACCACCCGGTACTGGTCGCACACCTGCTGCGCGATCACGGTCGGTGCGAAAAACACCCCGGCGCCGGATTGGCCGAACGCTTTCATCATGGCACTGTCGTCGAATTCACCAACGATGCGCGGGTGGACCGCGCTCGCTTCCAGCCATTGCAGCAAACGCTGATGAATGGCGAAATCTTCGCCTGGCAACAGCATCGGCGCGCCGTGCAGGCAGGCGGGAAAGTCGGCGCCGAGTTCGGCTACCAGCGCCGCGGTGGCAAACACGGTCATGTCGCTTTCGCCGAGCAGATGACTGTGTCCGCGCACGCTCAGGTGGCTGGGCATTGGACGGTCGGCAATGATCAGATCGAGCCGGTGCACCGCCAGTTCCGCCACCAGATTCTGCAGCCTGCCTTCGCGGCAAATCAGGCGCACCGGGTCGGGCAGGGCCAGGGCCGGTTCGACCAGCCGGCACGCGATCAGCTTCGACACCGAATCGGCGCAACCGACGCGAAAAGCCGTGGCCGCGCTCAAGGTCTTGTCGCGCACCACGTCGAGCAATTCGTCGCCCGTGCTGAAAATTTCCTCGGCGTAGAGCAGGATGCGCCGGCCCATGTCGGTCAGTTCCAGACTACGGCCTGCGCGCCGGAACAGGGGGACGCCCAGCGTCTGTGAAAACTCGGTCAGCTGGCCGGAAATGGACTGCGGAGTCAGGTGCAATTGCATGGCAGCCTTGGCAATGCTGCCTGTACGCGCCACCATCCAGAAGTAGCGCAAGTGCTTGAAGTTTAATGAAGACATGAGCGCCCCCTGGGTGATTCATCGGTTTTTTCGATGTTTGATGTCGTTATAATCGAATTGTACGATGCTTTTAACTCTCCTATGATGGTTTCACCAACCAAGGAGAGTGAACATGCGTATCGTTATTCAAGCAAATGGTTTCGTCTTAACGGCAGCATTGCGCAACTACACAGAGCAGCGTCTGACCCAGGCGCTGGGATGGACCCAGGCCCGCCTGAGCAAGCTGGCCGTCTCGCTATCGGATATCAACGGGCCGCGCGGCGGGATCGACAAGCGCTGCAAGATCCAACTGCAACTGAGCGGCGGCGCCGCTGTCGTAATTGAAGACACCGAGGCCGATCTGTACCACGCCATCGACCGGGCGAGCGGGCGCGCCGAGCAGGCTCTGGCGCGGCGGGTAGGGCGCATGCGCCGGTTTTCCCATACCCGTCCTCGCATGGCAGAGCGTGCCGACGACGCCGCATAAGCATGGGGGGCCACGTGCTGGCCAATGCCTTCTTTTACTTCGAGGATCAGCGCAATGAACGGATTGGAAAGTATTGCAACAGGCCCGATGTGGGCCGGCTTCATCGCCTTCGTGGTGCTGATGCTGGCCCTGGACCTGTTTGTATTTGGCGGTAACAAAGCCCACAAGGTCAGTGTGAAAGAGGCTGGCCTGTGGTCCCTGACCTGGGTCGGTCTGGCCTTGCTGTTCAATTTCGGCCTGTGGTGGCATCTGTCAGGTACGGTGGGCGCCGATATTGCCGAGCAAAAGGCGCTGGAGTTTTTCTCCGGCTATCTGATCGAAAAAACCCTTTCCGTCGACAACGTGTTTGTCTTTCTGCTGATTTTCGGCGCCTTCCAGGTACCGCAGCAGTACCAGCGCCGCGTGCTCATTTACGGTGTGCTTGGCGCCATCGTCATGCGCGCCATCATGATCCTGGCCGGGTCCTGGGTGGTCAGTGAATTTAGCTGGGTGCTGTATATCTTCGGCGCATTCCTGTTGTTTACCGGTATCCGCATGCTGGTCGCTGCCGACGAAGAGCCGGACGTGGCCAATAACGCCGTGCTGCGCTTTGCACGGCGCCATCTGCGCGTGGCCGAGGGCGACCACGGCGAGCGTTTCTTCGTACGCAAGGATGGTCTGCGCTATGTGACGCCGCTGTTCCTGGTCCTGATTCTGATCGAAGTCACGGACTTGATCTTCGCCGTCGATTCGATCCCGGCCATCTTTGCCATCACCACCGATCCGTTCATCGTGTTCACGTCGAATCTGTTTGCAATACTCGGCCTGCGCGCACTGTATTTCCTGCTGGTGGATGTGGCCGACCGCTTCCACTTGCTCAAGTATGGCCTGGCCATGGTGCTGACTTTTATCGGCGTCAAGATGCTGATCATGCCGTGGTATCACATGCCGGTGCACGTCTCGCTCACCGTCGTGGCGGTCCTGATCGCTGCCAGCTGCCTGGCCAGCCTGCTGATCCGGCGGCCGGCCAAGGCGAACGAATCCAACAATGAAACTAAATAAGGAAAAACATGCGCAACTATCCAATCGACAGTCCCCAGGCCGCCGGCCGCATTCTCGCACTGACCATGGTCGTCGACGGCAACCTGGCCCAGAGCGAACTGGCGGCGTTGGACCGCAGCCGTATCCTCGCCTACGTCGACCTGACCCAGGCCGCGTTTCAGCAACTCATCGAAGAATTGTGCAATGACATGCTCAGCACTGCGGCGCATGGCGTGGTGCAGCTCGACATAAACTTGATCGATGGCCTCTTGCACGAGATCGTACGCCCGACACTGCGCCGTCATCTATTGCAGGCAATGTGGAAAATCGCCGACGCGGATGGCTGGCTTGCCGACGGCGAGGCGGTGCTGCTCAATCGTGCCAGCAAGATCTGGGGCGCAGAGACCGGGTTTGCGACCCTGGCGACAGCGGATAGCTAACGAAGGAGGCACGCCCCGGCGCCCGTGCGGGAGGGGCGCTGCCGGGGCAAGCGCAGCCCGGCAACGCTGCAAACGCGCTGGACCTTAATGGACGAACTCATAGGCGATCTTCTTGATCGTCCCACGCCAGTAAGGTTTCGTCCCTTCCGGCAGCAGCCATGCAACCTCGCCATCGAGCGGCACTTGCATGCCATTTTTTGCCTGATAGTTCCAGAAATGTCCCTGCCAGGGTGTCGCAACGATTTGCTTGCCCAGTGTTCTGCCGCGCGCATCTGCCCGGACGGTCTCGATCAAGCCCTGGTCGTTAAAGGTAAACAGCAAAGTCAGCTTGATTGCCCCGTCCACCAGGCTGGCGCGCGCAGCGCGCGCGTCGACAGCCTCCCACCTTACACCCTGACCTGGCAACAGGGCGGTGGGATACCATGCCGCTTCCGCCACGAAGCGCATCAACTCGCCTTGCGCGATGTTTCCCGCGCCTTGAATGTCGGCCACGGTAAGGACGCCAAGCACTGCGGCATGCAAGCTGCCTTCGCCGGCAATGTAAGTGTCATGGACGCGCACAGGCAAGCCGGGCAGCATCGAAATTCGCCCGTCCCAGTCGAAGCCAGGGCGACGTGTGACGACTTTCTGATCTGAGCTGAACGGCTTCCAACGGTCTGATGTCTCACCCATGTTGAACCTGCCTTCGTGCTGGATGCTGACGCCGGCCACAATGGGAGCACCGTCCTTCAGGACCGTGCGGAAATAGCGCTGGACTGGCGGCGGCAAGCCTTCGAGATCGCGAAAATCAACCATCCTGGCGCCGCCAGGCACGCGCGCGCCATCGAGCCGGGCACGGATCTGGTTGGTGCCTTGTTGCCAGTCGTACGCCCCATAGAGCGCAGCCGCCGCACCAGCGGCGGCGACAATCAGGACGATCAGGATCGATGTCTTCAGCATGGAACTGTTGATCTGGAAGCGATGCTGCATGATGCACGCGTGGACTTACATCAAGCTTGCGGGGGCGGTATTCAGTTCGCCGCGGCCGTAGTCAGCCCCGGTACTTCACCGTGTCGACAAATGCGGAAAAGGCCGGCGAAATCTGGCGTCTGTTTGGATAGTACAGATGAAAGCCCTGAAAATAGGGGCACCATGACGCCAGCACTTCTGTCAGACGACCATCGGCCAGGTAAGGCGCGGCGAGCGCTTCGGGCACATAAGCCAGGCCGATACCGTCAACTGCACCGTTCAGTACGTGGACAATGCTGTTGAAGACAAGCTGCCCTTCACCCTTGACGGTAAATGCCTTGCCATCGCGCTCGAACTCCCAGGCATACATGGTCCCCGACGGCCGGTGGCGGATGTTGACACATGCGTGATCGGTCAAATCGTAGGGCGTGGCCGGTGCGCCGTGGCGCGCGAAGTAGGCCTGTGCGCCCACGACCGCCAGACGCCAGTCGGGGCTGATCCGAACCGCGATCATGTCTTTGCTGATCGCTTCGCCCAGGCGTACGCCGGCGTCGTATCGTTCTTCCACAATGTTCGTGAAGCCGTAGTCGACGAACAGCTCCAGCTTGATATCCGGATAATTTTTCAGGAAGGGCGCCAGCAGCGGTCTGAGATACAGCTCGATCACATCATCGGTGCAGGTGATGCGGATCGTTCCGGCAGGTTTTTCGCGCAGCTCTCCCAGCGCTTCCACCTCGGCGCTGATCTGATCGAACAGCGGGGCGATTGAACGCATCAGCCGCTCGCCGGCTTCTGTGGTGGCGACATTTCTGGTTGTGCGCGCGAGCAGGCGCACGCCCAGCCTTTCTTCGAGCGCCCTGATGGTATGGCTTAGCGCGGACGGTGTGAGATCGAGCCTGGCTGCTGCCCTGGTAAAGCTCCGATCCCGCGCCACCGCAATAAAAGCCTGCAAATCGTTAACTTTCGAACGCGTCATTGCTGAATTTTTTTCATAACCACATCAAGATTGTACCTACTTATCACGCTTGCGTGCGCAAGCCAGAATGTCGTTCATGGAAACGAAATTTGGCAAAGGAAGAAAATCATGAGCGATCACGTTCTTGACCTACCAGCGGGAAACGCAAGCGCGCGTCCTGGCGCCGACGATCAGCAGGCATCGTGGGGTGGCGTTTTCGCGATGTCGCTATGCGTCTTCGCACTGATTGCCTCCGAGTTCATGCCGGTAAGCCTGTTGACGCCGCTTGCCACTGCCTTTGGCGTGAGCGAGGGCCGCGCAGGCTACGGCATCGCCATATCGGGCGCCTTCGCCGTTCTGACCAGTCTTGGCATTGCAATGCTCGCCGGATCAATGAACCGCAAGACAATGCTGTTGTTGCTGACTGGACTAATGGGTATATCGGGGCTGATTGTCGGCCTCGCCTCCAGCTACTGGATATACATGATTGGCCGTGCACTGATCGGGGTCGTCATCGGCGGATTCTGGTCGATGTCGGCGGCCGCGGCGATGCGTCTGGTTCCCCCGGATAGCGTGCCGAGGGCGCTTGCCATCTTGAATGGCGGCAACGCATTGGCGACCGTCGTGGCAGCACCGCTGGGAAGCTATCTCGGCGGGATCATCGGTTGGCGCGGCGCATTTCTTAGCTTGGTGCCACTTGCCTTGATCGCCCTGGCTTGGCAATGGATCAGCCTGCCGTCTATGCAGGTGGCGCCACGTGCGGCAGCGTCCGCCAACGTGTTCAGCTTGCTGAAACGCCCCCTGGTTGCGACGGGCATGCTGGCGGTCGGCATTTTCTTCATGGGGCAGTTCATGCTGTTCACTTATCTGCGTCCCTTCCTGGAAACCGTCACCGGCGTGGCGGTGCCTTTGTTGTCGATGATGCTGTTGGTGCTAGGCATTGCTGGTTTTGTCGGGACGGTGTTGATTGGCAGGTTCATGAAAGCAGGCTTGTACCGGACCTTGAAACTTATTCCGTTCATCATGGCAGCGATTGCGATGGCACTGGTCGCCTTCGGCAAGTCCACGCCGGCCGTGTTCGTGCTGCTGGGCTTGTGGGGATTGTTAGGGACAGCTGCGCCTGTCGCATGGTGGGCCTGGCTGGCGAAATCACTGCCCCGCGATGCGGAAGCCGGAGGCGGTCTGATGGTTGCTACCGTGCAGCTGTCGATTGCCCTGGGCTCGACCATCGGCGGCGTGCTGTTCGATGCAAGCAGTTATCGCGCCACGTTTATTGCGAGCGCCGCTTTGCTCTTGATTGCATCAGCGCTTGCTTTGCGGACTGCCCGCATCGAGGTGGCCCATGGCGCCCTTGCTTGCGTTGGAAAGTGACGCCAATTTTTGAAAGGAAGACGATCATGTGGTTCAATTTTTTCAGCATTGCTCTATCCATCGTCGCGCTGCAGGCAGTTGCTGTCGTGGCGGCGGAGACGAGTGTGCCTGCAGCCCAGCAGATTACCCGCGCGGGAAGCCAGGCTTCCGCCGTTCGCCCCGCCGCCAACTTTACCGGACAGGTGCGCGTGGACATGGTCTGGCCCTCGGACGACGGCATTAATGCTTCCGGTGCGCTGGTGACGTTCGAGCCTGGCGCGCGTTCGGCCTGGCACCGGCATCCCGCCGGACAGCGCCTGGTCGTCATGTCGGGCCTCGGACTCACCCAGGAATGGGGCAAGGCGGTCCAGGAAATCCGCCCCGGCGACGTGGTATGGTGCCCGGCAGGCGTCAAGCACTGGCATGGCGCTTCGCCCAAGACTGCCATGAGCCATCTGGCCGTTACCGGTACAGCCAATGGCAAGAATGTGGAATGGCTGGAGAACGTGAGCGATGAACAATACAACAATCGCTAGGCACCGCGTGGCAGCCAGACTGTCCGTGTTTTTTTACCCTGACCGCTACGCGCCGCCACCCATCCCGGGCTGAAGTGCCGGGCTGCAGCGGACACGCGATCCACAGCTGGCGCGCTTGCGCTGGCTCATCTGCTCTCTCGCGCCGACACTCTAGAGTAGTCGAGCATGCAATGTGCATGACCGACTGATAGAGGCCAATGATGAAGATCTTTTGGATGAGACCGGCACGCCGGATGGCGGCGTTCGGCGCAGCACTATGTACGGCCGGCGTACCGGCATACGGCGCTGCTGTTGGCGTTGCGGCGCCGCAGGCTTTGGCTACCGCTGCCAACGCGCGCGTTGCTGCCGGCATCGACGACACGGCCAGCGCGGCTGCAGACTGTCACTGCAGCGCCGATACCTACGCCATCGTCAACCTGGTACCGGGAATCGGCTACAGAACCCGCATCAATGCACGCGGCGAGGCGGCCTTTGAGTTTGTCACCGCCGACGACCGGCAGCGGGTCGGCTTCTTCGATGGCGAGCGGATGCGCGATATCAGTCCGCCCGGGTCGGACACGGCAGCGCTGGGCGACATGAATGCGAAGGGCGAGGTGGCCCAGTATGCCTACTTGCCATCCGGTCCCAACTTCCACCTGATGCCAGTGCGCTGGTCGGGCGCGGCAGGCTGGAAGGCCTTGCCTACCCTGAGCAACGACGGCGACACATTCCTTTCCGCGATGAACGATCGCGGGTTCATCGTGGGCGCCTCCGGCATTGCACCCGGCGAGGCGGGCTACCGCGCAGCGCGCTGGAGCCCGGCGAACAGTCTGCAAAAACTGCCGACCCCCGCTGCCTTCGGCGAATCGTTCGTCAACGATATCAACGCGCACGACGTCAGCGTTGGTTATGCTTACGACACTGCCCGCGTGGCGCATGCCTTGATCTGGAATGCTGCCGGACAAGCAAGCAGCCTCGGCACACTGGGGGCAAGCGAGGCGATTGCTGTGGTGAACAATAACCGCGGCGACGTCGCCGGATGGCTGGATCTGTTCGGCCCGAATTTCCAGTCGTTTCTCTGGAGCCCAGGCAAGGGCGTCACGCGCGTCGGCCTGCATACGATTCCCGGTGAGTTGAACAATGTCGGCGAACTGGTCGGACGCATCTACTATCCCGACACCGGCATCGACCATGCCTACGTGTTCTCCCGTGCGCGCGGGCTGGTGGACTTGCATCGGGGTGCGTTTACTTCCTCCGAAGCGTCCCAGGCAGACGACAGGGGTACTGTTGTTGGCCAGATGTCGAGCAATATAGTCGGTGCCTTCGCCCAGCGTGCGTATCGCTGGGCGCGCAGCGGCGAGGCGATCGATTTGAATAGCCGCTTGCTCGACGTACCCGAAGGCCTGGTCGTAACGCAGGCGCTGCGGATTGCGTCGAGCGGCGACATCATCGCCAATTCGAATGCCGGGCTGGTGTTGTTGCGCCGCGCGGGCGGCACCAACGCGCCGGTGCTGGGGCCGGTCATGCTGCCCGACGTGGTGCGTCCGGCCGAGTCGTTTGCACTCACGCTATCGTTTCGCGACCGCAACCACGCCGACCGCCATACCGCAACAATCGACTGGGGCGACGGCAGCGGCTTGCAGGCGGCGGCCATCAGTGAACGCAGGGGCCGTGGCCAGCTGAGCGCGGCGCATACCTACGCCTGCGCCGGCGATTACAACGTCGCCATCCGCGTCACCGATTCCACGGGCAGGACCACTTTGCAGGCGCGCCGTATCACCATCTTGCCACCCTTTATGCAGGGCATTGTGGGTGAGGGCAGCCTTGCCACTGCCGGCCAGCGCCCCGGGGAGGCGACACTGGCGTTCCGGCTGGCGGCACCGCTGGCCCCCAGCGACGGCAAAACCCGGCCGTTTACCTTTATGCTGCAGGGCCGGGTCGCGTTCAAGGGCGAGCAGCTCGACCGTGTCAGCCGCAACGGCAATACGGTGAGCCTGGAAGGCAGCGGCAAACTCAATGGAGAGCCGGGCTACCGCTTCCGGATCGAAGCCAGGGATGGCCAGCACGGCGGCGCGCTCGACAGTGACCGCATGACAGTGCGCATTGAGCACGCCGACCCGGCCGGGCGTGCGACCG
>DASWMN010000041.1:0-9505 GCA_036399735.1 Telluria sp. | reverse complement strand
TGAAGAACACGGCGGCTTTTTGCAGCGTCAGCCAGATGCCGATCGCCAGCGGAATGCCGACAGCAGCCCAGGCGAACGTGGTCACCAGCGGATTGCTCCTGACGGCCACCGCCGCCCCGCCGTTGCCGCCAGCGGCGCTGTTCGCGCTCACGTCGCGGTCATGCGCCAGCTTCTTTTCCACGGCCAGTTCGGCGTCGGTCATGAAGTACTTGTCGGCGATCGGGCGCACCATCAGGTTGCACAGGAAGCCGAGCACGATCATGCCGGCCAGGATGTACATCGTCACATCATACGCTTGTGCCTTCGCCACGCCCATCGACAGCTGGTACTCGCGGATGTAGTTGACCAGCACCGGACCGAACACGCCCGCCACCGACCATGCGGTCAGAATACGGCCATGAATCGCGCCGACCATCTGGGTGCCGAACAGGTCTGCCAGGTAGGCCGGAATGGTCGCAAAGCCGCCGCCATACATGGACAGGATGATACAGAAAGCAGTCACAAACAGGAACAGGTTCCCGGCATGCGCGAGCGAAGGAATCGATGCATACAGAATAAAGCCCAGCGCGAGGAAGACAAAATAGGTCGCCTTGCGGCCGATGTAATCGGAGCATGAAGCCCAGACGAAACGGCCACCAATATTGAACAGCGACAACAGACCCACCAGACCGGCACCAATCGCCGCAGTTTGCGCCTTCTGTGCGACACTCAGGTCGTTGAACGCCAGGTCCACGCCGATCAGGCGGCCGGCAAAAATCTCTTGCAGCAGCGGCGAGGCCATCCCCAGAATCCCGATCCCTGCCGTCACATTCAGGCACAGCACGCCCCACAGCAGCCAGAATTGCGGAATCCCCCATACCCGTTTCACATGCACGTGGCGGGTGGTGATCATGGTGTTGGAGACGTCCGCAGGCGGCGGCGTCCAGCCGGCCGGCTTCCAGCCCGATGCCGGCACCCGATACGACAGGGCGCCCGCCATCATGAACACGAAATAGATCGCTGCCATCGCGAGAAAAGTCTCCCATACGCCGACCGATGCCGGTGTCGCGAAATGCTTCATCAGCTCATTGGCCAGCGGCGCGCCGATCACGGCGCCGCCGCCGAAGCCCATGATGGCCATGCCGGTCGCCATGCCGCGCCGGTCAGGGAACCACTTGATCAGCGTCGATACGGGCGAG
Organism: Telluria sp.; assembly: GCA_036399735.1. GTDB lineage: Bacteria > Pseudomonadota > Gammaproteobacteria > Burkholderiales > Burkholderiaceae_D > Telluria_A. The sequence goes on along the minus strand of DASWMN010000041.1, from coordinate 8,327 downwards.
ATATAGCCCAGGCCCAGACCGATACCGCCGATCACGCCGGAACCGAGCCACATCATCCACATCTGATGCTGATGCACGCCGATGGCCGAGATGACCAGACCGCCGCACCAGCACAGCGCCGACACCACGCCCGCCTTGCGCGGACCGGCCCGTTCCAGCCAGCCGCCGAACAGCGCCGCCGAGGAACCGAGGAACACAAAGAACAGGGTGTACATCCAGCCCAGCGACGAAATTTTCCAGTCGCAATTGGTGGCGAACAGTTCGCTCAGCAGACTCATTTCTGCGGCGCAAGCCTGCGGGTCCTTGATGCCGATCGCGCGCGACAGCGGCAACCAGAACACCGAGAAGCCGTAGGCCATGCCGATGCACAGGTGAATGGCCAGCGCGGCCGGTGGTACCAGCCAGCGGTTGAAGGAACCATCTGCAATGGTCCGCTCTTTATTGAGAAAATCCAGGAAAGCCATGTCTCGCTCCACTTTCTATTTTTATAACAACAATATGCTAAAGAAAGCATATCTCCTGAGAACCAATTATTATTTTTTGAGCGTAACATGAGATGAACTGGACAAAAATAGGCTATTTTTAACCGATGCTCAAAGTACGGATACGCCCGCACTGGGAAATCAGCTTCCATGCCGAGCCCGCGCTCGACACGGCGGCCTTGCTCGCCCTGCTGGTGGCGGTGCAGGACACCGGCTCGATCGCGCAGGCCGCAAAAGCGGTCAAGCTTTCCTATCGTTACGCTTGGGGTTTGCTGCGCGACGCGGAAGCGATGTTCGGCAGCAGTTTACTGGTGACGGACCGCGGACGCGGCACGGCACTGACGGCGCTGGCGCAAAAGCTGGTGTGGGCCGACCGCCGGATTGCCGCGCGACTGTCACCCACGCTGGAAAGCCTGGCCTCGGAACTGGAAGCGGAACTGGGCAAGATGGCCGCCGAACAGATGGCGTCGATCCGCATGGATGCCAGCCATGGCTTCGCGGTCGCGGCCCTGATGGTGATTCTGAACAAGATGGAGATGCCGGTCGAACTACGCTATCGCAACAGCACCGACGCGGTGGCCGCGCTGTCGCGGCGCGAATGCGATCTGGCCGGCTTTCATGTGCCGAGCGGGCAGTTCGAAAAGGCTGCCGTGGCCTGGTACACGCGCTGGCTCAACCCGGCCGAACACTGCCTGATCCACCTGGCAGTGCGGCACCAGGGCCTGTTTGTCGCCGCCGGTAATCCGCTCGGCATCAGCGGCCTGTCCGACCTGCTGCGCCCGGACATCCGCTTCGTCAATCGCCAGGTGGGTTCGGGCACCCGCATGCTGCTCGAACTGATGCTGGGCGACGCCGCCATCGCCCCGCACGATATTGCCGGCTACAACAGCGCCGAATTCACCCATTCGGCAGTGGCCGCCTACATCGCCAGCGGCATGGCGGACGTCGGCATTGGGGTGCGCACCGCCGCCCAGCGCTTCCGGCTCGATTTCATTCCGCTGGTACGCGAGCGCTACTTCTTTGCCATCCGCCGCGACGCGCTCACCGAGCCGCTCATGCGCAAGCTGATCGAGGTTCTGCAAACCGCGCAATATCACGAACGCGTCAACGAGCTGACCGGCTACGACGCGGCCGATACCGGCAAGATTCTGTCGCTGGAAGAGGCGTTCGGGGCTCCGTGACATGGTGCACTCGCCAGAACGGTGTTTACTTTGGCGCGAACATGGGCCGCAGCGCGCTCCACACCATGCCGGCGTCCATCTGCTCCATGCAGTTGTGGTGGCCGAGCGGGCACTCGCGCTGGCGGCAGGGCGCGCATGCCAGCCGCAGCGACATGGCCCGCGCCATGTCCGAAAACGGCGGCGCATGATCAGGATCGGTCGGCCCGTACAAGGCCACCACCGGCCGGTTCAGCGCCGACGCCACATGCAGCAGCCCCGAATCGTTGGCCACCACGGCCGATGCAGCCGCAATCAGCGCCACCGCTTCATCGAGCCGGGTCACGCCGGCCAGATTGACCATGCCCTCGGCGCCGGTGATGGCGACAATCTCGTCGCAGGCCGGCTTGTCCTTGGGCGAACCGAGCAGACCGATCCGGGCATGCGGATCGCGCTCGCGCACAGCTTGCGCCAGCGCCGCGAAGTGGCGCGCCGGCCAGCGCTTGGCCGCACCGAATTCGGCGCCCGGCGCAAACAGCACCAGCGAACGGGCACCGTCAATGCCGTGCTGGGCGCATACCGCAGCGCTGCGTGCAGGGTCCACCCGCAACACCGGGCGCGGCACATCGCGCGCGGCAGGACCGGGCGCGCCCGCCAGCGCCGCATAGAACGGCACCATCGGCCGCGGCGGCACATCGTCGTGGTGCATGGTGTTGATCAGGCCATGGCGCATCTCGCCCTTGTAGCCGACCCGTTTCGGTATCCCGGCCAGCCAGGGAATCAGGGCGTACTTGAGCGTATTGGGCAACACGTAGGCTTCGGCATAGCCGCGCGCGCGCAGCACCTTCGCATAGCGCCAGCGTTCGCGCAGCTGCAGGGCGCCGTGCCGGAACGGCGTCTCCAGCACCTCGGCCACTTCGCGCATCGCGCGCCACACCGGCGACACCGACGGCGGCGCCAGCACATCGATCACGCAGGCCGGATGCGTGCGCCGCAGCAGCTGCAGCAGCGGCTGCGCCATCACGGCGTCGCCTATCCAGTTGGGCGAGATCACCAGGATGCGCGGGCCGTTCATTGCTCACCCTTCTTGAACGACAGCTGGTACAGCTTGGCATACATGCCGTCCAGCGCCAGCAGCTCGGCGTGCTTGCCCGATTCCACGATGCGGCCCTGGTCCAGCACCACAATGCGGTCGGCCCCTTCCACGGTGGAGAGCCGGTGCGCGATCACCAGCGTGGTGCGCCCTGCCATCAGCGTGTCGAGCGCGGACTGCACCGCGCGTTCGGATTCATTGTCGAGCGCCGAGGTGGCCTCATCGAGGATCAGGATGGGCGCATCTTTGTAGATGGCGCGGGCGATCGCCACCCGCTGGCGCTGGCCGCCCGACAGGCGCGCGCCATTCTCGCCGATCGGCGTGTCCACGCCTTCGCTCAGGCCGGCCACCACGTCTTCCAGGTGCGCGGCCTTGATCGCGGCGCGCAGGCGCGCCGCATCTGGCTGGTCTTCGCCATAGGCGATGTTGGCGCCGAGCGTGTCGTCGAACAGCACCACGTTCTGGCTCACCATCGCCAGCTGGGCGCGCAGGCTGGCCAGGGTCAGATCCTGGTACGGCACGCCGTCGAGCGTGATGCTGCCGCTTTCGGGCGAGTAAAAGCGCGTGACCAGATTCACAAAAGTCGATTTGCCGCCGCCCGACATGCCGACCAGCGCGACCGTTTCACCGGGCTTGATTTCCAGCGTGACGTCGTCCAGCGCGAGCGGGTTGTTCAGCGCGTAGCGGAACCGCACGTTCTCGAAGCGCAGGTGGCCCCTGGAGCGCTCGATCACGCGCGTGCCCGGATCGGCCTCGAGCGGGGCGTCGATCATGGCGAACATGATTTCAGCCGAGGCCATGCCGCGCTGCAGCGGCCCGTTCACCCCCACCAGCGACTTCAACGGCGCCAGCAGCATCAGCATCATGGTGATGAAGCCGACAAAGTCGCCCTGCGTCATGCCGGTGCTCATGGCAATCACGATCACGACCGATACCGCCATCGCGGTGGCGGTCTGGGTGATCGGCACCGTGGCCGCACTGGCCACCGTCATGCGTTGCGAAAAACCAAGCATGGCGGCGCTGCGCTGCTCGAAGCGTTTGCGTTCATAGCGTTCGCCCGCGAACACGCGGATCACCTGGTGTCCGCGCGCCGCTTCTTCGACCACCTGGGTCATTTCGCCGGTCACGCGCTGGTTGTCGCGCGACAGGCGACGCAGGCGCTTGGCGGTGGTGCGTACGATCAGCGCGGTGACCGGCATGATGAACAGGGCGATCAGGGTCAGGCGCCAGTTCAGGTAGAGCAGCATGCCCAGCAGGCCGGCGATGACCAGGCTGTCGCGCACATAGGCTACGAACACGGAGTTGATCATGTCGACCACGTTGCGCACTTCGGCGATCACGGTATTGATGATCTTGCCGGGCGACTCCTCGTGAAAGCGCGCCACGGGCAGCCGCAGCAGGCGGTCGAACACCATGCGCCGCAGGTCGTTGAGCACGCGGCTGATGATCCAGTTGTTCAGATAAGCGGTCGAAAACGTAAAGATGCCGCGTCCGACGAAGATCGACAGCAGGATCAGCGGCACCAGCCACAGGCTGAATTCGACCTTGTTCGGACCGAAGCCCTTGTCGATCAGGAGCTTGAGCGCGTAACCGAGCGCCGGCTCGGTCACCGCGGTACCGGCCATCGCCACGAACGACAGAATCGCGCGGTTGCGGTAGGGTTTCACCACCGCCAGCAAGCGCGCAACGATCTCTTTATTGTCCATCTTGTTCTTTCGCGTTCAGGCACAGACCCATGAGCACAAACACCGTCAGGGCGTAAAAAAGGCTGGCCTTGACCGACCAGAATATCACTTCGGTCAGCCCGAAACCAAAGAAGGCCAGCACCACCAGTGCGCCGGCCAGCGAGGGCGCCACGCGCTGCCGGTCGGGCTGCGCATGCGCCGCCACACGCAGCTGGCGCGTAAAGAACAGCAGCGGCGCGGCCAGCGTCGTCAGCCACGCCAGCCAGCCGAGCAGGCCGCCGGTCACCAGCATCTGCATGCTGTCGTTATGATAGTGCACGGTATCGAGCACCACTGGATCGACCAGGCCCGCCGCGACCATTTTGCGCTCCTCGCGCTTGGCGCGCACGGGGTCGATGCCGAGCAGCGGATGGGCGGCAATATGCAGCGACGCCTCCTTCCACAGGGCCAGGCGGATGCCCACATTGGTAAAGGCCGAGCCGCCGGCGAAATACGTTTCCACGTCGTCCACGCCCTGGCTCAGCCGCTCGGCCACGCCGGTCTGGGGGACGAAGTAGCTGGCGCCCGTCAGGGCCAGGCCTGCCAGCAGCAGCGCGCGCACACGCTGGCCGCCCAGGATGGGCGCATAACGGATCAGCAGCAGCACCGCCAGCAGCAGCGAAACGGCGCCGCCGCGGGTGCCGGTGATGAGCGCGCCGCCCAGGCCCGCCGCGATGCCAAGCACGGCCCAGCGCCAGTTGCGGGTCCCGCGCAGATCGATTTCAGCGGCCAGGGCCAGCAAGCCCAGACAGACCAGCAAGTCGCCGGTGGTGATCGCATTCAGAAAACCACCCGGGCGGTCGATGTCTTGCACCACGCGCTGATACGCGACCAGTAGCGCGCCGCCGAGGGCGCCACCGGTCACGCCCCACCACAACAGGCGCCGGTCCGGACGATACGCCAGCACCAGGGCCAGCGCGCTGACCGCGAGCAGCATGCGCAAAGGCTTTTCGAGGCTGCCCAGAATCGCTTCGCTGCGCAGCAGGAAACAGGCCAGTACAAACAGGAAGTGCGCGGCGAACGCCAGCACCACCCAGCGCACGGCGTGCCAATGGCGGGTTACTGCTGAGCGGCAATGGGAGAAATTGGCTAGTGCAAACAGGAAAAACAGGAAACTGCAGGCGCTGGTACTCGACAGCGTCGTGACGCTGAGGAAGGGAAGCAGAAACATCAGGACGGCGGTGATGGCCTGCTTCGACCCCAGCGTTTTCATCAAGTTAGTGTTCATTCATCTTCTAGTGGGATATTCTTGCTACCATATGCGTCCGGACGCTCATTTGCCACCCATGCAGCAATCACCATTCATTTCCGTTGTCATTACGACCTACAACCGGCCCGACGCACTGGCGGCCGTGGTCCAGGCGTGTTTTGCCCAGAGCGATACGAATTTCGAAATCATTATCGCTGATGACGGCTCCACTGCCAACACGAAGGCCTGTGTGGACAGCCTGAAAGCGCGGTCGCCGGTGCCCCTGCAGCACGTCTGGCAGCCTGATGACGGCTTCCGCGCGGCCATGGCACGCAACCGCGGCACCCTGGCCGCGCGCGGCGACTATATTGTGTTCCTCGACGGCGATTGCATGCCCCAGCGCGACTTCATCGCCCAGCACCGCAAGCTGGCCAAGCCCGGCTACCTGGTATCGGGCAGCCGCGTGCTGCTCAGCGCCGCCCTGACCGAGCGCATTCTGACCGAACACATCGACCTGCCGGGGGCCAGCGCCCTGCGCAAACTGGGCTGGCGCCTGCGCGGGGACTTCAACAAGGTGCTGCAGGTGCTGCTGCGCTGGCCCGACATGGGCCGCGAAAGCCGCCACTTCACCTGGCGCCGCATCAAGAGCTGCAACCTGGGCGTGTGGCGCGCCGATCTCGACGCCGTGGACGGCTTCGATGAAAGCTTCCTCGGCTGGGGCCACGAAGACTCCGACCTGGTGGTGCGCCTGTTCAACGCGGGCATCATGCGCAAGGATGGCGCCTTCGCCACCGAAGTGTTCCACCTGTGGCACCGCGAGGCCAAGCGCGACCAGGAATCGTCCAACCGGCGCGTGGTGCTCGAGCGGGCCGCCGCCAAGACCGTCCTTGCGACTCAGGGACTACGCTCGCACGGCAGCGCCTGACCATGCACGCCTCGATCAGCATTGTCGTCCCCGCGCAGAACGTGCAGCGCTATATCGACCAGTGTCTGCAATCGATCCTGAGCCAGCTGCGCCCGCACCATGAACTGATTGTGGTCGACGACGGTTCGCGCGACAACACCCTGGCGCTGGCCTTCAAGGCGCAGGAAGCCTGGGCCGGCACCAATTTCCACATTTTCAGCCAGGAGCGCGGCGGCATGGCCAGCGCCCGCAACCACTGCCTGCGCGTGGCCCAGGGCGACTACATCGCCTTTGTCGATGGCGACGATGTGCTGCTGCCCGGCGCCCTGGGCGCGATGGACCAGGCGATCGCCGCCAGCGCGCCCGACGTGCTGGCCTGCGACTTCCGTTTCTGGGATCCGCAGGACCCGGCGAAAACGCGCGCGGTACGCCTCGGCTACCCGGTCGGCAAACGCCTTTGCGACCAGGAAGCCATCCTCAACACCTTCTTTGCCGACCGCCAGATGTATATCTGGTCGAATGTGTTCCGGCGCGAGATCTACGCGCAGCTGCCGGCGCCCGTGTTCCCGCCCGAGCGCATGTTCGAGGACGTGGCGACCGTGCCGCGCCTGCTCGGCCAGTGCAGATCGCTGGTGCACTTGCCGCATCCGGTCATCGATTACCGCCAGCACGCGGCCGAGACGGCGGTGTCCGAAAAATGGTGCCTCGATTTCGCCTCCGCCCTGCCGGTGGCGCGCCGCCATCTGCAGGCCTGCGCGGTGCCGGACTCGGTGCGGCGCCATTTCGATGTCGCCGCGGCCTACTTTTATGTCGGCGTGGTCAAGAATTCCTACCGCCTGCCGCGCGCCGACGGCAAGCGCGTGCGTGAACTGATCAAGCCCCTGTTTGTGGGCGGCCTGTTCAACGACTGCGCCACCCTGGTGGCCACGGCCGGCCGGGCCGACATGATGTCGAACGACCGCACGCTCGATGCGGTCATCATCCGCCAGGTGGAAAGCGCGCTGGCCGGCGGCGTGGTGCTCAACTTCAAACGCGCGGCCAGCCGCAAGCTCAAACTGTGGCGGCGCCTGGGGAAAGCCGGGGTGCGAGCAGCGCGCGGTACAGCGCCAGGTAATCGCGCGCCGCATTTTCCCACGTAAAGCCGGCCGCGCGCGCACGCGCCCTGGCTGCGCCGCCGCTGACGGCAAAATCGGCCAGCCCCGCCGCCAGTGCCGCGCGCATCGATGCTGGCTCGAAGTTCTCGAAATAATAGGCGGCGTCGCCGCCCACTTCGGGCAGCGAGGTGGAAGTCGACAGGAACACCGGTTTACCGTGATGCATCGCTTCGAGCACCGGCAAGCCGAAGCCCTCGGCCAGCGAGGGAAACAGGAAGGCGTGGCAGTGCGCGTAGTACCAGTTCTTGTCGTGGGTGCTCACCGGGCCGGTGATGATGACGCGCTCGGCCACGCCGTGTTCGCGGGCGGCGGCCATGATCCTGTCGCGGTAGCCTTCCTTGACGATCCCGGCGATCACGAGCTGCATGGCGTTGCCCTGCAATAGCGGCACCAGCACGTGGAAGTTCTTTTTCTCGCACACCATCCCGATCGTAAACAGGAAAGGCTGGCGCGGTTCGTACTGCGGCCGGTGGCCGGCGGGCGCGCGGGTGAAGTTGGTGCCGCAGTAAATCACCGAAATTTTGCCGGCCGCCTCGGGGAAGTGGCGCACCACATCCTCGGCCACGAAATGCGAAATGGTCACGATACGGGTCGCCGCGCCGATGCGCTCGCGCATGCGCCCCA
>DASWMN010000040.1:0-3148 GCA_036399735.1 Telluria sp. | reverse complement strand
GTCGACCAGGGTGTCGCCCCAGCCGCGCACGGCAATGCGTTCGACGTCGAAGCCCTGGCGTTCAAGCGCCAGAATTTCGCGCCGGATGAAGCTGTGGCTCACTTTAGGGTACTGGTTGACCAGATATGCGATTTTCATGTGCGACCTATCGATTGAATTGTGTTGCCCGCTTCTGCGCGCAGAATCACGCGGGCTGGCGAGCCGACCGCGGTGGCGCCATCCGGCACGTCGCACAGCACCACCGACAGTGCGCCGATCTTGGCGCCGTTACCGATGCGGATGCCGCCCAGCAGCTGGGCGTAGGCGCCAACGTCCACGTCGTCGCCGAGCACCGGCACCGGGCCGCCCGCTTCGCGGTTGCCGATGGTGACGCCCTGGCGCAGCGTGCAGTTGGCGCCGATGACGCTGTCCGGGTGCAGGAAAATGCCGCCAAAATGCCAGATGCGCAGACCGGGCCCGATGCTGGCGGCCTTGGGCAGGCTGACGCCCACTGCGGTCTCCACCAAGCGGAACAGCAGCCAGTAGCAGCGCGTGAGTACTTTCTTGGCCAGGCCCGGCGCGCGGGCGTCAATGCGGCGCCCGAAGCGGTAGGTCCATACGGCCCAGGCCGATTGTTCTTTCAGCAGCGGATGGCGCATGCCGTAGCGCGCCAGATCCGCGGCCCAGTGGGGGTCAAGCGCCATCTTTTTCTCCTGTCAGTGGCGTGGCTACCGGCATCACGGCGGCAGCGGAAAACGGGGTGCCGGCCGCGCGCTTGCGGCTCAGGCGGTTGGCCAGCACGCGGCCATGTTCGATGAACCAGCGTTCAAAGTAGTAAGTCGAGACATGCGCCAGCCCGAACACGGCAGCAAGCAGCAGCGGCCGCTTGGCGTATTTTTCGACCAGGTCGCCCTCGCCCAGCCAGGTGGCCGCTAGCAGCGGGTGAATCACGTACAGCGCGTACGAGATCACGGCCAGATACAGCAGGAAACGCTGGTCCAGACTGCGTACCAGGCCCGTGTTGGGCGCAACCATGGTGGCGCCAACCAGCAGTGCGGCCAGATAGGGCCGGGCAAAATTGAGCCAGGCGCCGATCGGCATGCACGACAGCACCAGCAAGGCCAGCAGCGGCCACTGCGGCACCCGCGCCAGCTGCGCGCGCATGCTGGCGCCGGCATCGGCATGCATCAGCAGGGCCAGGGTGCAGCCGGCCAAAATCTCGTCGATCCGGAAATAACTGATATCGGAGGCATACACGCCCTGCCACACGCGCAGCGCGGTAAACAGCACGCCCAGCAGCGGCAGCAGCCACAGGCCGCGCGCGCGCAGGAATCCCACCAGAATGGCCGCTGCAATATAAAACTGCACTTCCACGCACAGGCTCCACATGTGCAGGGTCAGGGGCACCAGCTGGCGCGGCGGCAGGTTGCCGTAAAACAGAAAGTGCGCGAACCACTCGGCCACGCTGGCGTCGGAAGCGACCAGCGCAATCACAAAGTACAGCCAGGCCAGCGGCACCACGCGCGTGAAGCGGCGCACCAGGAAAGCACGCACGCGCGGCTCGCGCAGCAGTGCCGCGGTGATCAGGTAGCCGGACAGCGTGAAGAAGATGGCCATGCCCAAAATGCCGGAACTGTAATTGAGCTGCCAGCTTTTCGGGCCCAGCGGCGCCAGATGCGCGGCCAGTACCAGCAGGATGCTCAGGCCGCGCCAGCCGTTCAGAACCGGCAGCTGCGGCGCGTGCAGGCGTTCGGCGCTCATGCACCCTCCTTCGGCCTGGCCCCGTGGGTCAGCAAGGCGCAGCCGCTGCCAAGCACGAACCAGAAGTACCAGTTAAAGGCCAGATAGGCGGCCATGTTGTCGGAGGCCGACACGATCAGGTATTGCAGCATCATCACGATCAGCACGAAGGCACCCAGCTTGTCGAACGCGATCAGGCCCTTGAGGGTCCACATCACGCGGCCATACACCCACAGGCAAGCCAGCATGCCAATCGCGCCCAATTCGAACAGCCACTGCACATACATGCTGTGGGCACCGAAGTGGGTTTTGCCGGCCAGCGGGAAGAAGGTCGGCGAATAAAACTGGAACGATTCCAGGCCATAGCCGAACAGGTAGTGCGACGGCCGCATCCATTGCAGGCCCGATTCCCAGATATACAGGCGCCAGGCAAAGGAATTGAGCTTGGCGTATTGCTTGACCTCGTTTCCGGCGCCCAGATCGAGCACGCGGTCGCGCACGTCGGGAATCAACAGGGCCAGCATCGGCACCACCAGCATGTAGACCAGGTAACGGCGCTCGAACAGCAGGCCGTAGCCGACAAACATGGCGCCGCAGGCGATCCAGGCGCTGCGGGTCTGGGTCAGCGCCAGCATCCCCAAGAGCAGCATCAGGTAGCCGCCCAGGCCCACGCGGTGGCGCTTTTCCAGCTGGTAGGTGTCGCTTTTCAGGACGTAGAAGCCGAGCGCGATCACCAGAGTCAGGTAGAAGGCGTAGATGTTGGGGTGGGCAAAGGTACTTTGCAGACGCGCGCCGTTGGGGCCATGCACCCCGCCCTTGATGGCGATATCGATGATCCCGTACAGCAGCGGCAGCACGGACGAATACAGCACGATGCGCGCGCAGCGTTTGAAATCCTCGGGCGTGCGCACCACATAGAAGGCGCACACGAAAATGGCGCAGTATGACATTTGCGCCAGATAGCCGCGCAGGGCATCGGCCAGCGCCGGCGCCGTTACCACGCCGACCAGGCCGCACAGCAGGAAAGGCAGCCACAGCAGGAACATCTTTTTAGGCAGCAGGCGCGGCTTCTCGATCACCAGCAGCAGCGCGATCATGATCACGAACACATTGACCAGGAAGCCCAGGCCAATCTGGGTCGCCCCCAGGGAGATGCGGGTCGCATCGAAAAACACATCGCAAAACGCGCGCAGCAGCAGAATGCCGCTCAGGAGCAGCACCCGGCTGACGGCCAGCAGCATCACCAGCAGCAGCAAGGCCGGCAGAATCAGCGCCTTGGCCGGGCTGCCGCCCACCGCCGTCACGAACGCCGGCACAGCCATGCCCACGACGATGGCGAACAGGGCGAGCAGCAGCGGCCCGATCTGGCGCATCGGTGCGAAGGACATGGCTGGCAGCGCGGCTGGCTTCATGCGAACCTGCGGGCGGC
>DASWMN010000039.1:0-3098 GCA_036399735.1 Telluria sp. | reverse complement strand
CAAGAGCACGCTCGCCACCGCCGATCTGGAGGCCGAAGTGTATGGCCGCGAAAAGACCCTGTACGGCATCTACAAAAAAATGCGCAGCAAGCGCCTGTCGTTCTCGCAGGTGCTCGACGTGTACGGCTTTCGCGTGGTGGTCGACAATTTCGCCAACTGTTATGTCGCCCTCGGCACCCTGCACGGCCTGTACAAGCCAATGCCGGGCAAGTTCAAGGACTACATCGCGATCCGCAAGCTCAACGGCTACCAGTCGCTGCACACCACGCTGATCGGCCCCTACGGCACCCCGGTCGAATTCCAGATCCGCACCCAGGAAATGCACCGCACCGCCGAATCGGGCGTGGCCGCGCACTGGCTGTATAAAAACGGCGAGTCCAATCTGTCGGACCTGCAGCAGCGTACCCACGCCTGGCTGCAGTCGCTGCTCGACATTCAGCAGCAGACCGGCGACTCGGCCGAGTTCCTCGAACACGTCAAGGTCGACCTGTTCCCCGATTCCGTGTACGTGTTCACGCCCAAGTCGAAGATCATCGCGCTGCCGCGCGGCGCTACCGCGCTCGACTTTGCCTACACCATCCACACCGGCATTGGCGACCATACCGTGGCGGTCAAGATCAACCACGAGGCAGCCACCCTGCGCACCGAACTGCGCAACGGCGACATCATCGAAATCGTCACCGACCCGAACTCGCGCCCGAGCCCGACCTGGCTGGCGTTCGTGCGAACCGGCAAAGCGCGTTCGGCAATCCGCCACCACCTGCGCACCATCAACCTGAACGAATCGGTCGAACTGGGCCAGGAACTGCTGTCGCAGGCACTCACGGCGCTCAACATCCGCCCCGACCTGCCCGACGCCACCATCGAAAAGCTGCTCAACGAGTCATCCGCCAACACCATGGACGAGCTGTATGCGGACATCGGCATCGGCAAGCGCATGGCCGCCCTGGTGGCGCGCCACATCTTCGGCCTGATCGACGACGACCTGGTCTCGGTCCCGTCGACCCAGCATGCCAGCGCCAGCGAGCTCGATCCCGTCACCATTTACGGCGCCGAGGGCGTGTCGGTGCAACTGGCGCCATGCTGCCTGCCGATCCCGGGCGACCAGGTGGTCGGCCAGCTGCGCCGCGACCAGGGCCTGATCGTGCACACCCATGACTGCGTGGCCGCCAAGCGCACCCGCGCCAAAGAGCCCGACCGCTGGATCCCGGTTCAGTGGGGCCAGGAAGTGAACCGCCGCTTCGACTGCCGCATCCGCCTTCTCATCAACAACGAAAAAGGCATCCTGGCGCGCGTGGCCGCCGAGATCGGCGAATCCGACGCCAACATCTCCTACGTCGGCATGGACGAGGACGACGAACACGTCATGACCCAGCTGCGCTTTACCATCCAGGTCAAGGACCGCGTCCACCTGGCGCATCTGATCCGCAATCTGCGTGGTGTCGCCGGCGTCACCCGCGTCGAGCGCGAACGCAATTAAGGTGCGGCGCCCCCGCATCGTCGCGGCGCTGTGCGCCGCCGCTGCACTGCTGGCGGCCGGCTATCTGGGCGCCACGCGCATCAATTCCAACCTGAACCATGCGGCCGGCGACCAGCTCGATCAGTTCAATGGCGTGGTGGTCTACTACAACGGCGCGATCAACCACACCGAAGGCCGCAACACCACCGCCGATGGCTACAACCTCGGCCTGCGCTACCAGTGCGTGGAGTTCGTCAAACGCTATTACTACGAGCGCTTCGCGCACAAGATGCCCGATTCTATGGGGCACGCAAAGGAATTCTTTTCGGCCAGCGTGGCAGACGGCGCCCTGAATCCGGCGCGCAACCTGCTGCAGTTTCGCAATGGCGGCAGCGCCGCCCCGGCACCAGAAGACCTGGTCGTGTTTGCACCATGGCTATTCAACCGGTACGGCCATGTCGCCATTGTCAGCGCCGTCGGCGACGATTTCATCGAAGTGATTCAGCAGAATGCCGGACCGTTCGGTGCAGCGCGCGAACGCTTTCCACTGGTGCGCGATGGCGCGCAGTACCGCGTCGGCCACGAGCGCATGCTGGGCTGGCTGCGCCGCGCGCCGCCGCCAGTTGCGCAGGCAAGCGCCGCAACGCCTTAAGCCGCCAGCGTCGCCGCGCGGTTGCGGCCCTGTTGCTTGGCCAGGTACAGGGCGCGGTCGGCGCGCTCGAAGATCGCTTCGTAGTGTTCACCGTCGAGCAGCTGGGCCACGCCGAAGCTGGCCGTCATCTGCAGCGCGTCTTCCAGTTCGCTGGCATGCACCTGCATTCGGACGCGCTCGGCAATCGCCAGTGCCGCCTCCAGCCCGATCCCGGGCAGCAGAGCGACAAACTCGTCACCGCCGACCCTGCCCAACATGTCGGACGGGCGCAGATTGCGCTGCGCGATCGCACACACTTTGCGCAGTGCGGTATCACCCATCGCGTGCCCGAACAGGTCATTGATTTTCTTGAAGTAGTCGATGTCGAACACCACCAGCGCCAGCGCTTCACCGGTGTGGCGGCAGCGCTCGATCTCGTGGCGCGCCTGGCGTTCCAGGCAGGCACGCGAGGCGGCGCCGGTCAGGCCATCGGTTTCGGCCACGCGGCGCAGCTTGTCGTTGTCGGAGATCAGGGTCGGCAGTGCCAGCCCGAACAGCGCATTGGCGGCGATCACATTGATCGCAAACTGGTACACCATCACGAACTCTTTCAGCTCCAGCGCATGCACCAGCAAGGCAATCACGAAGCTGCCCATGGCGACCGCCAGCACGTTGTAGAAGGCCGATTCGGTACAGGCGATCCACATGTAAGGAATCACCAGGAAGAAGATCGCAAACGCGCTGTTCTGCGAGCGCGTGACATAAGCGAGCAGCATCGATCCGGCCAGCAGCGTCAGATTGAGCAGCAGCTTGTACTTGAAGCGCGCCGTGGCCGGCTGGTGGCGCAGCCTGAAGGTGGCACCGAAGATCGAGGCGGCGCGCGGATAGACCGCGCTGACCAGGCCTGCAAACAGCGGGGCCATCACAATCACGCCGGCCATGTCGCCAATCCAGTATGCCAGCCAGGCTGCGCTGACATCACTCGCGGGCATCATCCCGGTCCAGACC
>DASWMN010000038.1:0-2899 GCA_036399735.1 Telluria sp. | reverse complement strand
GCCCATTCCGCTCTATCGTGACCGATTTTGGCATCAACCGGAATGAACGGTCACGATACCGGAATGACTGGTCACGATACCGGAACGGTGCCGTACGACACCGAATTGATGTTACGCATATAGCAACCTAACAGGTACGCTTCCGGCTTTTGCCTGGAGATGACGTGCCTGTACCAAGGATTAATATGCGTAAGATAAAAGACGTACTCAGGCTGAAGCTGGACGCCAAACTGTCGCACCAGCAGATCGCTGCTGCCCTGGCGATTTCAAAGAGCGTCGTCACCAAATACGCCGGGCTGGCAGCAGCAGCGGGCCTGGACTGGCCGGCGGTGCAAGCGATGGACGAAGCAGCGCTGCAACGTCGTCTGCTGGCAGCACCGGAACGCCCCCGCAACCAAATCCAACCCGACTATGGGCGCCTGCACCGGGAACTGCACCGCAAGGGCATGACCTTGATGCTGCTGTGGGAAGAGCACCGGGCCGACCATGCGGACTGCCAGACCTACGGCTACACCCAGTTCTGCGAGAACTACCGCCGCTTCGCCAAACAGCTCAAG
Source organism: Telluria sp. (assembly GCA_036399735.1). Classification (GTDB taxonomy): domain Bacteria; phylum Pseudomonadota; class Gammaproteobacteria; order Burkholderiales; family Burkholderiaceae_D; genus Telluria_A. The sequence goes on along the minus strand of DASWMN010000038.1, from coordinate 2,342 downwards.
CGCTCAATGCGCCAGGTGCACCGCGCTGGCGAGAAGCTGTTCATCGATTATGCCGGCCCCACCATCGCGCTTACCGACGGCGGGCGCGCGCATATCTTCGTGGCCGCACTCGGCGCCTCCAGCTACACCTACGCCTGCGCCACGCCGTCGGAGACGATGGGTGACTGGATCGAGTCGACGGTGCGTGCGCTGGCGTTCTACGGCGGCGTGACGCAGCTCATCGTTCCCGACAACCCGAAGGCGATGATCTCGGATGCGAATCGCTACGAGCCACGCGCCAACGACACCGTGCTCGACTTCGCCCGCCACTATGGCACCTCGGTCTTGCCGGCGCGGCCATATCACCCGCAAGACAAGGCAAAGGCCGAATCGGCGGTGCAGATCGTCGAGCGATGGATCATGGCGCGCCTGCGGCACCAGCAGTTCGCCAGCGTGCACGAGGTCAATGCGGCTATGGCGCCGTTGCTCACGCGGCTTAATGACAAGCCGTTCCAGAAGCTGCCCGGCAGCCGCGCCAGCACCTTCGCTGAAATCGACGCGCCGGTCCTGTTGCCACTGCCACTGCAGCGCTACGAGATGGCCCGCTTCAAGACCGTCAAGGTCCACATCGACTACCACGTCGAAGTCGAGCGCCACCGCTACAGCGTGCCGCAAACGCTGGTCGGCCAGATGCTGGAGGCGCGTATCACGACGGCGGTGGTCGAGCTGCTTCATCGCGGCCAGCGGGTTGCAAGCCATGCCCGCAACGGGCGGGTCGGCGGCTTCACCACCACCGCCGCGCACATGCCGGCGGCGCATCGCGCGCACATGGAATGGACGCCGCAACGACTGATCCACTGGGGGACCAGCATCGGGCCGGCGACCGCCGAAGCGGTGACGCGCCTGATGGCGGAAAACCGGCATCCGGAGCATGGTTACCGTGCCTGCCTGGGCCTGCTGTCGCTGGCCAAGCGCTATGGAAAGGTGAGGCTGGAGGCAGCCTGCATGCTGGCCCTGCAGATCGGCGCCTGCCAGTACCGTCACGTCAACGACATCCTGAAGAACAACCGCGATCAAAGCGTCCCCGTGGTTGCCGACGAATGGGTCAGCCCCGAGCATGCCCACCTGCGCGGCCCCGGCTACTACCAATAAGGATATGACATGATGATGCACACCACCCTGGCGCAACTGCGCACCCTGAAACTGGACGGCCTGGCGGCCGGCCTTGAAGAACAACTGGCGCAACCCGGCATGGCTGCCATGAGCTTCGAAGAACGCATTGCGCTGCTGATCGACCGCGAGGTCCACGCCCGCAACGACCGCAAGCTGGTACGGCTGCTGAAGAACGCGCATCTTAAATATGCGCAGGCTGCGATCGAAGACATAGACGCCCGCGCCGGCCGCGGCATCGACCGTCGCGAGGTGATGAGCCTGGCCCTGGGCGACTGGGTCAGCGCCGGTCACAGCGTGCTGGTCACCGGCCCGACCGGTGCCGGCAAATCGTGGCTGGCCTGCGCGTTGGCGCAGTACGCCTGCCGGCGCGGATACTCAGCGATATACCAGCGTGTACCCCGTCTACAGGAAGAACTGCGCATACGGCACGGCAGCGGCGCCTTCGGCAAATGGCTTCATCAACTGGCAAAGACCGACGTGCTGGTCCTGGACGACTGGGGCATGGGCACCATCGACGGTATGACGCGTTCAGATTTGCTGGAAATCATCGACGACCGTGCCGGCAGCAAGGCCACCATCATTACCAGCCAACTGCCGGTCGAACACTGGCATGCCTGGATTGGCGACGCCACGATTGCCGACGCCATCCTCGACCGCATCATGCAGCGCAACCACCGCTTCACGCTGACCGGCGACTCGCTGCGTGCCGAGCGTCCCAAAACCCGCAAAAAGGAGATAAATACCGACCCATCGTGACCGCAGCCATTACAATTTAACCGCGTAACATCAATTCATGCGCAGCGGTCACGATAGACCGGAATGAGCGGTCACGTTGACCGAAATACGCAGCAAGCATGCCACCATGCGCGGCTGCCGTTCGACAGTTTCGACCTGCATGGTCGCGGCGTGACGCCAGCCGCACCTCCGCACCGCAGCAAAGCTCATATTGGCAGAGAGGCGCGCGCCGCGCCTGCCGCGCAATCGCTCAAGCCGTCGAGCAGCAAATCCTTTGGCAAGTCACGTCCGATGAAGACCATGCGGCTCTCGCGCTTTTCGGTTTTTTTCCACGGCGCGCCGAACTCTGAGGTCATCAGCATATGCACACCCTGGAAAATGGCGCGCCGGTTTTCCCCTTTAATGTTCAGCACGCCCTTGTAGCGCAGCATCTGGGCGCCATGCAGTTTCACCAT